>JASLMH010000143.1 GCA_030746635.1 Alphaproteobacteria bacterium | reverse complement strand
CTGCAGTTTATCAACGGCCAGCTAATCGGCGGCAGCCTGGATACCGATGCCGGCTCGCTGATTACCGGCAACAACCAGCGTTTCGCGTCCCTGACCAACCGGGGCCGCATGGATGTCACGAACGGCGGTCTGGTGGATGTTACGAACACGGGCTTTATTACCGTGAATGCCGGCGTTGGAGTATCCGCCGAGTTCCACAATTCAGGCATGGTCGACGTTATTGGCGATCTGACCGTTGACACCATGCATCCATCGGGGACCACCAACCTTGGCACCATGCGGGCGAGCGGCGGTGGCACATTGCTGTTCAATACAGGCAATATCAACAATTCGAACGGTATCATCGAGGCGTTGGACGGCGGTCTGGTTCAGGTCGCGGGAACCGCGAATGCATTGAACTTCGAGGCTGGCGGAGACCTCGCCGACGGCACTTGGCGCGTGGTGGATGGCGGCGGCGGCGCAGCCATGGAAGTTGTCAAGGACGGTTTCGTACTGACAAGTATCGGCGCGAATGCGTTCGTGGAGCTGAGCGGCGGCGGTAGCCAGTTCACCGTTAACGGCGTCGGCGTCGAAGCGACGCTGACCAATAACCAGGGCCATTTGAGCATTCAGGGTGGCCGCGTGTTCAACACCGCTGCCGGCCTCGTCAACGATGGTCTGTTGGAACTAGGTGGCACTGGATCCCAATTGAACTTGGCGGGTGCCTACATACAGAATTCCGGCCAGACAATCCTGAACGGAGCCACCCTTGACAGCCAGGGCGGCCCAGCCGAATTCAATGCCGGCAGCCTCTCTGGCAGCGGCACGATACTGGGCGGCGCCGTATTCGGCGCCAATGCCACCGTTGATATCGGATCGTCACCGGGCATATTGAACTTCGTCGGCGATAGTGCCTTCGATGGTCTGATCAATTTTGAAATTCTCAACACTTTGGTCGATGGCGCCGCCCCAAATCCGAGTACCGTAAATACGGCGGTGAACGCCGCGATCACGGGGTTTGACCAGATCAATGTTACTGGAACGGCAACGCTTCAAGACACACTGACCATCAATCTCACCCTTCTGGACCCGTCGAGCCTGATTTTCGGTAACTTCTTCGACATTTTCACGGCAGATATTCTCCTTGTCGATCTGACAATGATTGAGCTGGCACTGCCGGAGGATTTCATGGCCAGCATCTTTTTGGACGGTGTGCGGCAGGCATTGCGCCTGACATATTTCGACAGCAGTCTCCCGATCGGTAATGTACCGGAGCCCGAGACCTTGCCCCTGTTGCTATTTGGCTGCGTGTTACTGGTTTGGCTGCGGCGGCGCATTAATAAATCAGGCGCGTTGCAAACGTCGTGGACTCCGGCCTGAGAGGGCCGCGATGGCTCAAGAGCATCGGGGTCGGCACTGAGTTTATCGCTGCTGGCCTTGCTTCACGGGGCGCGAACGGGAAGTGATACGATGACGAGCCACTGGTTCGCACTTTCATCGCCTCCAGCGCGCCATTTTTTCCATAAAATCAATGGGTTGACTAGGCGCGCGAAACGCAGGGCTTGACCCCTTTTACGGGAGAAATCCCGGCGGGCGTCGTACGGAACCAATCAGGCGGCGGTCTGCGCCACGCATTCGTCGTCGTGGATGATCTCCTCGTACAGATTCACCAGCTCCTCCAGAACGCCCTTGATTTCTGGAATGGCGCCGTCGTCGATCCGCAGGTCGACCTTTTTCTTCCGCGCGATATGTCGCCGCAGGGCCTTGATGTGATCGCCCATGACGATGACATCGATCATGGTTTCGATGTCGCGCCAAGTTGCGGCGGAAACGTCATGGCGCAAGAGGCCCCGGATGTGGTCCACGTAATACACCTCCACTTCAACGTCGCTCTCGGTCTTCACCGACAGGCTGTGCTGACCCTTGGGAGCAAGACACGACATGAAGCCCAGGTAGTGAGGGGGCGTGCCACCGGTCACCTCGATCGTCCTCAGTTTCTCCCCTTCCTCGTAGACGCCGACCGTGCCTTTGATCAGTTTGTAGAGAAAATATGCCGGCAGGCCGCCCTCGGTGATCAGCCATTCCCCCGCCTTGATCGTCCTGGTCTCACTTGGCTGTGTCGCCACTGCTATCATTTTCAAACCCTCCTGCTTCGAATATGTCTAGCAGGGAATTGCGGCTATTTTTTGCACCCGGGCATGCGGCGGCGAACCTATCGGCGCCACGGGCGCCGATAGGTCAGCGGCGTTTCTGACATATCGGTTTCCAATCCTTGGCCCCCGGCCGCGCCGGCGATGCGGTATTTCGCGCCTGGCTATGGCAAACTCCCGCCCTACGCCTTGCAAAAAAATGGCGAGGGCACCAAAAGGGGAGGAAGCGTCGCCATGATGAAAACCGGGTTGAGCATTGCCGTTGCCTTCGGCCTGCTGGCCGGCGTGGCGCAGGCGGCGGAGGCGCCGAAGCGGGGCGGCACCCTGCGTATCGGCCATGGCTTCGAGGTCCAGGGCTTCGATCCCTTCACCATCGCCACGCCGAACCTGGCCACCGGCTCGGTCGCCTCCTTGATGTGGCCGCGGTCCTACCAGCCGACCAGGGACGGTCGGTGGGTGGCCCGGAGCATCATCGACAGGGTCGTCGCCGACGACGGCCTGAGCATGCGCTGGCGCTGGCGCGAGGACATCAAGTTCTCCAACGGCGAACCCTTCACGGCGCATGCCGTCGCGGCGCATTGGAACCGGTTGTTGGACCCGGCCCGCAACTACGCTTTCGCCAAGTATGTCTCGATGCTGAAGGAAACCGCCGTCATCGACGACTATGCGACCGAGACCCGGTACCGCTTCCCCTATCCGCCGGCGTACCTGGCCGGCCGCACCAATACCTTCCTGGGCCTGGTGATGCCGCTCGGCTACGTCGAGAAGATGGGCCCGGAGGTCAATCGCAAGCCGATCGGACCGGGCCCCTACATGATCAGCGACTGGAAACAGGGCAGCACCGTCACCCTGGTGCGCAACCCGCACTATTGGGACAAATCGCGGCAGTACCTGGACAAGATCGTCTTCAAGCAGATCCCGAACCTGCAGGCGCGACTGAACGCCCTGAAGGCCGGCGACATCGATGTCGCCGTCAGCATGCTGGAAAAACAGGTGGCCGCGGCCGAAGGGGCGGGCGAATTCCAGGTCGTGCGGTTCTCCGCCAGCGGCGGCGCGATCACCATGATGAACACGGCGAAACCACCGCTGGACGACATACGCGTCCGTCGCGCCATCGCCCACGCGGTCGACCGCGACGTGGTCAAGAAGGTGATCTATGCGAACCAGCGGCAGATGATGACCGACATCTGGGGCCCGACCTCGCAATGGCATTGCCCAAACGTCGGCTATCCCGAATACGACCCCGACAGGGCCAAGGCCCTGCTCAAGGACTACGGCAAGCCGGTCAAGATCACCCTGACCACCGGCGCCTCGGCGCTGGGTCTGCTGGCCGGCCAGGTGTTCCAGAGCTTCTGGAAAAAGGTCGGCATCGAGGCTGATTTCCGCCAGGTGCAGGTCGGCCCGCAATACATCGGCGAGGTGGTGCGCGGCCAGTACGACATCGCCTTCTGGCGCATCAGCGATCTGGTCGACCCGGACTACCAGGTCTACACGCCGTTTCTCTCCTCCAGCGGCGGCAACTTCTCCAAGATCAAGAGCGCCAAGCTCGACGCCGCCCTGACCAAGGGCCGCGAGAGCCGCGATCTGGCCGCCCGCAAACGGGCCTATTGCGATTTCATGGTCGAGTACAACAAGCAGCTGCCGGCGCTGCTGGGCGGCCGCAACACCTATTTCGTGATCGCCCGCAAGGGGGTGATGAACCTGCCGATGATGCATCAGGGCTACTTCCGCGCGGCCGAAGTCTGGCTGCGCGACTGACCGGGCCCGAGCCATGCGCCGGGTCGCCTGGAAGGCGTTGTACATGATCCCGGTGGCCCTGACGGTCACCCTGGTCACCTACCTGCTGCTCAACCTCCTGCCGGGCGACGTCACCGCCCTGATGCTGGGCGACGAGGCGCCGAAGGCGGCGATCGAGCAGACCCGCCAGGCGCTGCATCTGGATGACCCGGTGCTGCTGCGCTACGGCCGCTGGCTGCTGGCGGCCCTGGGCGGCGATCTCGGCCGCTCCTACATCACCGGTCAGCAGGTCGCCGAGGCCCTGGGCGAACGCTTCATGGTGTCCTGCCAGTTGATGCTGATGGCCCAGGGCCTCGCCCTGTTGCTGGCGGTCCCCACGGGCATCCTGGCCGGCTACCGCGCCGGCCGGCCGATCGACCGGCTGTTGACCGGTGCCGCCTTCGGCATCGTCTCGCTGCCCATCTTCGTGCAATCGATGCTGTTGATGATCGTCTTCGCGGTAGTGCTGCGCTGGCTGCCGTCGACCGGCTATGTCGAATTCGGCGACGATCCCTGGGGCAGCCTGCGCAGTCTAGTGTTGCCCGCCGTGGCCATCGGCCTGGCGGAATGGCCGGCCCTGATGCGGGTGCTCCGAAGCGACATCATCGCCACCCTGCAGGAGGACTTCATCCTGCTGGCCCGGTCCAAGGGCCTGCCGCCCGGCCATGTGCTGTTCCGCCACGCCCTGCGGCCGTCGTGCCTGTCGATCGTCACGGTGATCGGCCTGCAGATCGCCGGGCTGATCAACGGCGCGCTGATCGTCGAGACGATCTTCGCGCTGCCGGGCCTGGGGCGGCTGCTGGTCGAGGCCGTGCACGCTCGCGATCTGCTGATCGTGCAAGGGGCGGTCACCCTGATCGCGGTGATCTACGTGGTCGCCAACCTGGGCGTCGATCTGTTGTACGCCGCCATCGATCCGAGGATCCGTCGGTGACCTTGCTCGGCGGCGATCGGCCGGTCGATGGCCGGTTTCCGGGCGGCGAGGCCGCCGGGGCGTCGCGCAAACGGCCGATGGGCTGGTTCTTCTGGCTCTGCCTCGGCTGGCTCGGCCTGGTGGTCGCGGCCGCCGTGGCGGCGGACTGGTTGCCCCTGATCGATCCCCTGGCGACCGATTTCATCAACACCTCCGTCGGCCCCAACGGCCGGTTCTGGTTCGGCACCGATGCTCTGGGCCGGGATATCTTCTCCCGCGTCGTGTTCGGCAGCCGGGTCTCGCTGATCATCGGCGTCGCGGTGCCGGCGATCTCGCTGACCATCGGTTTGTTCGTCGGGCTGATCGCCGGCTATTACCGGGGCTGGCTCGAGCATGTCATCCTGTTCTACGTCAACGTTACCCTGGCGTTTCCCGGGCTGGTCCTGTTGCTGGTGGTGCTGGCCGTGGTCGGCGCCGACCTGCTGGTGCTGATCCTGTTGTTCGGCATCTACGGCAACGGCGGCGCCATCCGCATCGCCCGAGCCAACACCCTGACCTTCGTCGAGCGCGACTTCGTCGCCGCCGCCAGGGCGATGGGTGCCTCCGACTTCCGCATCATCGTCCAGGAACTGCTGCCCAACGTGGCCATGCCGCTGATCTCCATCGCCCTGTTGGCGGTCTCCGGCCTGATCGTGTTCGAGGGCGCGCTGTCCTTCCTCGGCCTGTCGATCCCGCCGCCGGCGCCGACCTGGGGCAACATGATCGCCCAGGGCATGAGCGACTTGACGACCCATCCGTGGGTCTGGGGCTTCCCGGCAGGCGCCCTGTTCCTGACCGTACTGGCCCTGAACTTCGTCGGCGACGTCGTGCGCGGCCGCCTCGATGCCCGGGAGAGCGCGCTTTAATCGTTCCCGTGAGACCGGACCGTTGCTAATATTAGTTCAAGCTTATCGTTACGATCTTGCGTGTTTCATTCGAGGCCATGGAGATGGCGCGGGTGTCGCGCCATGCCAGCGGCCGGGAGGATTATGATGACAATCTCGGCAAAAGTGGAACGGCATCTTGCCGATGCGGGCATCGCCTACGATGTCATAACCCACGACCATACCGGCGACAGCATATCGACGGCGTTGGCGGCCCACGTTCCCGTGGATGCGATGGCCAAGGCCGTGGTCCTGAAGGACGCCAAGGGCTACCTGATGGCGGTGATGTCAGCGACCTACAAGCTTTCCGAGGCCGAAATGTATGATGTCTTTGGACGGCGTCTGGAATTGGCCCACGAAGACGAGCTCGTCGACATCTTCGCCGACTGCGATCCGGGCGCCGTGCCGCCCTTGGCCGCGGCCTACGGCATGGAGGCGGTTTGGGACGATTGCCTGGCCGATCTCACGGAGGTCTACTTCGAAGGCGGTGACCACGACAGCGTGGTGCGGGTAAAGGGCGATGATTTCCGTAACCTGATGGGCGATGCCCGGCACGCCCAGTTCAGCCATCACGTCTGAGCCGGTCGGCCGATAATCTCGCGGCCGCCCGGCCGGCTCAATCGTAGTCGAACATCCAGCCGCGAACCTGTTGCTCGCCGATGTCGCAGGGCGGGCGGAGCCGGGCCGCGGCCCGCCGCAACAGCGGGACGGGCGGGGCGCCGCCGGCGATTTCCAGCAGCAGCTTGCGCTGGATGGCACGGGCGAAATCGGTGAAGCCGTTGGCGACGACCATGAACGCGCCGGGGCCGCCGATGACGCAGTCCTGGTAATAGAGGTCAAGATCGCGCATCGGCGGAAAGAAAAAAGGGCCGGGGCGGTCGTTGACGATGGCCAGGCCGTTGATGGTGAGGCCGGCGCCGATGGCGCGGTCGCGGGCATCGACCACATAGTCGCCCTGGTTGTTGGGCCCGTCGCCCGAGATGTCGATGATCCGCCGCAGACCGCGATAGCCGTTGCCCTCGAAATGGTGCGAGGCATAGTCGATGACGGTGCTGATCGAGGTCCACATGGCGATGTTCACGTCCCTTGCCGCGATGGCGGCGGCGAAGGCGTTGGCGTCGGCGGCACCGGCGATCTCGGTCCAGCCGACGACGGTGTGCTGATGCAGCGCGCCCGCCCACTCCACATAGGTCACCGCGATGCGCCCCAACTGGCCCCGCCGGATCGCCTCGACGACCAGGGGGTGTCGGATGGCGCCGACGATGCCGGCCCGCTGCAGGGTGGCTTCCTGCACATCCATGCTGCCGGAGATGTCGGCCGCCAGCACCAGCTCAATATCAACCGTCCGCTCGGCTGCTTGGGCGCCGTTGGGCGTCATCGGCAGGCACAGGCCGGTGACGGCGAGCGCGCCGACGAACGAGGCCAGCCGGCGCCCCCGGTGCCGTGTTGCGCTCGATTGCTGCTGGCCTATCGGCAAATCAGGCGGATGCGTAGGGGCGAACGGCGATATCGCCTTCGCGCTGGCGCATGTGATAGGCGTCGTGGCGTGCCTGCATCCTGAGCAGCGTATCCATTTTGACGCCGAAAGCCTTTTCGACGCGCAGCGCCATCTCCGGCGAAAGCGACGCTTTCTCGTTCAGCAGGTTGGAAAGCGCGGGCCGTCCCACGCCCAGCACTTTGGCGGCGGCCGTGACCGAAAGATCGTCCGGCAAAACGGAGCGCTTGATAAATCCGCCCGGATGGACCGCTTTCATGCCTATTTCAATCGCCATCGTTCGAACCCCTTGCCGCGTTAGTGGTAGTCCTCGTAATCGACGTCATAGAGCTCATTGATATCCACATCATGCCTAAACGTAATCCGCCAATTGGCGGTGACGTGAAAGCTGTACGTTCCGGCGCGGTCTCCGGTCAGGAGATGCGGCTTGTACTTCCGGAGATCGAATACCTCGTCGATGCTTTCCATATCGATGAGAAACGCCATGATGTCGGCGATCTTGGAGACATAGTCTTGTTGCAGTCCCCTTGCATTGTTCTTTTCGACGTAGTTCCGCAGGCCCTTATGCCGGATATTTCGGATCTCCATGATCCAAGATAGCAAATTGTATCGTGTAGCGCAACACGATACAGGCAAAAGAGGCAGCCCATGTGTCCGATACGATGTGTCACGTAAGGCCCGGATCGCTTAAGTAGCGTTCTTGAATGTATTGGCATTGACATTCATTGGCGAAAGGGCGCGCGGGCGCCCCAATCGACGTCGGCATTCCAGCCGCGAAGCTGTTGCTCGCCGGCATCGCAGGGTGGCCGGGCCCGGGCCGTTGCCCGCCATAACAACGGCGCGGGCGCCACGGCGCCGGCGATTTCCAGCAGCAGCTTGCGCCGGATGGCGCGGGCGAAGTCGGCGAAGCCGTCGGCGATGACCAGGAAGGCGCCGGGGCCGCCGATGACGCAGTCCTGGTAGTAGAGGTCGAGGTCGGGCAGCGGCGGAAAACCATAGGGGCTGAGGCGGTCGTTGACGATCGCCAGGCCGTTGATGGTGATGCCGGCGCCGATGGCGCGATCGCGGGCGAAAACCACGTGGTTGCCGTGGTTGTTCGGCCCGTCGCCCGAGATGTCGATGATCCGCCGCTGTCCGGTATAGCCGTTGCCCTCGAAACCCCGGGCGGCGAATTCGATCGCGGTGCTGATCGAGGTCCAGATCGCCGTATTCAGGCTCTGCCCCTGGATGGCCGCGGCGAAGGCGGCGGCGCTGGCGGCATCGGAAATCTCGGCCCAGCCGACGATGGTGCGCTGATGGCCGGCGCCGGCCCACTCGACATAGCTGACCGCGATGCGCCCCAGTTGGCCCCGCTGGATGGCCCGGATCACCAGTGGATGCCGGATGGCGCCGATGATGCCGGCCCGCTGCAGGTTGGCCTCCGCCAGGTCCATGCTGTCGGAAATATCGGCCGCCAGCACCAATTCCAAATCGACCGCCCGCTCGGCCGCCCGGGCTGCGTAGGGTGTTATCAGCAGAAGAGAACCGACGAACATAAGCGCGCCAAACAGCAAGGGGATCGATCGCCCGCCGGGCCGGTCGCCGGACCGTTGCCGCAAGGGCGCCGCCGGTATACGGCAGATCCACGGATTGCGGACATTCACGGCTGCGCCCCCATCAAAGTGCCCACGCGGGTTTGCCAAACGATACAGCATCCGGGGTTCGTTGGACGAAGGCATGTTCTCCGGCCTGCCGCCGGCCGTGGCTTTGGCGGCGGCTGGCGCCCCTTCGAAGTCCGTCCTGCCGAGCGGGCAAAGAACCGAACGCGATCCTCTTTCCGTGCGGTGTCAGCGGTCGGGCAGCCGCGCCGCAATATCCATGCTCTCGTGCAGCACCCGGATGATCAGAATGCCGTCGCCTTTCGCGCGATAGACGATCAAATGCCTTTCGTGACGGTGGATACGAACCGGTGGATCGAACTCGGTGCGTTCCGCCGCCAGATTGGGATTGTCGGCCAGCCGTGCAAAACCGGTTTCCAGACCGGATAGGTACTTGCGCCGCTGTTCCCGACCCCAGCGCCGCTGCGTGTAAAGTCCGATGTCTACGATATCCGCGCGCGCCTTCTTGCTGACGCGGAAGCCCGGCATTAACGGCTATCCAACTCCGTTTGGACGGCATCCATGCTAAAGCCCTCGGCCACGCCACTCTCCAGCCCTTCGGTGATATGCTGCTGCAGGCGCGCGATTTGCATCGCCCGCTCCTGATCCCGGCGGATCAGATCACGCACATAGTCGCTGGCGTTGCTGTACCGCCCGGTGCGGGCCTGCGCTTCGACCCATTGTTTCATCGGCGCGGGCAAGGAAACATTCATCGTCGCCATGGCGTCCTCCACGGCTCGAACATGACAGTATTTGGCAATCTTTGTCAAATCTGGAAGATGCCAATTGTCTTTCGGGGCGTTTTATCTAGGGGAGGCGTCAATCGACCCGATCATTGAACGGCGGGAGCGGGCAGGGCGATGGCGGGACTATTTCGACCTGCAGCTCCGGTTTGCCGAGACGATCTCGGATCGGCGCGATATCCCATTCGCCGATGCCGTCACCCATTACACCAACTTCCGCCGGCGCTTCGGGCTCGGCCGCTTTGACGAGGGCGGCGGGTCGGCGGACTGGGGTCGATACCTCGATGGATTGGCCGCCTGCGACAGCCGGGAGCGGCGTCGCGCCTGGACGCAGGAATTCTACGTTCAGGCGCCGGCAGAGCGCCTGCGCGAGGACTGGCCCACATTCGGCTGCTTCGGCTCCGAGCCGCCGAACGAACATGGCATTGTGCGCCCGCATTTCATCAACGCCGACAGCGATGGCGGCATCGGACCCCTGCGCCGGGAGAAGATCGATCGGCGGCGCGCCGAACTGCGGCAACTGTTCGCTCACATCAAGGCCGTCTATCCGGCGGCGGCCAGGGTGCGAGGTGTCTCCTGGCTGTACCATCTGGAGGCCTATCGCCGGCTGTTTCCCCCCGCCTACACGGCCGGCCGCGCCGTGGCGACCGGGCGCCTACGCTATGACGGCGGTGCCGTGTGGGGGCAATTCCTCGATCATGCGGAGAACGTGCGATCCGACCGGCGCGAGCGGTTCATCGACAACCTGAAGCACCTGGATCCCGACCGGCTCTGGCAGGCCTTCCCCTATCCGGTGCAATGGACCGAGGCGCCAATCGCGGTCTTCCATGACTTCTATGGCATGGATTAGGCGCGGCATGCGCTAGACGGCTTGGCTGCTTGATTTTCGGGCGACGTAGAACTCATAGCCATAGCTGGCGACGAACTTTTCGCGAACCGCGATTTCCTTCCGGGTCATCTCGATGATGGCCTGCGCCATCTCGTCGCCGGCGTACTTGCGTTCCATTTCGGGCAGGCGTGCCGCGAGCGGCGTGTAGTACTGGTCCCACCAGGCGCTGTCCGGCAGGGTGAAATGCCCCCGCGGGGCATAGCCGGCATCCTCGAACAGCGCGGCAACGGCCTCGGCGCCCCTCATGGCCGGGTATTCCTCGGCGAAGAAGGCGGCGGCATCCGTGGGCGGCGCCTCGGTCAGCCAGACGAGTTCGGTCAGGGCGAGACAGCCGCCGGGCTTCAGAAGCGGCCGCCAGGCCCGCAAGGCGGCATCGATGCCCATGATGTAGGCCGCGCCCTCGCACCACAGCAGGTCGAAACTGGCCGGGGCGAGCGGCAGCGCCGTCATGTCGGCTACCTGCGTCGTAATACGATCCGCATCGTCGTCGGCGCGCGCCTTGAGCCGGTCGAGATAGGGCGCATGGGTATCGACGGCGGTGATGGCGGCGTCGGGCAGGGCGTTCGCCAACGCGATGGTCTGCGCCCCTGGACCGCAGCCGATGTCAAGCACACGCGGCGCTTCCGGCAGGCCGTCGCAGAGCGACAGCGCGCGCAGCGTCGAGGCATCGTCGCCCGGTCCCTGACGCGGCAGATCACCTTGCACGTCAAGGAAGATCTCCATCATCCGCTGGTCCATCAATTCACCTGTTTCCGCGCGAACGTGCCTGCGACCGCCGCCTCGATCCAGATCGAAGAGCCAGCCGCGCAGCCGTTGCTCGCCGATATCGCAGGGCGGGCGGTGACCGGCCGGCGATCTCCAGCAGCAATTTGCGTTGGATGGCGCGGTCTCAACCCTCGCGCCTGATCACCGCCCCCGGCCTATCACCGGTCGCTGCGCCGTCGCGTACGACCTGGCCCCCATTCACGAACACGTGGTGGATGCCGGCGGGGTATTGGTTGGGGTCTTCGAAGGTGCCCTTGTCGATCACCCCTTCGGCGTCGAACAGCACCAGGTCGGCGATGGCGCCCTCGGCGATCCGGCCGCGGTCCGTCAGGCCGAACTTCTCGGCCGGCATGCCGGTCATGCGATGCACCGCCGTCTCCATGGTCAAGAGGCCCTCGTCGCGGGCGTAGTGGCCGAGCACCCGGGCGAAGGTATTGTAGAGGCGCGGGTGGGGCTTGCCGTCCAGGGTGGGGATGCCGTCGGAGCCGATCATGGTGGAGGGGTGGCGGAGCACCGTCCGCACGTCGTCCTCGCTCATGATGTGCAGGATCACCGTACAGCCCGGCGCCTCGGCCGCCACCTTCTCGGCGGCGGCTCGCGGCGGCAGATCCAACTCGGCGCACAGCATCTCGATCGACCGGCCTTCCCATTCCGGATGGCCGGGGGCCGAGGCGACGACCACGTCGGCCGGCCGGATCGTGGCCATGCCGGCATCGCCGTCGGTGGTCTCGGCGAAGGCGCCGTTCTGCAACACCGCCCGCAGCATGGTGCTGCCGGCGGTGTAGGGGTATTGATCGGCGTGCACGCCGGCGCCGGAGGCCTGGGCCGCCTCGATCAGTTTCAGGGACTCCGCCACCAACCCCCAGCTCTCGCGGCCCGACGCCTTGTGGTGGGAGATCTGCACCGGCACGCCGGCGCGGCCGCCGATCTCGATGGCCTCGCGCACCGAATCCAGCAGGCCGGTGCTCTCGTCCCGCATGTGGGTGGCGTAGAGGGCGTTGGTGCCGCGCATCTCGGCCGCCAATTCGGCGATCTCGTCGGTCGCGGCATAGCGCCCCGGCTCGTAGATCAGGCCGCTGGAAAGACCCAGCACGCCGGCGTCCAGGGCCTCGCGCAGCAGCGCCTTCATGGTGGCCATCTCGCCATCGTCGGGGACACGGTCGTCCAGGCCCATGGCCGCCACCCGGAAGGTGCCGTGGCCGGCCAGCATGCCGATATTGGCGCCCAGGCCGCGCTGGCTCAGGGCCGCGGCATAGCCGGCATGGCCGTCATAGGGATCCAGGTCGTCCATGGACATCAGATCGCCGCCGATCTCGACCGCCGCCGCGAACGGTGCGGCGCCGAAGCCGCAATTGCCGACGATGCAGGTGGTAACGCCGCCGCGGGTCTTGAAGGACATGTCGGGATGGCTCAGGGCGGCGAAGTCGTCGTGGGTATGGACGTCGATGAAGCCCGGCGCCAGGGCCAGGCCGTCGGCGGCGATCTCAATCGTGGCGCCGGCACCGCCGGCATCACCGACCAGGGCGACGCGCTCCGCCTCGACGGCCACATCGGTCCGGACCGGGGCGCCGCCGCTGCCGTCGTAAACCTGGGCATCGCGGATCAACAAATCGTACTGCTTGGCCATGGCGCCGTCCCTCCCTGTGATGGCTACCATGGTTGTAAAGGAGTTTGCCGCCCGATGGGAGTGCCGCGCGTGCCGTCGGCTATCGTTTCACGATGTGAGGATCCGCTCGCCTGGTTGCGCCTCAACTGCCGGTTTGAACCGTCCGCCAGTAGTCGGTGTTGAGCTGCCAAAGGATCGCATCGTGTTCGGCCGCGAAACAGGCGCGCAGGCTCTTGTAGCCGCCGAAGTCGGTGCTAGCCTGACAGCTATCCAAGATCAGGCCGGCCAGGTCCGTTGGGGCATCGGCCTTTCGGGCGCGGTCGAGAAACCGGCCGCGTGCCCGCGCGGTCAGCCTGGCTGACCGCGGCAATTGGTTGCTCAACCGCATGAGCCAGCGGACGCTGTTGATCCGGTTACCCTTGGTTTCGGCGACGCGGCTGCCGGCCTGGCGCAAGGGACCGGCGGCCAGGGCAATTTCGCTTTCGCTCAGGGGATTGGGATCGCCCGCCACGGGGTCCGGCAACAGCGTAACATTCGGGCCGATCTCGACCGCCACCGATCTGAGGCCGAGGGCGTCGAGCCGACGTTCCGGCATCCCCAGCCGGACCACGAGCTGGTCGCGCTGCGATGCGGGGTGAAGCTCCTCGGAAGCGTCCAGCCGGATCCGGCTGCCGTCCGCCCGCCGGCCGATCAGCCGAACCTGGCTGGCATCAGCGAATTGATAGGGCGTGCCGGTGGTCGGCGCCGGCCGCGACTGCTGCAGGCAGAAGGCGCTGAAGTCCGCCGTGCAGACACCCCCTTCGCAGCGCAAGGTCACTTCCCCATCGCTGCTCAGCAGGGCCAGCACCTGCGGCGCGGCGCTGGCGGTGGGCATCGACCATGCCGCGACAAGGAGACCAAGGATGAGACTCGCCAGACAGGATGATTTCGTCATCGACCATTCCCCCTTCGTTGCCGAAGGCCGGTGCGGCCAGCGCGGTCGCGCCTCGCAGCCGACCCCTGATGCACAAATACAATGGTGTGACGCCGTGACGATGGCATGGCAATTTGGCGGCCGTCAACGTTGGTGATGCGATCGAAGCCGCAAACCCGGAGGATGCCGCGCCATGGAATTTCTCGGTAAGTCCGATTTCAGGACCTTGTCAAATCCCGGCGTGGTATCCCTGCAACTGCTCTCGCCGCACAATTCAGCCTCGACCAGGGTCAC
>JASLMH010000142.1 GCA_030746635.1 Alphaproteobacteria bacterium | reverse complement strand
GCCGGTGAAGGACGGCACCGAGTAGCTGCCTTGCGTGAGCAGCCGGCCATGGGCGTCGAAGATCATGCAGGAGAGGTCGTAGCCCTCGCGCACGTTCATCGAGAACGAGGTGCGGACCAGCGACAGCACCAGTTCGTCGGCGATGGCGACCAGGCGGTCCCAAAGGATCTTCAAACTGACCGGATCGAACGTCGTCATCTCAACTCTCCCCCTCGCCGAAGGTCGCCACCAGGTTGCCGAAGCCGTCGACCTCGACCCGCTCGCCCGTGCCGATGACCGTCGTCGCCTCGTTCTCCTGGATCAGGGCCGGCCCCTCGATCGCCGTGCCGGCCGCCAGGGCGTAGCGGTCGTAGAGGGGGCCGTCGACAAAGCCATCGGCCACCGGGTCGAACAGGCGGACCCGCCGGGCCACCGGCTCGCCACCGCTGGGGCCGGCGAAGGGGCGGTAGCGCTCGGCGAAATCGGGGCTTGGGCCGCTGGCCTCGATCTTCCAGTTGACGATCTCGATGCCGGCGTCCAGCGGCGTCGCCGCGAAGGTCTCGGCATAGGCGGCGAGGAACAATTCGCCCAGCCGCGCCGGCGATACCGCCGCCGGCAGCGCCACCTCGACCTCGTGGCCCTGGCCGTAGAAACGCATATCCAGCCGGCGTTCCATGGTGATGCCTTCCAGCGAAACGCCGGCTTCCTCGAGCAGACTTCGGGCCTGCTGTTCGACCGGCGCGAAACCGGCATCCAGCCCGGCCGCGTCCAGCTCTTCCAGGCGGGCCCGGCCGGAACGCAGGGTGGCGAACGAGATCGGCACCGTCAGCAGCCCGATGGCCGACATCACGCCGGCGCCGAGGGGGAAGATGACCTTGGGGATGCGCAGCTTGCGCGCCACCCGCATGGCGTGGGCCGGGCCGGAGCCGCCGAAGGCGAACATGGCGCAGCGCCGGTAGTCGAAGCCGATTTCCGAGGCATGCACGCGGAAAGCGCGGGCGACCTCCTCGTTGATCACCTCGTGCACGCCCCAGGCGGCGCGTGGGGTATCGACGCCGAGGGGTTTGGCGACGTCTCCCGCCAATGCCGTGGCGGCCGCCGCGGCGTCGAGCGCCATCTCGCCGCCGAGGAAGGCGTCGGGCACCAGGTAGCCGAGCGCGACGTTGGCGTCGGTCAGCGTCGCCCGCTCGCCTTGGCGCCCGTAACAGGCCGGGCCCGGATCGGCGCCGGCGCTGCGCGGCCCGACCGCCAGCAGCCGGCGCTCGTCGACGGCGGCGATCGAGCCACCGCCGGCGCCGATCTCGATCATGTCGATCACCGGGATGCGCAGCGGCAGGCCGCTGCCCTGTTTGAACTCGTGCTCGCGGGCGACCTCGAATTCATAGCGCCGCAGGGCCCGGTTGTTGCGGATCAGTGCCCCCTTGGCCGTGGTGCCGCCCATGTCGAATGACAACAGGTCGGGCTCGCCGATCTGCTGGCCGAGGAACGCCGCCATCAGAGCGCCCGCGGCCGGGCCGGACTCCACCAGCCGCACCGGAAAACGCCGGGCCAGCGCCGGTGTCGCCATGCCGCCCGAGGAGGTCATGACCAGCAGCCGGCCCCGAAAGCCCAGCTCGGCCAGGCCCGTCTCCAGCCGGTCGAGATAGCGGCCGGTCAACGGCTGCACGTAGGCGTTGATGGTCGTCGTCGTCCAGCGCTCGTACTCGCGCATGAACGGCAGCACCTCGTTCGAAGTGGTGACGCGGAGGTCGGGATACAGCTCGTTGGCGATCTCGCGGGCCCGCTCCTCGTGGCCCGGATCGGCGTAGGAATGCAGGAAACAGACGGCCAGGGCCTCGATGCCGTGCGCCTCGACCAGGCCCCGTACGGCCCGGTCCACCGCCGCTTCGTCGAGCGGTGCGCCAATGGCGCCGTCGAACATCACCCGCTCGGGGATTTCGGCGCGCAGGTCGGCCGGCACCACCGGTTCGGCGAAGTGCAGGCGCAAATCGAACAAATCGTAGCGCCGCTCCATGGCGATATCGAGCACGTCGCCGAAGCCGGCGCTGACCAGCATGCCGGTCGCCGCTCCCTTGCGCTCGATCACCGCGTTGGTGACCAGGGTGGTGCCGTGGGCAATGGTGGTCAGCCCGGCGATCTCGGTGCCGGTGCGCCGCAGCAGCGCCTCCAGGCCATCGAGCACGCAGCGCGAGGGATCGTCGGGGGTGGTCAGTTGCTTGTGCACGGCGAGGGCGCCGGTTTGGTCGTCGACCAGGGCGAAGTCGGTGAAGGTGCCGCCGATGTCGACGCCAAGCCGGTGGGTCACGGCGCTTCTCCGGACAACACGGCGCGGAACGCCGCCAGGGTCTCCTCGACGGCGTCGTCGTCGATCTCGTGATGGCTGACGAGACGCAGGAACGGCCCGAAGGGCAACGCCAGAATGCCTTCGCCGGCCAGGGCCTCGGCCAGAGCGTCGGGCGTTAGGCCGCGCGGTCGGGCCAGCACGATGTTGCTCTCGACGGTTTCGGGGTCGATGTCGATGCCGTCCAGCGCCGCCAGGCCGTCGGCCAGCGCCCGGGCCCGAGCGTGATCGTCCGCCAGCCGGTCGACCATGCTTTCCAGGGCGACGATGCCGGCGGCCGCCGGAATGCCGGCCGGTCGCCAGCCGCCGCCGAACATCTGCCGGATGCGCACCGCCTCGGCGATGAAATCCGCCGGCCCGGCGAGGATGGCGCCAAGCGGGGCGCCGAGGCCCTTGTTCAGGTTGCAGGCCACGCTGTCGGCACAGGCCGCCAGTTCCGCCGCCGCCACGCCCAGGGCGCAGGCGGCATTGAATAGCCGGGCGCCGTCGAGGTGCACCGGCACCCCCGCCACTCGCGCCAGCTCGGCGATCGCGGCCATGTGTTCCAGGCCGAGCACGGTGCCGCCGGAGCGCACATGGGTGTTCTCCATCACCACCAGACCGACCCGCGCCCGCTGCGCATCGGCGCCCGTCAGCGCTGCCTCAACGGCGGCGATCGCCAGTGCGCCGCCCTTGGCCGGCACCAGCTTCGGCATCGCCCCACTGAGGGCCGCGGGGGCGGCGGACTCCGAGGTCACCACATGGGCCTCGGCTTCGGTGACGAAGGCCTCGCCGGGCCGGCAGCGGAGATGGATGGCGATCTGGTTGGCCATGGTGCAGGTCGGACAGAACAGGGCGTCCGCCAGGCCGAGGGTATCGGCCGCCAGCCGCTCCAGCCGCGCCACGGTGGCGTCCTCGCGCGGCCCGAAGCCGCCCGGCAGTTCCGCCGCGCGCGCCATCGCCGCGACCATTTCAGGCGTTGGGCGGGCGACGAAGTCCGATCTCAGGTCGATCACCATGGCGCCAAGTAGAGCGCGCCGGGCGCGGGGCGGTCAACGCGAAGTCAACCCGCGGCGATGGGTTCGGTCCACCTTGGGGCCTGACCCCGGCTGACGCGTCGGGCATCGCCGATGGCGAGCAGGCGTTCGCGGTCCTCCGGCGTGACCCGGTTGTAGCGCTGCCGCCAGTCGGGATCGTTCGGCCATTCGTACGGCGAACAGTGGGTCGTGCGCGGCGCCTCGGCCGTCTCCAGCAGTCCCAGCGCCAAACCGACGATGTCGGCCTGCATGTCGCGCTGCCAGGGATGCCCGCACGGGTTACCCAGGGGGAAGTCGGAGAACAGGAACCTCGGTACGCCGCAATGCTCGACGATATCGCGGGCGGAGCCGATGACGACGGTCGGGATGCCGTTGGCTTCGAGGTGTCGGGCAACCAAACTCACGGTTTGGTGGCAGACTGGTCAAAGCGCGGTGATCAGGGCGCCGTCGGCGCCGTCCTCCCGCAACCGTCGCAACAACTCGGGGGCATCGTGCTCCAGCGTCTTGCGCTGGCTGTAGTCGGTCGCGGCGCCATGGAACCGTGGCGTCAGCCCGGCGATCAACCCATCCGCGGCGCAGCGTCGGGCGGCGTCGATCGGCAGGAAGGTCTCGCGGTCGTCGACGTGGGTGGCCTCCTTGTCCCAGGCCAGGTCGGTGTCGTAGCTCTCCGGCGGTGATGCCACCGCACCGGACCAGACCTCCTTGCGACCGCGGCTGTTGCGGTTGGTCCCACCCGGGGGTCCGGCCGTGGTGATCAGGGCGATCGTGGCCTCGCGCAACGGCTTGCCGAGGCGCGCAAACGGCACCTCGTCGAACCGCGCCCAGACGTAATCGTTGTCGTAGCCGAGCGCGCGATAATATCGGCGGGTCCGTTCCATGTAGCGAACGGGCTCCGCCTGGGCCTGGTCGGTCATCCGTTTCCTCCAATTGTCGTCCGCATTACGACGCGCGGGTATCCTTCTATATGCATCAACGGAACCAATCAGTACACCGTCGTGTCCCGCTTGCGTTGGCTGTCGCTTTTGCGGAGATTTGGCCGACGGCGCTAGAATGGCGGTCGGGCGGCGTCGAGGCCGTCCGATAGGAGGATAAGGTTCGCGCCCGACCGGGGCGGCGACCAAAATGGGGATAGGCAAACATGAACCCTGCCAATCAGCAGCCGGAATAGCGGGACCCGGACATTGAGGTGGCCTTCGACGCCGTCGTCGTCGGCGCCGGTTTCGCCGGTATGTACATGCTGCATTGCCTGCGCGAGCACGGCTTCTCGGCCCGGGTCTACGAGGCCGGCGGCGACGTTGGCGGCACCTGGTACTGGAACCGCTACCCGGGCGCCCGCTGCGATATCGAGAGCATGCAGTATTCCTATTCCTTCTCGGAGGAGCTGGACCAGGAGTGGGAGTGGCACGAGAAATACGCCCCGCAGCCGGAGATCCTCGACTACGCCAATCACGTCGCCGACCGCTTCGATCTGCGCCGGGACATCCGCTTCGACACCCGGGTGACCTCCGCCGCCTTCGACGAGGTGGCCAAGCACTGGGTCATCGAGACCGACCGGGGCGATGCCGTGACGGCGCGGTTCTGCATCATGGCGGTGGGCTGCCTGTCGTCGGCGAACCTGCCACCCTTCGAGGGTCTGGACGATTTCGAGGGACCGATCTACCACACCGGCCAATGGCCGCACGAGGGCGTCGACTTCAGCGGCCTGCGGGTCGGCGTCATCGGCACCGGCTCCTCGGCGATCCAGTCGATCCCGATCATCGCCGAACAGGCCGCCCAACTGGTGGTGTTCCAGCGCACGCCCAACTATTCCGTGCCGGCCTGGAACGCCAAGCTCGACCCGGCGTACGTGCGATCGATCAAGGCCGATTACCCGGCCTTTCGGGCCAAGGCGCGGGCCCGGCCGACCGGCTTCTATTTCCCTTTCAACACCGATCCGGCCCTGGCGGCGACGCCGGCGGAGCGCCAACGCCAGTACGAGGAATTCTGGGCTCGCGGCGGCCTGCCGTTCCTCGGCGCCTATGGCGATCTGCTGTTCGAGATGGCAGCCAACGACACCATCGCCGAATTCGCCCGCCAGAAGATCCGCGCCATCGTCAAGGATCCGGCGACGGCCGAGCTGTTGTGCCCGGACAACGTGTTCGGCGGCAAACGCCTGTGCGTCGACAGCGGCTATTTCGAGACCTTCAACCAGTCCCACGTGAAGCTGGTGGACGTCTCGGAGAAGCCGATCGAGCGTTTCACCAGGGACGGCGTCGTCACCGACGGCATCGAATATCCGTTCGACGCGGTGGTCTGCGCCACCGGCTTCGCGGCCATGACCGGCTCGT
The DNA here is from genome assembly GCA_030746635.1 of Alphaproteobacteria bacterium. GTDB lineage: Bacteria > Pseudomonadota > Alphaproteobacteria > JASLMH01. The sequence goes on along the minus strand of JASLMH010000142.1, from coordinate 8,444 downwards.
TCGACAAGATCCGCATCACCGGCCGCGACGGCCTGACCCTGGCGGAGAAATGGCGGGCCGGGCCGCGCACCTATCTGGGCCTGTCGACGGTGGGCTTCCCGAACCTGTTCATGATCACCGGGCCCGGCAGCCCATCGGTGCTGGCCAGCATGATCCAGGCCATCGAACAGCACGTGGATTGGATGATCGACTGCCTATGCCATCTGCGCGACGTCGGCGCCGCGACCATCGAGCCGACCCTGAAGTACGAGGACGACTGGGTCGACCACGTCAACGAGGTCGCCGCCGTGTCGCTGCGCAGCCAGGCCGATAGCTGGTACGTCGGCGCCAACATCCCCGGCCGGCCGCGGGTGTTCATGCCCTATATCGGCGGCTTCCCGATCTATGTCCAAAAATGCAACGAGGCCATGAGCAACGGCTTCGAAGGCTTCGTCATGGATCGGACCGGAGAGGCCAACACGCCGCCCAAGATGCGCCGCACCGAACGCTGGCGCGCCGAACTGGACCTCGACGTGATCTCCCCCGCCATCGTCGCCGCCCGCCGCGTGCCGGTGGTGTGAGGGGAGGTATCCACCGAACGCCGCGCCGGGCACACCATGGATTGCCGGGTCGGAGCCCGGCAATGACGAAGGGGTTGCGGCGGTCGACGTCAACCCACTGTCATGCCCGGGCTCCGACCCGGATATCCATCGATACACCAATTCCACAAAGCAAAGGGGCCGCTCGGTTGAGCGGCCCCGGTTGTCTTGCTCCGCGCGGCCGGGGGGCCGGCGGTGAGGGTGGTTAGACGCTGTAGTACATCTCGAACTCCACGGGGTGCGGCGTGTGCTCGAAGCGGTAGATCTCTTCCCACTTCAGCTCCAGATAGCCGTCGATCAGGTCGTCCGAGAACACCCCGCCCTTCTTCAGGAAGTCGCGGTCGCTATCCAGGCTCTCGCAGGCCTCGCGTAGCGAGCCGCACACCGTCGGCACGTCGGCCAACTCCTCGGGCGGCAGGTCGTACAGGTCCTTGTCCATCGGGTCGCCCGGGTGGATCTTGTTCTCGATGCCGTCCAGGCCGGCCATCAGCATCGCCGCGAAGGCCAGGTAGGGGTTGGCGCCGGGATCGGGGAAGCGCACCTCCACCCGCTTGCCATTGGGGCTGGGCGAGAACGGGATGCGGCAGCCGGCCGAGCGGTTGCGGGCCGAATAGGCGAGCAGCACCGGTGCCTCGAAGCCCGGGATCAGCCGCTTGTAGCTGTTGGTCAGTGGGTTCGAGAAGGCGTTGAAGGCCCGGGCGTGCTTCATGATGCCGCCGATGTAGTAGAGGCAGGTCTCCGACAGGTCGGCATAGCCCGAGCCGGCGAACAGCGGCTTGCCGTCCTTCCAGATCGACTGATGGGTGTGCATGCCCGAGCCGTTGTCGTCCATTACCGGCTTCGGCATGAAGGTCGCGGTCTTGCCGTAGGAATGGGCGACGTTGTGCACCACGTACTTGTAGATCTGCATGGCGTCGGCGCAATTGACCAGCGGCGCGAAGCGGATGCCCAGCTCGTGCTGGCTGGGCGCCACCTCGTGATGGTGTTTTTCGGTCTCGACGCCCATCTCGCGCATTACGGTCAGCATTTCGCTGCGCAGGTCGGCCGCCGCGTCCACCGGCGGCACCGGGAAGTAGCCACCCTTGATGGCCGGGCGATGGCCGATGTTGCCGCCCTCGAACTCGCGGCTGCTGTTGTAGGGACCTTCGCCCTCGTCGATGGAATAGATCACTTCGTTCTGCGAGACGTTGAAGCGCACGTCGTCGAACACGAAGAATTCGGCCTCGGGGCCGAAATAGGCGGTATCGCCGGCGCCGGAGCTTTGCAGATAGGCCTCGGCCCGGGCCGCCGCCGAGCGCGGATCGCGGCTATAGGCTTCCTGGGTGGCCGGTTCGACCACGTCGCAGAACAGCACCAGGGTGGGCTGGGCCAGGAACGGGTCCATCACCGCCGAGGCCGGGTCCGGCAGCAGCGCCATGTCGGATTCGTTGATCGCCTTCCAGCCGGCGATCGACGAGCCGTCGAACATCACGCCTTCGGCGAACAGATCGGCGTCGACCATCTTGGAGTCCATGGCGACGTGCTGCCACTTGCCACGCGGGTCGGTGAAACGGAAATCGACGAAGGGGATATCCTCGTCCTGGATTTTCTTCAGAACGGTTTCTGCATTGGACATGGCTTACGGTTCCTTCTTTCGTGTGTCCACGTAGCGTTTGGTTTTCCGGGTGATGGTCGTTTTGGCCTAAATCGCCTCGGCGCCGGTTTCGCCGGTGCGGATGCGGATCGCCTCCTCGACGGTGGTGATGAAGATCTTGCCGTCGCCGATGCGCCCGGTATGGGCGGCGTTCTGGATCGCCTCCACCGCCCGCTCGACCAGGCCGTCGTCCAGCACCAGTTCGATCTTCACCTTGGGCAGGAAGTCGACGACGTACTCGGCGCCGCGATACAGTTCGGTGTGGCCCTTCTGCCGGCCGAAACCCTTGGCCTCGGTGACGGTGATGCCCTGCAGTCCGACGTCGTGCAGGGCTTCCTTCACCTCGTCCAGCTTGAAGGGTTTGATGATGGCTTCGATCTTTTTCATCGCGGCAAATCTTTCGTTACTGCTTGCGTGCTACATCGCGCCCAAAGGGTCCGGGGCGGTCTCGACGACAGCGCCTACCGTTATCCCAAGCACAAACCGTGCCAACTTTTGCCGTGCGATAAACCATTGAATTCAAAGGGTGAAATTTGTCGCTGTCGGATTTCGCATGGAAGTCGCACAAAATATCATCGTTTTGCCCAAATGGTAGGCATTTGTTTTGGCGGCCAGGCTCATCCGGCGGCCAGGAACTCGCGGATGCGGCGCATGGCCGCGCGGATGTTGTCCACCGAATTGGCGTAGGAAAAGCGCAGATAGCCTTCGCCGAAGGCGCCGAACGAGGTGCCGGCGATGGCCGCCACGCCGGCTTCGTTCAACAGCTTCTCCTGCAGGTCCTGGCTGGCCATGCCGGTGCCTTCGATATTGGGGAAGGCATAGAAGGCGCCGCCCGGCCGCACGCAGCGGAAGCCCGGAATGGCGTTCAGCTCCTCGACGATCACCTCGCGCCGGGCATCGAAGGCGCGGACCATCTCCTCGGCCTGGTCCTGCGGGCCGCGCAGGGCCTCGATGCCGGCATACTGGGTGGCGGCATTGACGCAGGAATGGTCGTTGACCGCCAGCCGCGTCGCCGCTTCGGCGCAGGCCGCCGGCCAGATCGCATAGCCGAGCCGCCAGCCGGTCATGGCATAGGTTTTCGACCAGCCGTCTAGCAGGATCAGCCGATCGCGGATCGCCGGATAGGACAGCAGGCTGACGTGCGGCTGGTTGTCGTAGACCATGCGGCTGTAGATCTCGTCCGACAGGATCGCCACCTCGGGGTGCCGCTCCAGGCCGGCGACCAGCTTGTCCAGCTCGTCCCGCTGCACCACTCCCCCCGTGGGGTTGGCCGGCGAATTGATGATGATCAGCCGGGTGCGTTCGCCGACCTTGGCCAGCACCTCGTCGGCGGAGAAGGAAAAGCCGGTGTCCTCGTGCAGGGCGATCGGCACCGGCGTGGCGCCGGAGAAGCGGATCGCCGATTCATAGATCGGAAAACCGGGGTTCGGGTACATGATCTCGGCGCCTGGCTCGCCGAACATCAGGCAGGCGAAGAACATGGTCGGCTTGCCGCCCGGCTGGATCACGATGTGTTCGGGGTCGACGGCGACGCCGCGGTAGGTCTCGATGTCCTCGGCCACCGCCAGGCGCAATTCGGGGATGCCGTTGGCCGGGGTGTAGCCGTGGTGGCCGTCGGCCAGGGCCTTGCGGCCGGCCTCGACGATGTTTTGGGGCGTCTGGAAGTCCGGCTGGCCGATCCCGAGGTTGATGATGCTGCGGCCCTCGGCGGCCAGCGCATTGGCCCGGGCCAGCACCTCGAAGGCGGTCTCGGTGCCCAGGTGGCTCATGCGTTCGGCGAGTTGCATGCCGGCGTTATGGCACGGCCGGGACCTGGCTCCAAGCCCGGATCGTTAGCCGTGTTGGTGATCCCACTCCCGCAAGGCCTCGCGGGCGATCACCAATTGGAATTACGGGGACATGACCTTTTTCCCGGCACGGGAACAAAGGATCGTGTCCCCGTCGCTCACACATTCCACAACTGATTTTTCTTCGATAGAATCCGGATCCTTCCGGCGAGGCCGCGGAAAGATCTGTTTTGGGGTGAGTACGGCGGACATGTCGCTTTTCAAGCCGTCATACCGGCATGGTGTGGTCCTGGTCCTGTTTGCTGGCCTGTGCTGGTCATCGATGGGCCTTGGCATTCGTTTCATTGAAGTCGCCAATGTTTGGCAAATACTGTTCTACCGTTCACTGGCCCTGGCGCCGTTCCTGTTCTTGATCATCGGGGTGCGATCGGGCGGCAAACCGCTCCTGGTCATTCGCAAGGTTGGAATAGCCGGCGTGATTGGCGGATTTGCCCTGGTATTCGCATTTACCGGCGGCATTTTCGCCATTCAGGCCACGACAGTGGCCAATGCGATGTTCCTGTTTGCCGCCGCACCGTTCTTTGCCGCACTGCTCGGTTGGCTCGTGCTGCGTGAACGGGTCCGCGCCGCCACGTGGCGAGCGATGGTTCTTGCCCTGATCGGCATTGCCATCATGGTCTGGGAAGGCGTGTCCCTGGGCCGGATGAGCGGTAACATCGCGGCGCTCATTTCAGCTACCGGCTTTGCCGTCTTCACCATCGCGCTACGCTGGCGGAAGTTGGACGACATGATGCCGGCGGTTTTTCTGGCCGGCGTCTTCGCCGTGATCGTATCGGCCATCGTTTGTCAATCGGCTGGATATTCGCTGGTCCTGCCGGCACGCGACATCCTGGTCGCGACCTGCCTGGGCGTCTTCCAGGTCGGCGCCGGAATGGTTTTCTACACCATCGGTTCGCGGGCCGTGCCGGCGGCGGAACTGGCCCTGCTGTCCATGACGGAAGTGATGCTGGGGCCTTTTTGGGTTTGGATTTTTCTCGGTGAAAGGGCGGGCATGTATACGCTGCTCGGCGGCGCCGTGCTGCTGATTGCGATAGCCGGCAACGCCCTCTCGGGACTCCGACATAAGCCGACTCCAATCCTCTAGCCTGGAGTCGTCGCGAAGGGTTCCGCAAGACCTGACCCCCCCTTCTTGACGGACTACTGGCCTCGGCGGTGTTCCTTCAGCGCCTCGCGGGCGATCACCAGTTGCATGATCTGGGAGGTGCCTTCGAAGATGCGCAGCAGCCGGGCATCGCGGTAGAGCCGCTCGACCGGGTATTCGGCGACATAGCCATAGCCGCCGTGCACCTGCACCGCCCGATCGGCGATGCGGCCGACCGCTTCCGAGGCGAAGTACTTGCAGGCGGCGGCCTCCTTGGTCACGCCGTCGCCCCGGTCCATGGCCCGGGCGGTGCGCTCGACCATCGCCCGGGCGGCCAGGCATTCGGCCTCGCTGTCGGCGATCATCGCCTGGATCAGCTGGAAATCGGCGATCGGCCGGCCGAATTGCTGGCGCTGGGCGGCATAGCCGGTCATCTCCTCGAGCAGTCTGCTCGCCAGGCCGACGCAGACCGCGCCCATGTGGATGCGGGCATCGTCCAGCACCTTCATGGCGGTGATGAAGCCCTGGCCTTCCACCCCGCCCAGCAGGGCCTCGGCCGGCACCCGGCAGTCATCGAAGGTGACGTCCGCCGTCGGCGCGCCCTTCTGGCCCATCTTGCGCAGTTTCGGGCCGACGCTCAGGCCCGGGGTACCGGCCTCGACCAGGAAGGCCGAGATGCCGCCGGCGCCCCCATCCTCGGGGTCGGTGCGGGCCATCACCGTGAACAGGCCGGCCACCGGGGCGTTGGAGATGAAGCGCTTGCTGCCGTTCAGGACATAACCATCGCCCTGCCGCCGGGCCGTGGTGCGCAGGCTCTTGGCGTCCGAGCCGCTGTCGGGCTCGGTCAGGCAGAACGAGACGACCAGTTCGCCGCTTGCGATGCGGGGCAGGTATTTGCGCTGTTGCTCCGGGCTGCCGTCCAGCACGATGCTTTTGCCGCCGACGCCGTTGGTGGTGCCCACGTACGAGCGGTAGGCCGGGGCGGCGCGGCAGAATTCGAAGATCACGCGCACTTCGTCCCACTTGCTCAGGCCCAGGCCGCCGTGCTCGGCCGGGATGGCGTAGGCGAACAGCCCCATTTCCCGCATCAGCGCCAGCAGCTCCTCGGGGATCTGGTCCTCCCGGTCCAGGGTCTCCTCCGCCGGGATCAGTTTCTCGTCCACCAGCCGGCGCACGCCGGCCAGCAACGGGGCGATTTCCCTATCATCCATGGCCTGTCCTCCCAGGGTCATTTAGCCTTCCGCCGCCGCCGCTGTCGACCCGGCTGCCATGCTTGCGCCGGGCCGGGGCTTTTGGGATGATCCGCCGCCCTTCGCGGCATGGAGGAATGCGGGTGAAACCGGCCAACAGCATCCTATCGGGCTACGGCACCACGGTGTTCGAGGTGATGACCCGGCTCGCCATCGAACACCAGACCATCAACCTGGGCCAGGGCTTCCCGGACGAGGAGGGCCCGGACAGCGTCAAGGCGATGGTCGACACCGCCACCCGCGAGTTCCCCAACCAGTACCCGCCGATGCTGGGCATCCCCGAGCTGCGCCAGGCGGTGGCCGGCCACAACAAACGCTTCTACGGCCTCGAGGTGGATTGGCAGACCGAGGTGATGGTGACCTCGGGCGCCACCGAGGCGCTGGCCGCCTCGATCCTGGCCCTGGTCGAGCCGGGCGACGAGGTGGTGGTGTTCGAGCCGCTGTACGATTCCTACGTGCCGATGCTGCGCCGGGCGGGTGCGGAGGTGAAGCTGGTGCGCCTGCAGCCGCCCGACTGGGCCCTGCCCAGGGCGGAGTTGGCCGCCGCCTTTTCCGACCGCACCAAGCTGATCCTGATGAACACGCCGATGAACCCCACCGGCAAGGTGTTCGACCCCGACGACCTGGCCTTCATCGCCGGCCTGCTCGAACGGCACGATGCCTATGCCATCTGCGACGAGGTCTACGAGCATCTGATCTTCGACGGCGTGCCGCATATCCCGCTGATCACCCTGCCGGGCATGCGGGAGCGGGCCGTGCGCATCGGCTCCGCCGGCAAGACCTTCTCGATGACCTCGTGGAAGGTCGGTTACGTCACCGCCGCGCCGAACCTGTTGGGCGTGATCTCCAAGGCGCACCAGTTCCTGGTCTTCACCACGCCGGCCAACCTGCAGCGCGCGGTGGCCCACGGCCTGGACAACGAGCAGGCCTGGTACACCGCCCTGGCCGGCGAATTGCAGAACAAGCGGGATTACCTGGCCGACGGGCTGAGCGAGATCGGCTTCGACGTCATGCCGTGCGGCGCGACCTATTTCATGAACGCCGATTACCGGCCCCTGGGCTTTATTGGCACGGACGTGGATTTCTGCCGCCACGTCACCATCGAGGCCGGCGTCACCGTGCTGCCCGTCTCCGCCCTCTACGCCACCCCGGACGTCGACCACCTGGTGCGCTTCTGCTTCTGCAAGCGGGACGAGGTGTTGACGGGCGCCCTGGACCGTCTGCGGGATTTCTTCGTCAAGTAACCGCCAACCGCCCCCAACCGCTTGACGGCGAGGGCCCCCAGGGCGTAATCAGCAAGACGACCCTGTGGCGGGTGTAGCTCAGGTGGTTAGAGCGCCAGATTGTGGATCTGGAGGCCGGGGGTTCAAGTCCCCTCACTCGCCCCAATCCCCCCTCGATAGCACTGGAAATTTCGCTGGCGTCGGCCGGGCGGCCCCGGTCGGATCTCAAACCTTCTGGTCGCAGCGGAACACGTCGTCCTGATCGCGATAGAAATCGCATTGATCTTCCAATGCCTGCCTCAATCGTGCTCGGGCGCGATGAATCCTGATTTTGGCCGTCGCCAGGGAACAGTCGATGATCTCCGCCGTTCGCCGGGCCGTAAGCCCCTCGAGGTCGTGCAGGATAAGCGCCGCCCGATAGGCTTCGGGCAGGCTGTCGATCACCCCTCTGACGCAATCGTTCATCTGCCCGGCGATCAGCCTCTCGTCGACGGCCGGGCCGGGGTCGACGGGCTCGTCGACCTCGTCGAGTTCAACGATCTTTCGGCGCCGCGCCGGATCGCGGAAATGGTCGGCCGCCACCCGGCTGGCGATGGCGAAGGCCCAGGTCTTGTGCGACGAGCGGCCCGCGAAAGACGCCAAGCCCCGGCTGATTCGGATCAGGGTTTCCTGTAGCAGATCATCCGCCACGGAGGGCTCGCCGACGTAGCGTTCGAGGTAGCGGCGCAACGGACGCTCCAACTCGCGGGCAATGGCCTCGAAACCTGGTCTCTCTTCAACGATGGTCGTTTTCGACACCATGCCCGACATCATACAGTTGATGGGTGTTCTT
>JASLMH010000141.1 GCA_030746635.1 Alphaproteobacteria bacterium | reverse complement strand
GTTATAGGCATAAATCCCCCCTTGGAAACCGCTGCTGACCGCGGCCGCCGCAATGGTCAGATCCGTGCCCGTGTTGATGGCAAACATGCGCCCGTTCGAGGTCGTCGCCGTGGTGATGCGCAAGGCGCCGGAGCCGCTGTTTACAGCCGTAATTCCATGGGCGTAGCCCGCCGTCGCCGCAATCGTCAGATCCCTGCCAAAGTTGTAGGCAACGATCGCTTCGTACCTGCGCCCGTCGGGCCTGACCCACCCGGTCACCTGGCCGGTGGTGGTAACGCGCAGGTCGCCGGTGCCATCGTTGCGGGCATAGATGCCATACCTCCCAGCGCCGGTGACCTGGCCGCTGGCGTCGATCGTCAGATCGGTGGCGGTGGCGCTGCTGTTGCGGGCGACAATCCCACCGTCGACCCCCGCATTCGAAAATGCCTGCCCGGTTCCGGACCCGGTCACCTGGCCGGTGGCGGTGATGCGCAAGGCGCCGGAGCCCTGATTGTCGGCACGGATGCCGCTCGCGCCGCCATCGGCGTTGTTGGCGGTGATGGTCAGGCCGGTGGCGCCGGCCTGGTTGACCGCGCGGATGCCGTCGCCGGTGCCGCCGCTGGCGCTGCCATACGCATTGATGGTCAGGGCGCCGCCGGCGTTGTCGGCAACAATGCCGTTCGCGCCGCCATGGGCGTTGTTGGCGGTGATGTCGAGGGCGGTGGTGCCGGCCCGGTTTAGCGCATGGATGCCGTCGCCGCTGCCGCCGGTCGAGGTGCCAAGGGCGTTGATGGTCAGGGCGCCGCCGGCATTGTCGGCGTCGATGCCATGTACCGCTCCGGAAGTCGTGGTGCTCGCCGCCTGGGTGATCAGCATGGAGCCACTAACGTCGTTGGCGCTGTTGAAGGCGCTGATGCCGTCGACGCTCTGGCCCGTCACATCGCCCGAGACCGAGATCGACAGCCCCGCCGTGCCCTCGTTCCGGGCATCGATGCCGTCACGCCCGCCCGTAACCGCCGCCGCCGTTACCGACAGGGCGGTGCCGAAATTCTTGCCATAGATGCCATCACCTAAGGTTCCCGTCACCGGCCCGCTGGCGCTGATGCTTAAGTAGCCAGTGCCTTCATTGTGGGCAAAAATCCCGGCGTTGCCGCCGTCGACCGTGGCCGCCGATATGGTCAGGTCGGAGCCGTCCTCGGTGTTCTCGGCGTCGATACCGTGACCCGAGAGGCCCGTAACTCGCCCTGCCATGGTGATGTGCAGGGCGCCGCCACTGCCCGGTATGGTGCCAGGGCCGTAACCATAGCTGTAATCGTATTCGCCTTGGCCGAGGGCCCGGATCCCGGTGGCGGCGCCGGTGATGGCGGCGTTGTAGCCGTCGGTGAAGCTCAGCCCGCCGGTGCCGGTCAGGGTCAACGCGTTGCCGCCATTTGTGCTGGTATCGATGCCGAAACCGGGCGTGGTAGTCACGGTCAGCGGCGCGCCGGGGTTCAGGGTCTGCGTGAGGTCCGTCGCCGGGTTGGCTGCCCCCGAACAGAGATAGATGCCGGCCGCGCCCGTGCAGGCTCCGGCATAGGCGGGGCGCCCGCCATAACCACCCAGGGCCATGGTCGCCAATGCCGTGCCCAGGGCCAGGCGGGCACGAAGATCATTCAGAATGCGGTTCGTCTCTTCGGGCAACGTATCCCTCCGCGCCACCGAGACAGGCGGTCATGGAACTCACGCGCCCTCTGCGTGAAGCTTCCGGTTTCCGGGTTCATCGCTCCTTTTTGGCCGTAGCCGACACATCAGTCCTGGCGGCAATGTTCCCCACGCGCCAACCATGCGCCATGGCCCATCGGCCCGCACGCGTTGCCGTGTATCATTTTGTATCAAGGGCGCCCCGGCGGCCGCCGAGGTGTGTCACAATGCGCGGCGACGGGCCTGGACCCGGCCGTCAAGCGGGCGGCTTGACTAGGGGGAAGGCAGTGGCAGACCCTTGGCCATTGGGCCGGCAGGCGGCGGTCATCGTGGTCGACGACGACACGGTGCTGCTGGCGCGGCTGAAGACGGCGCTGGAGGGCGCCGGCTGCCTGTGTTTCGCGGCCGAGAGCGCCGAGCAGATGGACGCGACCCTGGCCGTCCGTGCCATCGACGCCATCGTTCTGGATGTCGGCCTGCCGGACGCCGACGGCTTCGAGGTCATGCATCGCCTGGGCGAGAGCCATCCCGACATCGCCATCCTGATGCTGACCGGTCGTGGCGAGATCGAGGATCGGCTGACTGGATTGCAGGGTGGTGCCGACGACTACATCACCAAACCCTTCGATACCCGCGAGTTGCTGGCCCGGCTGAATGCCGTGCTGCGACGCAAGGCGGACGCGCCGAACTCCGGCAACGGCGAAATCCCGGCGACCATCGGCGGTCTGACATTGGACGCCGTGTCACGGCGCCTGGCGGGGCCGGACGGCGTCGAAGTCCAATTGACCGGCAAGGAGTTCGATCTGCTGATCGCCTTCGCGCGCAACCCGGACAAGGTTCTGACGCGGGACTGGCTGCAATTCGCGGTCAATCAGCGGCCCTGGAGCCCCAATGACCGGTCGATCGATATTCTGGTCGGCCGTCTGCGCAAGAAACTGCGGCAGGCGCCGCCGTTGCAAGACGCTTTGGTCTCCGAGCGGATGCTCGGCTATCGTCTGTCCGCGCCAGTGACCTTCGGCTGAGTGACCATGCCGGGGCTCGATTTCAAAATCTCCCGATGGACCTGCGAGTTCGTGGATGCGGCGACGGAAAGGGCCTTCGTGGCCGACCGTTGGCGGAGAATCTCACAACAGCTCCGCGTCACCCACGCCTTGTGCATCTTGGCTTATGGCTCGGCCCTGATCCTCAACTATGTCGATCTGGGCGCGGGGCCGGACCTGCTGTGGCTGGGGCTGGGGCGCGGCGTTGTCGTCCTGACACTGGTTTGGATGTTCGTGGCGGCCTCCAAGCCGATGTTCACGCCGGCCCTGGCTTGGGGAACCGTTGCCGGCGAGGTGCTGCTGGGGTTTTGCGAGGCGTTGGAATTCCGCCTCTATGCCGAGGCCGGCGCCCTGGTCGATCCCCTGGCGGTGCCGTTCTATGCCTTCGCCATCGTGCTGTTCTATGCCTTCCTGTTCAACCGCTTCGCCTTGACCACGGCGGCCTGTCTGATCGGCGCCCTGGTCTTTACCGTGGCCTCGATTTACATCCCGGGCGGCAGCCTGAACTCCAGCCTGCATATCACCCAGTACTTCCTGGTCGGCATTGTCCTGGGCGGCGCCACGACACGCTTGCTCAACAGGCTGTTGCGGCGCGAATGGATGCGCGGCAAGGAGTTGGAGGTCGAGGTCGCCGAGCGCCGCCGGGCCGAGGCCGAGGCCCGCCAGGCCAACCAGGCCAAGGACCGCTTCCTGGCCACCATGAGCCACGAATTGCGCACGCCGCTGCAGGGCATTCTGGGCATGGCGAACCTGCTGCAATCGAACCTCGACGGCCGGGATCTGGAGCGGGCTCGGACCATCGAGGGCTCGGGCCGGGTGCTGCTGGACCTGATCAACAACGTCTTCGACGTGGTGCGGGCGAAAAGCGACGGCGAGAGCCTGTCGGAAGACACCTTCGATCTGCATGGCCTGTTGCAGGAGACGGTGCTGATCATGGACCTGCCAGGCGAACGCCCGGGCCGACGGTTGAGTCTGAGCATCGATCCAGCCTTGCCACGCTGGCTGCATGGCGACGGCGACCGCATCCGCCGGATTCTCTACAACCTGATCTCCAACGCCCTGAAGTACGGCGAGGGTCGGCCGGTCAGCGTCACGGCGCTGCGCGTGGGGGACGGCGGAGGGGCGGGCGATTGCCGGGTCAAGATCGTCGTCGCCGATCAGGGCCCCGGCATACCGGCGGAGGACCGCCAACGCATCTTCGAGGAATTCGTGCGGCTGCACGAGGGCTCGACCGAGCAGCCGGGCATCGGGTTGGGTCTGTCCATCACCAGCCGTCTGGCGAAGCTCCTCGGCGGCGAAGTCTGGGTCGAGAGCGAGGTCGGGAATGGCGCCTGCTTTCATTTTATCGTGCCGCTGGCCGCCGCCGCACCGCGCGAGCCGACGCCGGCCACGTCGCCCGAGGCGGAGGGCGCTCCGGGCTTGCGGGTGCTGCTGGTCGAGGATCTGGAGATCAACCGCCAGGTCGCCATGGGCTACCTGGAACGGGCCGGGCACCACGTCACGCCAGTGGAAACTGGGGGCGATGCCGTCGCCCAGGCCGCGTCCGGGGATTTCGACGTGATCCTGATGGATATCGCCCTGCCGGATATTTCCGGTATCGAGGCGACCAAGGCGATCCGCGCCCTGCCCAACGGCCTGCGCGCCTCGGTGCCGATCATTGCCCTGACCGCCAACGTGTTTCCCGACGATCAGGCCCGCTACAAGGCGGCGGGCATGAACGCGATCTTGTCAAAACCGTTGGCGCCGGCCGATCTGGACAACGCCCTGGCGGGAGCGACGGTAGAGCCGGAGGCGGAGGACAGGCAACCCTGCCTGTTGGACATCGAATTCCTAGGCAACGAGCGGGCGGTGCTGGGCGATGATGTCGTATCGGCGCTGGTGGTGGAATTTCGCCAGCAGTCCGAGGCGATCTTGCGCGAGCTCGGGGACGCCGCGCGGGCGAAGGACATGGAGGCAATCGGCCGGCTGGCCCATCGGCTGGCCAGCCTGAGCGGCAATTTCGGGCTCATGGACCTGTTGCGGCACTGTCAGGACACCGAGCGGGTCGCCGGCGCGAACGATGTGCAAGGTGCCACCGAACGGGTCGAGGCCTTGCCGGCAAAATTCGCCGCCGCCATCGACGCCCTGACCGCCGAACTTAGCGAGCTGCAAGCGGCGTCATAGTACAGCGCGGGTTTCTCTCCGCCGCCGGGCCCGCCTCAGGCCGGCCAGTCCCAGCAGGCCCGTTCCCAGCAGGATCAGGGGCGAGGGGGCGGGCACGTCGGAAAAGCTCACCGACAGGCTGGTGCCGCCGTCCAGGCTGACCGTGGCCTTGAAGTGCGGATTGAGGTCGATGAAATTGAAGGCCAGGTTGCCGAAGCCCAACACGCTGTCGGCGGTCAGGAAGGTCAGCGACAGGCCGTCGAACAAATCGTATTCCAGGGCGGTGACGTCGGTCATGACGAAATCGATCAGGCTGCCGATGCCGAAGTCGACGTCGCCCGTTACCTCGAGGAAATCGAAGTCGATGGCCGAGCGGATTTCGCTGACAAACGTGCCACCGGTCTCGACGCGCAGGGTTTCCGTATCCAGCAGACTGTCGCTAAAGCCGATCTCGGCGCCGCTGCCGATGACGACCTCCTCGAAGTTGACGATGTCGGCCCCGGCCAGGGTGCCGGCGGCGTTCATGAAGGTCAGGCTGTCGGTATCATCGCCGCCGTCGAACAGGGTGACGCCGGCGAAGCTGCCGCCGTCGAACGTCAGGGCGTCGCTACCTTCGCTCAGTTCGATCGTACCGATGACGCTGGCGCCCGAATTCACCGTGGTGGTGGAATCGCCCTCGTCGTTGAAGATGGCATCGCCGGAGGTGGCGCTCACCGTGGCGCCGGAATTCAGCGTGATGACGCTCGAACCGCCGCCGCCGGTCACGGTGTGAATGCCATGACCCGCGCTACCACCCGTGACGGCGCCGCTCACCGTGACCGATAGCGGGAAGGCGCCGTCGTTGGCGGCGTAGATGCCGTCGTACGCGGTCCCCGTCACCGCACCGGTAGTGGTGATGCTCAGGGCGCCGGAGCCGTAGTTGTGGGCATCGATGCCGCTGTACGCGCCGCTGGCCGACGTCGCCTCGATCGTTAGGTTGAAGCCGCTTGCAAGGGCAAGTATACCGACTCCGTTGGTCCCCTCCACGGGCCCGGTGGCGGTGATGCTCAAGTCGCCGATGCCGTAGCTGTCGGCAAATATTCCGTAGTAACCGCCCGTTACCGCCGCCGATTCGACCAGCAAATCGGTGCCATAAACGTTCACGGCATAAATTCCGATGCCGCTGGTCCCCTCCACCGCCCCGCTGGCGGTGACGCTCAAGGCGCCGGTACCGTCGTTGTGGGCGAGAATCCCAATTTCGGCGCCGGTGACCGCCGCTGTGTCAATCGTTAGATCCGCGCCGGCAATATAGTTCAGGGCATAGATCCCGTAGCCGTAACTGCTGAGACCCTGCCCCTCGACCGTCCCGGTGGCGGTGACGGTCAAGTTTCCGGTGCCCAGATTGGCGGCAACAATTCCGTCTTCTCCGCCGGTGACCCCGGCCGCCGAGACCGTCAAGCCGGCGCCATAGTTTTCGGCGAAAATCCCAGTGCCGGTGTTCCCCGTCACCTGCCCGGTTGTGGAGATGCTCAAGGCGCCCGAGCTGTAATTGAGGCTGTAGATGCCGCCGTAGCCGCCGGTGATGGCGGACGTATTAGCGTCCGTGAAGCTGAGCCCGCCCGTACCGGTCATATCAAAGGCGTAGCCGCCACTGATACTGGTATCGATTCCGAATCCGCTCGTGGTGGTGACTGTCAGCGGTCCAACGGGGGTCAGATATTGCGTCACATCCGTCGCGGAATTGGCGGCACCCGAACAGGAATAGGTGCCGGCGGCGCCCGTACAGAGACCCGCGTAGGCCGCGCGCCCGCCATAGCCGACCAGCGCCATGGAGGCCAAGGCCGTGCCGAGGGCAAGACGCGCGCGAAAACCGAATACGGCCGTATTCCCGCGTTTGGTTTCCTCGTCGTCGGATGATCGCTTTTTCATATCAGACGCCCTAATTCCCACGGGCAAATGCAATTGCCCTTGCAAAGACCCATGCAAGAGTTATGCCAAGTAAGCCGCGTCCAATGGAATCAATGGCTTGGGCAGGACTTTAGAAAACCCAAAATCCGGAAATGTAAAGAATCCCGACGGTTCGAATGCCCGTTGATGGGCGACTCGACGCCCGGCTAATCGCCCAGCAGACTGCGGCGGCTGTCGAGGAATTCGTTCATGGCCGCCAGCAGGGCCTCGAAGGTCGCCTCGTCATGGGCCAGCGTGAGGGCGAACATGCCGCGCGAGGCCGGATAGATGCCTTGCGCCAGCAGGTCCATGTGCAAGAGCGGCCGCAATTCGTTGCGCCCGGCCATGGCGTCGTCGATGTCGCGGATCCTGCCGCGGCGGAAATGGCAGCCGATCATCGAGCCCCGGCCGGTGAACTGCACCGCCACGTCGTGGTTCCGGGCCAATTGGTTGAGGTCGTCGCGCAGGCGGTCGCCGCGGGCGTTGAAGGCCTCGGCCACCTCCGGGGTATAGATCTCGGTCAGGCCGGCGAGACCGGCGTTCATGGTCAGGACGTTGTTGTTGAAGGTGCCGGCATGGGGCCAGGCATCCTCGCGCCGGGGGTCGAAGCGGTCGATGATCCCGGCCCGGCCGCCGAAGGCGCCGAACGACATGCCGCCGCCGATATACTTGCCCAGCGAGGTGAGGTCGGGGTGCACGCCGGTAATCTTTTGCAGGCCGCCGGCGGAGAGGCGCGAGGTCATCACCTCGTCGAAGATCAACAGGGCGCCGGCCCGCTCGGTTTCCGCCCGCAGCATCTCCAGGAATTCCGGCTCGGCCTCGATGCAGCCGCCGGCCCCCTGCAGCGGCTCCAGGATCACGCAGGCCAGCTCGTCCGCGTGCTCGCGGATCAGGGCGCGGCAGCCGTCGACGTCGTTGTAGCGGCCGGTGAGGTAGGGGAAGGGGGCGTTCAGGGGCGAACCGCCGGGGGCGAAATACAGGATGCCGCCGTGATAGCCGCCGTCCATCACCATCACCTTCCCGCGGCCGGTGTGGGCCCGGGCGGCCGAGATCGCCATCAGGTTGGCCTCGGTGCCGGAATTGGTGAACCGCACCCGCTCGATGGCCGGGAAGCGGGCCACCACCGCCTCGGCCAGGCCCGCCTCGGCCGTGGTCTGGCCGCCCAGCACCACGCCCTGGTCCAGGGCCCGGTCGATCGCCGCCCGGATCACCGGGTTGGAATGGCCGTAAAGGCCGGCGGTGTATTCGCCCAGGAAGTCGAGATACTCGTGGCCGTCCAAATCCCACAGCCGGCAGCCCTCGCCGCGCACGATGGTCAGGGGGAAGGGCCGGTAGTACAGCACCGTGCGGGTGTTGCCGCCGGGCATGGCGGCGGCGGCGTCCTGGAACTGGGCCAGGCTTTTCGGGTTGGCCGCCTCGAACTGGGCCTCGGCCTCGGCCAGGGCGGAGGCGACATCGGCGTTGGCAACGACGGGCGCGCTCATGCCGACACTGCCGTGGTCAGGAGAAGGTCTTGAAGGTGATCAGGGTGAAGGTGTCCTTCACGCCCGGCAGTTTCTGGATCGTCTCGGTGACGAAATGGCCGATATCGTCGCCGTCGCCCAGATAGCATTTCATCATCAGGTCGTACTGGCCCGAGATCGAATGAACTTCCGAGATGCTATCGGAGTTCTCGACGGCGGCGCCGGCGACGTCGTAGGTCTCGCCCAATTCGCATTTCACCATCACGAAGATCGTCTGCATCGGGCCCTCCCGTCGTCAGCTTTTCTTCTTCGGCCGGCCGCTCGAGCGCGTCATGAAGGCCGGCACGTGATCGCCCATGCCGACCACCGGCTTGTCCCGCCCCCCCTCGGACTTGCGTTCGCCGCCGCCCTTGCCCCGGCCGCGCTTGCGTGGGCGCTCGCTATCGCGGCTTTCGCGCTCCTTTTTCGGCTCGGCGGCCTCGGTCTTGTCCCGGCCGCCGCGCCGCCGACCCGCGCCCCCGGTCTTGCCCTCGCCGTCCTTCTCCGCCGGGCGTTCGCCCTGACTTCGCCGGCCGCGGCCGCCCCGGCCGCGCCGCCGGCGGCCGTCGTCCTCGTCGAAGCCGCCGGCACCCAGGCCCTCGACCTCGAAGCGGGGAATGTCCTTGCCGATCAGTTTCTCCACCGCCGCGACATACTTGCCGTCCTCGGGCGTCGCCAGGGTCAGTGAGCGACCGGGCATGCCGGCCCGGCCGGTACGGCCGATGCGATGGACGTAGTCCTCGGCATGCATCGGCACGTCGAACAGGAAGACATGGCTCAGGCCCTGGATGTCCAGGCCCCGGGCCGCCACGTCGCTACAGACCAGGATGGCGATCTCGCCCTGGCGGAATTTCTCCAGGGTCTGCATGCGATAGCTCTGGTTCATGTCGCCATGCAGGGCCGAGGCGTTGAAGCCGTGGCTGATCAACGACTTGGCGACGATGTCGACGTCGCGCTTGCGGTTGCAGAAGACCAGGGCGTTCTTCACCGGCTGATCGCGCAACAGCACCCGCAGGGCCTCGCGCTTGTTGTCGGACGTGACCAGCGACAGGGTCTGATCGACGGTCTCGGCCGGCGAGGCCGGCGGTGCCACCGCGATCTCGGTCGGGTCGTTCAGGAACAGATCGGCCAGGCGGCGGATTTCCGGCGGCATGGTGGCGGAAAAGAACAGGGTCTGCCGGTTTGGATTGCACAATTGCACGATCCGCTCGACGTCCGGGATGAAGCCCATGTCGAGCATCCGATCGGCCTCGTCGATGACCAGGATATCGACGCCGCGCAGCAGCAGGCCGCCGCGTTCGAAATGATCGAGCAGGCGTCCCGGCGTGGCGACCAGCACGTCGGCGCCGCGATCGATGATGCGGCTTTGATCCTCGAACGAGACGCCGCCGATCAGCAGCGCCATGTTGAGCTTGTGGTACTTGCCGTAGATCTCGAAGTTTTCCGAGACCTGGGCCGCCAGTTCCCGGGTCGGCTCCAGGATCAGCGAGCGCGGCATCCGCGCCCGGGCCCGGCCCTGGGCCAGGATGTCGATCATCGGCAGGGTGAAGCCGGCGGTCTTGCCGGTGCCGGTCTGGGCACAGCCGAGCACGTCGCGCCCCTGCAGGACCTGCGGGATGGCGCGTTGCTGGATCGGCGTCGGCTCGCTATAGCCAGCGTCCGCCACGGCGTTGAGGATGGAGGTGCTAAGTCCGAGTTCTGCGAAGGGCATGTACTTCCGATACGCGGAAAGGCCAGGAATTGCCTGTCATGAAGAAATGCAGCATTGGTGGCAAAGCGACATAATCCCTTGCCGCGGCGCTGTCAACGGCGGGTTTGACCCGACCTCGCGCAATGGCGGCGGGCGTGGTAATCCTGCACCGGGTTTTGAGGCGTGAACGAGGTGAATGATGCTGCTGGACGTGGCCAAGTGCCAATTGCTTATCGTCGACGTGCAGGAACGGCTGCTGCCGGCCATGTACCGGCCCGAGGGGGTGCTGGCGGGCTGCCAACTGCTGTTGCGGGCCGCCGCTGCCATGGCGGTGCCGATCATTGTTTCGCGGCAGTATCCCCGGGGCCTGGGCGCCACCGTGCCCGAACTGGCTGAATGGGTGCCCGACGGCGTCGAGATGGACAAGGTGCACTTCTCCTGCACCGGCGATGACGCCCTGATGGTGAAATTGGCCGGCAACGGGCGGCCGCAGGTGGTGATCGGCGGCATCGAGGCGCATATCTGCGTGATGCAGACCGCCCTGGATCTGGCGGCGCGCGACTACCAGCCCTGCGTGGTGATGGACGCGGTGTCCTCGCGCCGGCCGGAAAGCGTCGAGTTGGCGCAGCGGCGGCTCAGCGCCAACGGCATCGAACAGGTCAGCGCCGAAATGGTGCTGTTCGAATGGCTGGGCCAGGCCGGCACGCCGGAGTTCAAGGAATTGAGCGTCCTGGTCAAATGATGACCGCCAAGACCCAGCTGATCCTGGTTCCGGGGCTCTTGTGCACCAGTGCCCTGTGGCGGGCGCAGCTCGACGGCCTGGCCGATATCGCCCAGATGTCGGTGACCGACGAGCATACCCGTCACACCGATATCGGCGACATCGCGGCGGCGATCCTGGCCGTAGCACCGGACCGCTTCGCCCTGGCCGGGCTGTCGTTCGGCGGCTATATCGCCCTGGAGATCATGCGCCGGGCGCCGCACCGGGTCGACCGTCTGGCGCTGCTGGACACGGCGGCCGGGATCGACGACGCGGATCGCCGCAAGCTGCGCCGGGAGTTCATCGAACAGACCCGGCTGGGCCGTTTCCTGGGCGTTACCGACCGGCTGCTGCCGGTGCTGGTCCACCCGGATCGATTGGCCGATAGGGAACTGGTCGCCGCCGTCAAGGCGATGGCGGTCGAGGTCGGCCAGGACGGCTTCCTACGCCAGCAGACCGCGATCATGGGCCGGCCCGACAGCCGGCCCGGCCTGGCCGAGATCGATTGCCCGACCCTGGTCCTGGTCGGCCGCCAGGACGCCCTGACGCCGTTGGACGTGCACGAGGAGATGGCCGCGGCGATCGTTGGTGCCCGCCTGGTGGTGATCGAGGATTGCGGCCACCTCAGCACCATGGAACGACCCGAGGCGGTCAACCAGGCCATGCGGGCGTGGTTGACCGTTGGTCGGGCCTAGCAGACGATCGTCGTGTTGGTGCAGCCGCCGTCCGGGTTGTAGGGCGGCAGCAGTACGGCCAGCAATTGGCCCATGGCCTGCTGAAATTCGCCGGTCGCAGGGCCCGAAGGCTTGGCCATTTCCATGTAGGCTTCCGAGACCACCTCGTCGCCATAGCAGAAGGCCGCCAGCAGGCGCAGGTTGCCGCCGCCGGCCGGCCTGGCCAGTTTGGATGGCGCCTCGCAGGCATGGCGGCCGTGAGCGGTGATGGGCGGACCGAACACGAACACCAGGTGGCCGCCGTCCCGGGCCTGGACCGTGGTCGGCGTCAACGGCGTAGTCGGGAAGTCGCCCGAGAGTTTGATGCTGCCGAGCATGGCGGCATTGCCGCCGGCCCCGAACGGCTGGCCCACCACCACCGTTGGCAGGTTGCCGTCGGCGATGACGTAGTTTACCAGGATGGGCTCGTAAAACGCCTTGCGATGGTCGCCGGTGATGTTCGCGGCGACCGCCGCGCCGGCCAATCCAAGGAAGGTGGCGGCGATCACCGCCGTGAAGATCCGCTGCATTCTGATGCCTCCTTTGCCGCCCCTCGAAGATGGGGAATTGTTACGCTGCTTCAATGACGGCGGCAACCGCCCAGGGCGGTCATCGCGCGCAATTGCGATCCGGTAAAACTCCGGTGATCGGGGAGACGACCGGATCGGCTGTTCGAACCTCATGGAAATGCTTCGAGACGGGCGCTTCGCGCCCTCCTCAGCATGAGGGTAAGTTATTGAAATTGCGCAATTTCTCTCACCCTGAGGAGAGCCGCAGGCTCGTCTCGAAGGGTGAATGGGACACGTCAGGCTATCTCCGTCGGGCTATCAAATGTCCAGGTCGGTGACGAAGCGGGCGTTTTCCTGGATGTAGCGGTAGCGCAGTTCCGGCTTGCGGCCCATCAACTGCTCGACCAGCCTGCCGGTCTCGCCGCCGTCGCCTTCCGGCAGCACCACCCGCAACAGGGTGCGCTGCTTGGGGCTCATGGTGGTCTGCTTCAATTGCCCGGGCGGCATCTCGCCCAGGCCCTTGAAGCGGCTGATCTCGACCTTGCCGCGGCCGCTGAATTCGCTGGCCAGCAATTCCTCGCGATGGGCATCGTCGCGGGCGTACAGGGTCTTGCCGCCCTGGCTCAACCGGTATAGCGGCGGCAGGGCGAGATAGAGGTGGCCGTTGGCCACCAGATCGGGCAGTTCGCGGAAGAAGAAGGTCATCAGCAACGAGGCGATGTGCGCCCCGTCGACGTCGGCATCGGTCATGATGACGATCTTCTCGTAGCGCAGGTCGTCCTCGCGATAGCGCAGGCGGGTGCCGCAGCCGAGCGCCTGCAACAAATCCGTCAGTTCCTGGTTGGCCTTCAGTTTCTCGCTGCTGGCCGAGGCGACGTTGAGGATCTTGCCGCGCAGGGGCAGCACCGCCTGGGTCGCCCGATCGCGGGCCTGCTTGGCGGAGCCGCCGGCGGAGTCTCCCTCGACGATGAACAATTCGCTGCCCGCCGCCGCCGACTGCGAGCAATCGGCTAGCTTGCCGGGCAGCCGCACCTTGCGGGCCGCCGTCTTGCGCTTGATCTCGCGCTCATCCCGCCGCCGCCGGCGCTCGTCGGCCCGTTCGACGGCCCAGGCCAACAGCCGGTTGGCGCTCTCCGGATCGCCCGACAGCCAGTGATCGAAATGATCGCGGACGATCGCCTCGACCCAGCGGGCGGCCTCCGGGTTGGACAGTTTCTCCTTGGTCTGGCCGCTGAACTGCGGCTCGGGGATGAACACCGACAGCATCGCCGCCGCCGGGCCCAGCACATCGTCGCCGGTCAACTGCCCGGCCTTGCGCACGCCGGTCAATTCGCCATAGGCCTTCAGGCCCCGGGTCAGGGCGGTGCGCAGGCCGGATTCATGGCTGCCGCCCTCGCTGGTGGGCACCGTGTTGCAATAGGAATTGAGGAACGGCTCGCCCTCGACGGGCCATTGGATGGCCCATTCCACCTCGCCCTCGGCCTCGCTCAGGGCGGCCCGGCCGGTAAACGGCGTCGGCGTCACCGTCGGCCCGCCGTTGATCGAGGCGGCCAGGAAGTCGGCCAGGCCGTTGGGGAAGTTGAAGCTCTCCTCGGCCGGGGTGTCGTCCTTGCCGGTCAGCAGATCCTCGGCGCATTTCCAGCGGATCTCGACGCCGCGGAACAGATAGGCCTTGGAGCGGGCCATGCGGTACAGCCGGGCCGGTTGGAAGCGGGCGCCGTCGCCGAAGATCTGGCCATCGGGCAGGAAAGCGATGGTGGTGCCGCGCCGGTTCGGCGCCTTGCCGGCCGCCTTCAGCTTGCCCTTGGGCTTGCCGCGGGCATAGCTCTGCCGCCACAGCTTGCGGTCCCGCGCCACCTCGACCTCAAGCCGTTCCGACAGCGCGTTGACCACCGAGACGCCGACGCCGTGCAGGCCGCCAGAGGTGCGGTAGACCTTGTCGGAGAACTTGCCGCCCGAATGCAGGGTGGTCAGGATCACCTCCAGGGCCGATTTGCTCTTGAACTTGGGGTGGGGGTCGATGGGGATGCCGCGGCCGTTGTCGGAGACGGTCAGGGTGCCGTCGGCCGCCAGGTCGACCTCGATGCGGCTGGCGTGGCCGGCCACCGCCTCGTCCATGGCGTTGTCCAGCACCTCGGCCGCCAGGTGGTGCATGGCCCGCTCGTCCTTGCCGCCGATATACATGCCGGGGCGGCGGCGCACCGGTTCCAGGCCCTCCAGGACCTCGATGTCCTTGGCGGAATAGTCGCTGCCCCGGCGGGCCGGCTGGTTGAACAGGTCCTTCATCGGTCTTTGGTTCATAACGCCCCTTCCGGCCAACGCAAACACTTTTCCCAGGCACCGCGCCGAATCGCCCTAAAGACTATCGTTTCCCCCGAAAATCACCAAATGTTGTGGGCGTCTGCTCATCGCATACATGATCCTGTCGTCCGGCGGTCGC
>JASLMH010000140.1 GCA_030746635.1 Alphaproteobacteria bacterium | reverse complement strand
CTATGCCGATCGCCAGCGATACCGCCTTGCCGTCCTTGTCGCGCGCCAACACCAGGGTATCGATCAGGGCCAGGATGCGGGGCACCCCCTGTTTCTTGTTTTCGCCGATCGGAATGTGCAGGCGCAGGTTTTCGGCGTCGTCGTCGACCAGCTTCAATGACGAATCCAGCTTCATGCGTTCGCGCAGCAATTTGGAGAGCTCGATCTCCACGTCCTTTTGCGATTCGGTCACATAGATGACGACGCTTTCCGGTTCCGCGGCTTCGTCTTTCTTGCCCTTGTCGTCGGCCGCGCGGGCCGGCGACGGGGCGGCCAAGGCCAACGCCAGCGTCAGTGTCAGAACGAAAAGCCACGGCATCGCCACCTCCCTGAATGATCGCCGCATAGTGGTACAGTGGGCCTGGACCGTCAAACCGTGGCGTCGTACATTTCCCGCCGTTTCCAACCAGCAAGCAACGGATCCTCATCATGCGCATCGCCACCATCGACCATGCCGGCCGCCCCACCCTCGTCGTCCGCCGCGGCGACCAATTCGTCGACCTGTCGGTGGCGGCACCGGATTTGCCGCGCGACCTGCTGTCGTTGCTGCGCGCGGGAGCGCTGGAGCGGGCCGGACAGGCGGCCGAGGCGGCCGGCGACGACGCCCTTGTCGAGGCGGCCGGCGCCAGCTATCTGCCGCCGATCGGCGATCCGGAGAAAATCATCTGCCTTGGCCTGAACTATCGCGACCACGCGATAGAGACCGGCAACCCGATCCCGGACTACCCGGTGATCTTCACCCGCATGACCACCACCCTGGCGGCCCACGGCAAGCCGATGATCCTGCCCAAGGCGGCCAGCGACTTCGACTACGAGGCGGAGTTGGCGGTGGTGATCGGCACCGGCGGCCGGCACATCGCCATGGACGCGGCGCTGGATCACGTGGCCGGCTATTCCTGTTTCAACGACGGTTCGATCCGCAGTTTTCAGTTCAAATCGAATCAGTTCACCATGGGCAAGAATTTCGACGGCTCGGGTGGTTTCGGACCGGAACTGGTAACCCCGGACGAATTACCGGCGGGTGGCGCCGGCCTGCGCATTCAATGCCGGCTGAACGGCGAGACCATGCAGGATTCCAGCACCGACCAGCATATTTTCGATGTACCCTCGGCGATCTCGATCATTTCCGAGGTGATGAGTTTCCGGCCGGGCGACGTGATCATCATGGGCACCCCGCCGGGCGTCGGCGCCGCCCGCGACCCGCAGGTCTGGATGAAGGACGGCGACGTCTGCGAAGTCGAGATCGAGGGCATCGGCGTCCTGTCGAACCCGATCAAGGCGGAATAACCGCGCCGGCGCCATTGGCGACGCATGGGGGATAGCATGGAGAGCGAAGGCTTTTTCATCCATCAGTTCGAGCTCGGGCCGATGGAGAACTATGTCTACCTGATCGGCGACCGCCGCAGCCGTGAATGCGCCGTCGTCGATCCGGCCTGGAATTACGAGATCATCATGCGGGAGGCCGAGGCGCTGGATCTGAAGATCCGGCACCTGTTGTGCACCCATTCCCACTTCGACCACGTCAACGAGGTGGAAAGCCTGCTGGCGCACGTCGACGCCCAGGTCCACATGCTGCGGCAGGAAATCGACTTCGCCGATTTCAAGTGCGAGAACCTGGTGCCGCATTCGGCCGGTGACGTCCTGGCGATCGGCGCGCATTGCGAGATCACCATGATGCACACCCCGGGACATACGCCGGGTTCCACCTGCTACCACGTGCACGACCGCATCGTCACCGGCGACACCATGTTCGTGAACGGCTGCGGCCGTTGCGACATCCTCGGCGGTGACCCCGACGTGATGTACCGGACCCTGTGGGATCTGGTGAACAAGCTGCCGGGCGACACGGTGATGTTCCCCGGCCACAACTACGGCCCCACCGCCACCTCCCGCCTGGATGAACAACTGGCCGACAATCCCTGGCTGCAGCATCCCACCCTGGACGACTTCGTCGCCCACCGCATGGAGGGCAAGACGCCGGGCACGGTGTTTCCGACGCCGGCCTGGCCGCCCGACGGCCCGCGCCCCGGCAAACCCGAAAAATAGCTCGCCACAAGGGCTTGTCCGCCGACGCCTCTGTTGGGCTATGATCCGGCCGAGCCGATGCCCGTACTCGAACACCCTGTCCGTCCGCTTCCCTCGCTTGGCGAAATCCTGGGCGCCCTGGATCGCCACCAGTTGGTCAACGCCTTCGTGGCCTGGCTGTTCGCGATTACCGGACCGGTGGCGGTGGTCCTGGCCATCGGCCGGCACGGCGGCCTGAGCCAGGACGACATCAGCTCCTGGATGTTCGCCTGCTTCGTCTTCGGCGGCCTGTTGACCATGGCCTTCTCGATCGCCTACCGGCAGCCCATCGCCATCATGTGGACGATCCCCGGCGCCGTGCTGGTCGGCCAGGCCCTGGACCATCTGAGCCTGGCCGAGATCGTCGGCGCCTACCTGGCCTGCGGCCTGCTGATCACGGTGCTGGGACTGACGGGCATGATGCGCCGGCTGATGGCGCGCGTACCGATGCCGATCGTGATGGGCATGGTGGCCGGGGTGTTCCTGCCCTTCGGCTTGAACGTCGTCGCCGCCTTCGGCCAGGCCTGGGCCATGGCGACCGCCATGGTCGCCGCCTTCGCCCTGACCGCCGCCGTCCCGGCCCTGGGCCGGGTGCTGCCGCCGGTGTTGAGCGCGCTGCTCGCCGGTATCGCCGTCATCGCCCTATCGGGCGAGCTTGACGGCACCGCCCTGCCGCCCCTGGCCCTGGCGGCGCCGAACTTCTATGTGCCGGAATTCTCGCTCTCGGCCCTCGGCGAACTGGTGGTGCCCCTGGCGGTGACGGTGATCGCGGCGCAGAACGCCCAGGGCTTCGTGATCCTGCAGCAGGCCGGCTACCAGCCGCCGCAGAACAGCCTGACCGTGGCCTGCGGCCTCGGCGCCTTCGCCTACGGTCTGTTCGGCTCGGTGCCGACCTGCGTCACCGGGCCGGCCAACGCCATCCTCAACACCTCCGGCGCGCGCGAGCGGCGCTATGCCGCCGGCGCCCTGTTCGGCCTGCTGGCCATCGGCTTTGGGCTGCTGTCGCCGTTCACCACCGGCCTGGGTCTGATCCTGCCGGCGGTGTTCATCAACCTGCTCGGCGGCCTGGCCATGCTGGCCGTGCTGCAGGGCGCCTTCACCACCGCCTTCGCCGGCGGCGGCTTCGCGCTCGGCGCCCTGGTCAGCTTCCTGGTCACCCTGTCGGACGTCAGCATCCTGAACATCGGCGCGCCGTTCTGGGGCTTGGTGTTCGGCTACCTGGCCTCGGTCCTGCTGGAACGCGCCGACTTCGCCCGGCAATCAGGCTGAGGGCCGAGGCTCCTCAGATCGCGCCGGCCTGGCGCAGATCGTCTATCTCGTCCTGGCCCAGCCCCAGCCAGTCGCCATAGACGGCCTCGTTGTCGGCGCCGAGATCGGGATGGAAACGCAACGGCATCGGCTCGGTGCCGTGTACCTGGATCGGACTGTGATGCGCGGCGATGCGGCCGACCTTCGGGTGATCCTGCCATTGCAGCATGCCGCGCTGATGCAGGTGCGGATCGTTGACGACTTCGTCCAGATCCCGCACCGGCGCCGTCGGCACCCGGTGGCGCTGGGCCATGGCGGCCGCCTCGTCCTTGTTCATGGTGGCGATCCAATCGCCGACCAGTTGGTCGACCAGTTCCATGTTGGCCGCCCGCGTCTCGTTGTCGGCAAAGTGGGGATCGTCGCGCAGATCCTCCCGGCCCATGGCCGTGAGCAAATTCTGCCAATGCTCCTCGCGCACCACGATGATGGCGACATAGCCGTCCTTGGCGGCATAGACGTTGTAGGGCGCGACCGACAAACCGCCGTGCCGGTTGCCGGTGCGATGCGGTATGGCATCGCCCTGGCCATAGAACATGCCCAGGTTGGAGACCATGGTGGGGAAGATCGCATCCAGCATCGCCACCTCGACCAGCCGGCCCTTGCCGGTACGCTCGCGCTCGAACAGTGCCGTCACCACCGCGCCGTACAGATGCGTGCCGGCGATGAAGTCGCAGATCGCCGGACCGGCCTTCACCGGCGGACCGTCGGGAAAACCGGTCACGCTCATCACCCCGCCGACCGCCTGCACGGTCAGGTCCATGGCCAGATCGTCCCGGCGCGGGCCGCTGCGGCCATAGCCCGAGCCCGAGGCATAGATCAGCCGCGAGTTCAGTGCCATCAGGGCCTCCGGCCCGACGCCCAGGCGGTCCATCACCGTCGGTGCGAAATTCTCCAACAGCACGTCCGCCTTGCCGACCATCCGGCGCAGCAGCTCGCGGGCTCGCTCGTGCTTCAGGTTCAGGGTGATGCCCCGTTTGTTGGCGTTGAGCATGGCCAGCGGTACCGAACCGCCGCTGATCCCTTCCCGCCGGCGCAACGGTTCGCCGTGGGGCGGCTCGATCTTGATCACCTCGGCGCCGGCCATGGCCATCAGGAAACAGGCATAGGGTCCAGCGTAGATCTGACCGAGGTCAAGGACGGTGACGCCGTCGAGGGGATAAGCGGACGCTGACATGCGTGTACCTTTCCAGGACTGATGGAAACGCCGCCGTGACGGACGGCGACAGAGAGGATTGCAGCCAATATAGTCCGCCGGCGGCGGCGGCGTCTGCCCCGAAACCACCAGAGTGCCAAGGACCGAACCTGCCATGCCCGTTGGCGCCATCGTCTTCTCCCTAGGCTTCCGGCCGTTTTTCCTGGCCGCCGCCGGCTATGGCGCCCTGGCCATGGGCACCTGGGCCGGCTGGCTGGCTGAATGGTGGCCCCTGGCGGAGGTCTATCCGCCCGGCCAGTTGCACGCCCACGAAATGCTGATCGGCTTCGCCCTGGCCGCCATCGCCGGCTTCCTGCTGACTGCCTCGCCGCAATGGACCGCCTCCAGGCCCCTGTCGGGCCGGCCCCTGGCCCTGTTGGCCGGGGCCTGGCTGCTGGGGCGGCTGGCGATGGGGACGGCGCCGATCATCGGTGCGCCATCGGCGATGCTGGCCGATCTGCTGTTTCCCTTTGGCCTCTGCCTGGTGGTGGCGCGGACCCTGCTGCGGGCGCGCAACCGGCGCAACTACGTCTTCATCGTCCTGCTGGGCCTGCTGGCCGCCGCCAACCTGTGCTGGCATCTGGAGATGCTGGGCGCCACGGCGAAGGTCGCGGCCTTCGCCCAAGTCGATCTGGCCGGCACCGCCCAGGTGCTGATGCTGGATTTGCTGCTGATGTTCATCGCCGTGGTCGGCGGCCGGGTGGTGCCCCTGTTCACCGCCAACTGGCTGCGCCAGCTGGGCAGCCCGGTGACGCTACGGCAGCCGGCCTGGCTGCACCGGCTGGCCCTGGGCGGCCTGGGCCTGGTGGCCCTGGGCGATCTGGCGGCGCCCTGGCTGGGCGGCGGCGCCGGGCCGGCCGCCGTCGG
The DNA here is from genome assembly GCA_030746635.1 of Alphaproteobacteria bacterium. Taxonomy (GTDB): domain Bacteria; phylum Pseudomonadota; class Alphaproteobacteria; genus JASLMH01. The sequence continues at coordinate 8,984 of JASLMH010000140.1, read as the reverse complement.
CCTCCTCGCCCTGGCCGCCGGGCTGGCACATCTGCTGCGTCTGTCCGGCTGGCACGGCGCCATGGCCCTGCGTCACCCCCTGGTCTGGATCATGCACCTGGCCTATCTGTGGCTGTGCCTGGCGCTGCTGTTGAAGGGCGGACACTACCTCAGCGACGCCATTCCCGCCGCCGCCGCCCTGCACGCCGCCGGCATCGGCGCCATCGGCACCATGATCATGGCGATCATGCCCCGGGTCAGCCTGGGCCACACCGGCCGGCCGTTGCTCCTGCCCAGGCCCATGCTGGTCGGCTATGGCCTGTTCACCCTGGCCGCCCTGAGCCGGGTGGCCGGGCCGTTCCTGCCGGCGGCCTGGTACGAGGCGAGCCTGTTGTTGTCGGGCGTGGGTGTCAGCCTGACTTTGCTGATCTTCCTGGCGGTGTTCGGAGCGATGCTGCTGCGGCCCCGGGCGGACGCTCAGGGATAGAGCTTCTCGGTCCGCCAGCCATCCCCGTCGGCCAGGTAGACGGTGCGATCATGCAGGCGGAAGGGCCGGTTCTCCCAGAACTCGATGCGCCGGGGTGCCAGGCGGAAGCCCGACCAAAAGGCCGGCCTGGGCACCGTGCCAAGGGCGTGGCGGGCGACGTACTTCGCCACCGCCGCCTCCAATTCGAAGCGGCCCGCCATGGCCCGGGACTGCCGCGAGGCCCAGGCACCGATCTGGCTGTCCTTGGCCCGGGAAGCGAAATAGGCATCCGCCTCGGCATCCGGCACCTGGCGCACCGGGCCCTGCACCCGCACCTGTCGGCGCAGGGATTTCCAGTGGAAGCACAGGGCGGCCTGCGGGTTGGCCAGCAATTCCCGGCCCTTGGCGCTCTCCAGGTTGGTGTAGAAGACGAAGCCGTCGGCAGCGGCGCCCTTCAATAGCACCATGCGCACGTTGGGCACGCCGTCGGCGTCGGCGCTGGCCAGGGCGACGGCCGTGGCCTCCTCCGGTTCGCGCTTCTCGGCCTCGGCCAGCCAGTCGCGAAACAGGGTGATGGGATCGTCTTGCCGGGCCATGGTGGAACTGCCGTTGCCGTTCGGATCGGGTGTGGATGGGGCCGGCGGCGCACCGCCGACGGGCGCAATCTAGTGATCCCGGCGGCCCCTGTCGACCGCCCAACGCCGTGACATTTGGCGCCTTGACAGCCCGCCCGGGCCACCCCTATATCCCCGGTGCCTTCGGCGGGGTAGCTCAGCTGGTTAGAGCAGCGGAATCATAATCCGCGTGTCGGGGGTTCAAGTCCCTCCCCCGCTACCAATTTTTTCCCTGGAGTTCAGCGACAGCCGGCGGCGGGGACACCGCGCTTGACCACCGGCGCGGGCTCTCGATGCCGCTCGATGGAAAGCCCCTGACACACGCGTCCCCACCGTCCCCTGACCATGGCGATGGCAATCAGGCCAAGGGCGACGAGGGGCAGTCCGCCCGGGGCGGGGATCGCAGTTGGTCCACTCAAGCCGGTGATGCTGGCGATGTCGAACGTGTTTGACGCATTGAAGGCAAAGACCGCGGCGGTGTGGTCGAATTCGGCGATGGGCGGGAGCGACGCCGGGACGCTGTAGTCCCCGGCAAAGAAGAAGCCGAACCCGAAGAGCTTGAGCTGACCGAAATTGGCACCGACGGCGAAGTTGAGCTGGATGCCGTCCGAGGCAAGCGACCGGGTCTGAACGCGCGCCGAGGAGACCGCATAGGATGCTCCTTCGATGGTCATGCCGAAGTTGCCTACGTAGGTGGCGACGGCTCCGTCGCCCGGCGTCGAAAGACTTGTGAGGGTCGCGTCGGTATCGAGGGTGAAACTGCCGCTGTAGCTGTCACCGACGACCTTCGATGGGAACAACGCGAACAGCGCCTCATGGGTCACGGTCCCCGAGAAATCGAATGTCTTGAGCGCGGCGCGTGCCGGCGCCTGAACCAGGACAAGAATGCCGACCAGCAATGAAAGAAAACGGATCGAGTTTGCATGGAACACGGGCGCTCTCCTTCGATACGCGTGTTCATGTCTTTCCATAATATTAGGCCAGACCCGCCCGACTGACAAATTCTCCGATTGATTGCAGGGTCTGCTCTCGCGGGGGTGATCAAGTCATAATCCGCGTGTTGGGGGTTCAAGTCCCTCCCCCGCAACCACCAATTCTCGAGTTTCACTGCGTTTCCGATTCCCCAAACGGCGGAAACAATCGCACGTGCGATTAGTGGTGGCAGAGCCACGTCGGCGAGAGCGACCGTCAATGGAATACCGCCTCGGGAACCGTTTAGGGCTCGGTTTCTCGAAGTTCCTTCAAAATAGCCTCGACATCTCGCGCACCATGAACGAAATCGATGACCTGGATCTGGTCTTCAGTCTCCCGATAGATGACGATATGGCCGCCCGCCCGGATGTAATGGAGACCTGCTGCTTCGGTCAGCCCCTGGACCAATAGATCGCATGGGCGCCCTCTTGGGAGCTCTCCGTTGGCCAAGGCATTCAGGCGCTCGATCAGTTGTTGCTCGTATTTCTTCGCCTGGGCGAGCCCGAAACGCGCGATTGTCCAGGCGGCGATCTCTTCCAGTCGATGCGCGGCCCGGCGGGTGAGCTGGACCGTCTTCACGACCCTTGCGTGGCACGGGCGCGGGAGAAGGCGCGCTTCACGATCTCGTCGGCCGAACCTTCGGCGAAGTCCCCGGCGTCCGCCTGCCGCACGCCCTCGAGGATGCCGGCGCGGATGTCATCGAGTTCCGCTTGGCGCTGCTCGATCTCGTTTTCAAGCAAGCGCAAGCCGGCGCGCATCACCTCGCTGGCGCTCTTATAGCGGCCCGAGTCAACCAATTCCCCCACGAGCGAATCCTGATTGTCGGTCAGTACGATATTGCGTGTCGGCATGGCTTCACCCGAAATCGTCTTCGTTCTTGGTCCAATATACCGAATATGGCAATAATTGCCAATGCGCCGCTGGTACGGTCGGGCTTCGAATGATCAATTGTCGTACAGCATGGCGTGGGAGGTCGAGAGGCCCTCGACCCAGTCGAAATCGATGCCGTCGGCGCCGTTGGCGGTTGCGGCGTCGCGGCCGTTGGGCGGCGGCGGATGGCGGTAGACCACGACACTGCCGGCCTGACCGGTCTCGCCGCCATTTTCGTCGGCGACCCAGCCGGTGCCCGGTTGTTTGTCGTCGGCCACCTTGCAGTTGACGTTGTCGATCCCCTTGATCGAGTTTTCGTCGTCCTGACGCAGGATGGCCCAAACCTCGAATTCGATGGCCGGATCGCCGGCTTCGGCCGTCGCTGCGAAGGTCGACGCGTTGCAGGTGGTGCAGACGAAGACGAAGCAAAAATCGCCGTATTCCTTCAGCGGCACCCCCAGATTGTCGACAATGTCCTGTTCCTTGTGGGACGACCCCGGTTCGTAGTAACCGCCCTGTTCCTTGAAACGCATGCGCTGTTTGGCGGCGATCTCCATTAGCACCGGCCGGGCCGCGCTCAACCGGCCCAGCAACAGATAGTCCCTGAAATGCGGCGTGGCGAGGGAGGCCAAAATGCCGACGATCAGGATCACGATCATCAGTTCAATGAGTGTGAAGCCGCCATCGCGCCGCCCTGGCCGCTGGATCGGCAGGTGATCGGCCGCGGCGTGTTCACCACGGATCGCCGGGCGCCCTTCGTCGATGCCGCCGTTGACGCGCACCTATCCTCCTCACTCGGCGGTGCCGGGCGGGCCAAACCCGCGACTGCCACGGAAATCCAGGATTTCTCGTACTCGGCGTAGCCTTGCTCCCAACATTATCATCCACTGATCAACGTCGCCACGGTGCCTTCAACCGGCGCTTGGCCGGACCTGCCCGGCCGCGCCGCGCGGCCGGCGGCGGTGCGCGCGAAGCGCTCGACGGCGGCGGTGCGAACGGGCACAATCCGCCACCGCGCCGGGGCCGGCCCCCTCGGACCGGCGTGTTGGCGAGCAGGACAATGGCGCGAGGCGCAGGAAAAGACTCCAAGACGGCGGACCCGTCCGAAGCGGTGACGGGCGAGGCGTCCGCCGTGGCCGAAGACGGCCCCGCCGGGCGCCAGGACACCACCCTGTTGCAGGAGACCCTGGAAAACCTGAACCAGGGCATCAGCGTGTTCGACGCCGAACTGCGGTTGGTCGCCTGGAACCGGCGGATTCTCGAACTCCTCGAATTCCCGATGGAGTTCGGCCAGTGGCACCGGCCGTTCGCCGACTTCATCCGCTACAATGCCGAACGCGGCGAATACGGACCCGGCGACGTTGCGCAACTGACCGCCGAGCGGGTCGAATTGGCGCGCGACTTCAAGGCGCATCGCTTCGAGCGCACCCGCCCGGACGGCACCGTGATCGAGGTCGCCGGCAACCCGATGCCGGGCGGCGGCTTCGTCACCACCTATACCGACATCACCGAACGCCATCGGGCCGAGACGGCCCTGTCCGAGGCCACGGCCCGCCTGGACGCCGCCATCGAAAGTTTCTCCGACGGCTTCGTGCTATTCGACGCCGACGACCGCTTCGTGCTGTGCAACTCCGCCTATCGCAACGCCCATCCGAAGATCCCGGAGATCCAAACCCCCGGCACGAGGATGGAAACCATCGTTCGCAAGCTGGCGGAAATCGGCTTCTACGGCAACCAGCCGGACCAAATCGAGGCAGTCGTTCGCGAGCGCATGGAACGGCACCGCACGGGCCGACCCTATGACTACCGTATGGCCGACGGGCGCTGGTTCCGGATGACGGAATACGACGCCCACGACGGCGGCACGGCGCTGGTGCGGATCGATATCACCGACCGCAAGCAGGCGGAGGAAGCCCTGCGGGAAAGCGAGGCGCGCTACCGCACCCTGTCGGACCTGACCAACGAAGGCGTCTGCATCCACGACGACGGCGTGATCGTCGAGGCCAACCAGGCCTATGCCCAGATGCACGGCTACACGGTGGCCGAGATGATCGGCCGCGACGTGCGCGACCTCACCGCGCCGGAGGCGCGCGCGCGAGTGGCCGACAACATCGCCGCCAACCCCGAAGACAGCTATGAAAGCGTCAACCTGCGCCGCGACGGCCGCCCCTTCCCGACCGAGGTGAAGGGGATGCCGATCAGCTATCAGGGCCGCGCATTGCGGGCCGCCCGGGTGCGCGACCTGACCGAACAGCGGCGGGCGCAGGCGGCGATCGTCGCCGCCAAGGAAGAAGCGGAGTACGCCAGCCGGGCCAAGACCGAATTCCTGGCCAATATCAGCCATGAACTGCGGACGCCGCTGAATGCCATCGTCGGTTTCTCGGAGATGATCGAACAGCAGACCTTCGGCCCGGTCGGCGACCCGCGCTACGAGGAATACGCCGCTCATATTCGGGAAAGCGGTGGCCACCTCTTGGACCTGATCAACGAGATCCTGGATCTGTCCCGGATCGAGGCCCGGCAGGCGGAAATCGTCGATAGCGAGCTGGACCCGGCCGAGCTGGTGCGGGCGGCGGCCAGCCTGGTACGGGTACAGGCGCAGACCAACGGGTTGAATCTGGCCATCGAAGTATCGAAGACGCTGCCCAAGCTGCTGGCCGACGAGCGCATGCTGAAACAGATGCTGATCAACCTGTTGTCCAACGCGGTCAAGTTCACGCCCAAGGGCGGCGACATCTCGATCAGCGCCGGCCTGACGGCGGACCACGGCATGGAACTGACCGTTCGCGATACCGGCATCGGCATTGCCCCCGAGGATCTGCCCAAGGCGCTGGAACGGTTCGGTCAGATCGACGGCAGCCACCACCGGCAGCACGGCGGCGCCGGCCTGGGCCTGCCGCTGGTCACGATGCTGGCGGAGTTGCACGGCGGCGAACTGGTGATCGACAGTCGGATCGGGATCGGCACCGCAGCAACGATCCGCCTGCCCCGCCATCGGGTATTGGCGTCCGAGGGATGAAGCTGGCGTACCTGACCTGTCGCGACGGCGTGGTCCTGCGCCACGCCGTCGCCGAGCCGGCCAAACCGGCGACGGCGACCGTGCTGCTATTGCACGGCCGTGGCGAGTTCATCGAAAAATACGGCGAGGTGATGGACCGCCTGACGGCGGCCGGCTTTAGGGTGGTGACCTTCGATTGGCGTGGCCAGGGCCTGTCGGACCGGCTGACCGGGGATCGCCACAAGGGCCACGTCGACGGCTACCAGGACTACCTGGGCGACCTGGAGGAAGTGATCGAGCGGCTGGTCCGGCCCGGGCAGGTCGGCCGTCTGGCCTTGCTGGCGCATTCCATGGGCGGACACATCGCCCTGCGTCACCTGTGCCGGCGACCGGCCGGGTTCGCGGCGGCGGTGTTCTCGGCACCGATGTGGGACCTGCGGATGTCGCCGTCCCTGCGCTTGCTGGCGCGCGGCGGCGGCCGGCTGGCGCGATTGTTCGGTATCGAGCAGGCCTACGTGCCGAGAAACCGCTACTACTATGGCGACGATCGTTTCGAAGGAAACCTGCGGACCAGCGACCGCGTCCGCTTCGCACGCTTTCAAGGACATATCGACGCCGAACCGGGTCTGGCGCTGGGCAACCCCACCGTCGGCTGGCTGGACGCGACCTTCGACAGCATCGACGCCCTGCGGCGCGAGGTGTGCCTGGGGCCGCCGGGGATGCCGATCCTGACCCTCAGCGCGGGCGCCGACAGGATCGTCGACAACGCCGCGCACGAGGCCTACGCCGCCGCCCTGCCCGACGCCGAACAGGCGGTCTTTCCCGACGCCCTGCACGAATTGCTGCAGGAGCGCGACGATATCTTCGAACCGGTGCTGGCCCGGACCATCGCCTTTCTTTCGCGGCACACCGGCCCAACCTGACCTTCGCTAGGCGTTCGGGGAACAAGCGATGCGTATTTTCTATTATCTATCTATTTATTAGCAAGCATTCTTAAGGTTTTACATTAATTTTTCAACACAGCAAAACAAACCGTCAACAAGAGTTGATCTCAACCGTCGTTCAACCCTATTATCAGAAGCATTATGGAAACCGGTTTGAGGTTTCCGGGGTAGGTGTTTCGGCGGATCAGTGGCAGGGCGTTTGAGGGGCCGTCCTGTGCGTGATGGCGATGCGGCGAAACGACCAGTGCAAGGAGTTGGAGGCGATGGCTGGCGCCGGGGGGCGAACGGAACATTCTAGGCTTCGCATCGTGATAATGACGCGACGCGAAGGCTGTTCCGCCAAACAAGGCAACATGGCGAGACGGGCGGCGGTCGCTTGATGGCGGGAGTCTCGGTCTCACGTTGGGCGTTGTCGCGCTTCAAGTTGAAGCACGTCTTGTGTTTGTGCTTCACCATCGTCGCCGCCGTTCCGGTCATTCTGTTGGGTGCCTGGGCACAGCACGCCACCGTCGAGGCGGAGATCACCGCCGTCAAGGACAAGCACGCGTTGATGGCGCGCAACCTGGCCGAGGCCCTGGGCCGGTACGCCGATGACGCCGCCACGGTGTTCGGTATCATAGCGACGTCCGATCCGGCCGATTGGCCGGGAACCATTCCAGCCGCCCTGCTGCGCACGCTGCATTTCAAATTCTGCCTGCTGATCGATCCGGCCGGCAAGGTATTGAAGGCCGTCGGCAAATCGGATGCCGGGGGTAATGCCTTTGCCGTGGGCTCCAGCCTGCCGACCGGCCTGATCGAGGTCATCGAGCGAAGCCGGGCGCGGCCGGAGACGGTCGTCTTCAGCGGCGTTTTACCCGACGCCGTCGACGCCCCGACGATCTTTCTGCTGCGGCCGCTGTCGGCGGACCGCATCGCCGTCTCCGCGATCTCGACCGAGTTCATGGTGACGTTGCATCAGCAGATCCGCTTTGGCCATGGCGGCCACGCCGCCATCGTCGATCAGCACGGGCGTATCCTGGCCCATCCCTTCCAGGCCTGGCGCGAGCAACGCAAGGATATCTCCGCCGTCGCCCCGGTGGCACGGATGATCAAGGGCCAATCGGGCGTGACCACGTTTTACTCGCCGGCCAAGAAGGCCGACATGATCGCCGGTTTCACGACGGTGCCCAGGACCGGCTGGGGCGTCATGGTGCCGCAGCCGATGGACGAGTTGATCGCCCGGGCCGATACCATCCGCCTGGCCGCCGTGGCGATGGTCGTCGCCGGCCTGGCCATCGCCGCCTTGCTCAGTTGGTGGTTGGCGCGGCGCCTGGCGCGGCCGATCCAGGCCACGGTGCGCGCCAATATGGAAGTCGGGAGCGGCGATCTGGCGACGCGGATCGAACATGCGGCCGGCGCGGCGCCGATGGAAGTCGATCAACTGGTGCTGTCCTTCAACGCCATGGCCGAACGGGTCAAGACCAAGAACGACGAACTGGCCGCCGCCGCCCGGCGGATGGAAGAGGCCAACCGCGCGAAATCGGCCTTTCTGGCCAATATGAGCCACGAACTTCGCACCCCCCTGAACGCCATCCTGGGCTTTTCGGAGATCATCCGCGCCCAGACCTTCGGCCCGGACGCCATGGAAAAGTACCGGGAGTACGCCGGCGACGTGCACGACGCGGCGCGCATGCTGCTGGAACTGATCAACGGCGTCCTGGACATGGCCAAGGCCGAGTCCGGCAAGATGGCGATATCGCTGGAGGACGTCGACCTCCACGGCTTGGCGGCCGAGTGCCTGCACATGGTGAGCCAGCACACCGCCGCCGATCAGGTTCGTCTGGAAAACGGTGTGCCGGACGATTTTGGCGATGTCGTCACCGATCGCATCAAGTTACGGCAGGTGCTGCTGAATCTGTTGTCCAACGGCGTCAAATTCACCTCGGCCGGCGGCCAGGTGGCGATCGACGCCACCCGGCGGCACGACGGCGGCGTTGAGATCCGGGTCAGCGACAGCGGCATCGGCATCGCCGCCTCGCATCTCGACGACGTGGTCCTCCCGTTCAGCCGCATCGATACCGGCTGGACCCGCGAGCAGGAGGGCACCGGCCTGGGCCTGCCTTTGTCGAAGAAGTTGATCGAGGCGATGGGCGGGCACCTGG
>JASLMH010000013.1 GCA_030746635.1 Alphaproteobacteria bacterium | reverse complement strand
GCCCTGCGAACCGCGCCTACCCACGGGGCCTGGAGGGCCGGTCAAATGGTTCAGATTACCCGCGACATGCTCTAGCCTGAAACATCGGAAGTACGAGGGAACAGATGCGCGCACGTCAGGTCTTCATGGAGTCGCTGCTGGCGCACGGGGTCGAGCACATCTTCGGCAACCCCGGCACCACCGAAAGCCCGCTGATCGGCAGCCTGCCGGACTATCCGCAACTGAGCTACCAGGTCGCCCTGCACGAGGGCATCGCGGTCGGCGCGGCCAGCTACTACGCCCAGGCCAGCGGCCGCACCGGCGTCGCCAACCTGCACGTGGCGCCGGGCCTGGGCAACGCGCTCGGCATGCTGTACGGCGCCCACAAGGCCAATTCGCCGCTGCTGGTCACCGCCGGCCAACAGGACAGCCGCATGCGCCTGCGCGAGCCGTTGCTGGGCCACGACCTCGTCGCCATGGCGGCGCCGGTCACGAAATGGAGCGTGCAGGTGGAGCGCGGCGAGGAAATGGACCTGGTCCTGCGCCGGGCCTTCAAGGTGGCCCACGACCCGCCCGCCGGCCCGGTGTTCCTCTCGCTGCCGATCGACGTCATGGAGCAGCAGACCGAACAGCCGGCCAGCGCCGCCGGCGAACTCCACCGGGCGCCGCCGGCCGATCCGGCCGGTATCGCCCGGGCGGCGGAACTGCTGCTGGCGGCCGAGCGTCCGGCCATCGTGGTCGGCGACGACGTTGCCCGGGCCCGCGGCCATGGCGAACTGGTGGCCCTGGCCGAGGCCGTCGGCGCCGCCGTCTGGTTCGAGGGGTTGCGCCAGCACGCCAGCTTCCCCTCCCATCACGCCAACGCCCGGGCCGCCCTGCCGTTCGAGGCGGCCGGCATCCGCAAGGCCCTGGACGGCGCCGATCTGGTGCTGCTGGCCGGCGGGCCGTTCTTCGAGGAGGTCTGGTTCGCCCCGGGCAGCCCCTTCCCCGATGGCGCAGCGGTGCTGCAAATCGAGGAGACGCCGCAGCGGCTGGCCTTCAACCACCCGTTGGCGGTCGGCCTGGTCGGCGCCCTGCCGGCCACCCTGGCGGCCCTGACCGCCGCCGTCGGCAAAGGCGCCTCGGCCGACGATCTGGCCGCGGCCGAGCGGCGCAACGGTGAATTGGCGGCCCTGAAAGAGGCCGAGGCGGCGGCGCATCGGGCCCGCCTGGAGAAGGCCTGGGACCGCCAGCCCATGGCCATGGTTCGGGCGATGGCGGAACTGGCCGGTGCGATGCCGGCCGATTGCATCGTCGTCGAGGAAAGCATTACCGCCAACCTGGATCTGGCCCGCAGTTTCGCCTTCAACGCGCCCGGCGACTATTTCAGCGGTCGCGGCGGCGGCATCGGCCAGGGCCTGGCCGGTGCCCTGGGCGTCAAGGCGGCCTGTCCGGAACGGCCGGTGCTGGCGATCTCTGGCGACGGCTCGGCCATGTACTCGATCCAGGCCCTGTGGACCGCCGCCCACCACGACCTGGCCATCGTCTTCGTGATCCTGGCCAATCGGGAATACCGTGTCCTGAAGCACAATCTGGACACCTACCGCCAGCGCTTCGATGCCCTGTCAAACCAGGACTATCCGCACATGGACCTGGCCGCGCCGGCCCTGGGCTTCGTCGAGATGGCGGCCGGCATGGGCGTCGGCGGCGAGCGGATCGAGGCGGCCGAACAGATCGGTCCGGCCTTGGGGCAGGCATTTGCGTCGGGCAAGCCCTACCTGCTGGAGGTGGCCATCGAAGGCAAGCGCTGATGCCTGGCCCTCTCTATTCAGATGGCGTGATCGGCCCCCGCCGGCGCTTGATCTCGCCGCGCCGGCGCTTGCCCTCCAGCCGCCGCCGTTTGACGGCCGCGCCGGGGCGGGTCGGCCGCCGCGGCTTCGGCGGCGCCGCCGCCTGGCGGATCAGCTCGACCAGCCGCCCAATGGCGTCGCGGCGGTTGCGCTCCTGGCTGCGGAAGCGGTTCGCGGTCAGCACCACCACCCCCTCCTTGGTCATCCGCCGGCCGGCCAGCCGGGCCAGGCGGCGCCTGACCGGCCCGGACAGGGCCGGGCTGTGGGCCGCGTCGAAGCGCAGTTGCACCGCCGTCGCCACCTTGTTGACGTGCTGGCCGCCGGGGCCGGGGGCGCGGATGAAGCGCACCTCCACCTCCCCCTCGGCCAGGCTGATGCTGGGGGTCACCGGGATCATGGGCCGGCACTATAGCCGAATAGCCCGATGGGATGGGGGCGGGGTATGACGGCCAACGGCGGTCCGGTCGAGGTGGCGGTGGTCGGCGGCGGCCTGGTCGGCGCCGCCCTGGCTTACGGCCTGGCCCGGCGCGGCCGGTCGATCCTGTTGTTGGACGAGGGCGACGTCGCCCTGCGCGCCTCGCGCGGCAACTTCGGCCTGGTCTGGGTGCAGGGCAAGGGCCGGGGCCTGCCGGCCTATGCCCTGTGGTCGCAGCGTTCGGCCCGCCTGTGGGCGGAGCTGGCCGCGCAACTGCGTGAGGATACCGCCATCGACGTCGGCCATTCGCAGCGCGGCGGCGCCCTGATCGCCATGTCGGAGGAGGAACTGGCGGGTTTCGGCGAGATGCTGGCGGAAATCTCCGAGGCGGTCGGGCCGGAAAACTACGAACACGAACTGCTGGATCATGACGGCCTGGCCAAATTGATCCCCGGACTGGGTCCCGACGTGCCGGGCGGCAGCTTCACCCCCTATGACGGCCACGTAAACCCGTTGCGCCTGCTGCGGGCGCTGCACGCGGGCTTTCAGACAGCCGGCGGCGACTACCGGCCGCGGGCCCGGCTGGCCCACATCGAGGCGGTCGAGGGCGGTTTCGAACTACGCAGCCAGGCCGGTACTTTCGAGGCCGGCAAGCTGGTCATCGCCGCCGGCCTGGCGACGCCGGACCTGGCCCGCCAGGTGGCGGTGGAGGCGCCGATCCACCCGGTGCATGGCCAACTGCTGATCACCGAACGGGCCGCCCCCCGTCTGGCCATCCCCACCAACATCGTCCGCCAGACCGACGAGGGCGGCTTCCAGATCGGCTATTCCAACGACGAATTGGGCTACGTCACCGGCACCCGTCTGGGGGTGCTGCGCGATATCGCCCACAACGCCGTACGCGCCCTGCCGTATCTGGCCGGCCTGCGCATCCTTCGCACCTGGGGCGCGCTCAGGATCATGACGCCGGACGGCTTCCCGATCTACGCCCGCTCGACCGAGCATCCGGGCGCCTTCGTCTTCGCCTGCCACAGCGGCGTTACCCTGGCGGCGGTGCATGCGATGATCTGTCCCGGCTGGATCGACGGCGACGGCATCCCCGAGGAACAGGCCTGCTTTTCACCGGAGCGTTTCGATGTTCAAACGACTGCCTGAAGCCGACGAGGCGACAATTGAGTTCCATTTCGACGGCCAAGCCTATCGCGCCGTCGCCGGCGACAGCCTGGCCGCCGCCCTGCTGGCCAACGGCATCGGCCAATTCGGCCGCAACGCCGCCGACAATTCGCCCCGCGGCCCCCACTGCATGATCGGCAACTGTTTCGATTGCCTGGTGCTGCTGGCCGACGGCCGGACCGCGCAGGCCTGCCTGACGCCGGTGGCGGCCGGCATGCGGGTGCGCCCCTACGACCCGGCAACGGCGGGGAGCCCGGAATGAACGCCACCGTCGATGTTGAACTGGCGGTGATCGGCGGCGGCCCGGCCGGCCTGGCGGCGGCAACGCTGGCCGCCGAGGGCGGCGCCTCGGTGCTGCTGCTGGACGAACAGGCCAGTCCGGGCGGCCAGATCTACCGCAATATCGAGGCGGTCTGCGACCGCCGCCCGGCCATCGCCGCCGCCCTGGGCGACGACTATCGGGGGGGCCTGGAACTGGTGCGGGCCTTCCGCCGCAGCGGCGCCGGCTACCGGCCGCGCGCCTCGGTCTGGGAGATCGCCGGCGACGGTGCCTTGGCCGTGGTCGGCGACGGTGGCGCCGAAGTGTTGCGGGCCCGGCGGCTGTTGGTGGCGACGGGTGCGGCCGAACGGCCGGTGCCGGTACCCGGCTGGACCTTGCCGGGGGTGATGACGGTGGGGGCGGCGCAGACCCTGTTGAAGGCCTCGGGCCTGGCCGCCGGGGAGGCGGTGATCGCCGGTTGCGGCCCGCTGGTGTTGTTGTTCGCCCTGCAATCGATCGCCGTCGGCGCGCCGCCCCGGGCGGTGTTGTTGAGCGAAGGCTTCGGGGACTATCTGCGGGCCCTGCCGCACCTGCCCCGGGCCGTGGGCTCGCTGGACCTGCTGGCGAAGGGCTGGGGCTGGCTGCGCCAGCTCAAATCGTCCGGGGTCGAGGTAGTGACCGGAGTATCGGCGGTGGCGGCCCGTGGCGGTAGCGCGGTCGACGGCGTCGGTTTCATCACCGGCGGCGGGCGACGCGACATCGATGCCGGCCTGCTGTTGCTGCACCAGGGCCTGGTGCCGAACGGCCATCTGTTGCGGGCCGCCGGCTGCGCCCAGGAATGGGACCCGGCCCAGGCCTGTTGGCGCACCCGGCGCAACAGTTGGGGCGCCACCAGCCGCAATGACATCGCGGTGGCCGGCGATTGCGCCGGCATCGGCGGTGCCCTGGCGGCGGCGGAGGCCGGCCGCCTGTCCGCCCTGGACGCGCTCTATCGCCTGGGCCACATCGGCCGTGCCGCCCGCAACGGCCGAGCCTTGCCGATGGCCGCCGCTCTGCGGCGGCACCTGCGCCCGCGTCCCCTGCTGGAGGCGCTGTACCGGCCGCCGGCGGAGGTGCTGCGGCCAACGGCGCCGGACACCGTGGTCTGCCGTTGCGAAGGGGTGCGGCTGGCGGCGCTGACCGAGCTGCGCGGGTTGGGGGTGCCGGGTCCCAACCAGGCGAAAGCCTTCAGCCGCTGCGGCATGGGCCCGTGCCAGGGACGCTTGTGCGAGGCCACGGTCGGCCGGCTTTTGTCGGACGAACCGCCCCTGGCCGGCCGGACGCCCCAGACCTATACCATCCGGCCGCCGGCGCGACCGGTCACCGTCGGCCAGGTCGCGGCCCTGGACGGCCTGGCCGAACCGGCCGGCGAGGTGTCCGGGATGCTCGATAGATAGGTAGGGGCTAGGCTGCCTGCAGGATCGAAGCGGCGGCGTCGGCCAGCACCTGGCAGCCGAGGACGATGTCGTCGTCGTGACTGTCCTCGGCGAAATCGTGACTGATGCCGCCGATCGAGGGGATGAACAGCATGCCGCACGGCATCACGCCGCAGACGATGCCGGCATCGTGGAAGGCGCCGGAGGGCATGGCTACCGATTGACCCGGCGCGTGGCGTTCGGCCGCCGCCGCCAGATGCTCCTGGAAGCCCGGGTCCATGTGGGCAGGCGCAATCTGTACCCGCGACGGCCGCGCCTCGACGCTGGCGCCGCCCTGGGCATTGACCTCGGCGACGAGGCGGTCGGCGACCGCCTGCATGGCGTCGAGCACCTCGTCCGAGGCATCGCGGAACTGCAACTCCAACTCGGCATGGCCCGGCACGATCGACGGCGCCCCCGGCGCCACCACGGCCCGGCCCATGGTCCAGACCGAGCGCGGGCCGGCGGCCTTGGGGAATTCCTGGTTGATGGCATGGGCCAGGGCGTACAGCGCCGTCGCCGCGTCCTTGCGCCCCTCCATCATGGTGGTGCCGGCATGGTTCTGCTGGCCGGTGAAGGTAAACACCGTGCCGCGCAGGCCGACGATGGTGCTGACGACGCCGATTTTTTGCCCGTCGTCCTCGAGATGCGGGCCCTGCTCGATATGCGCTTCCAAGAAACCCAGATACCGTTCTCGCTCCACCGACAGGCGCGGCGTGTCCCGCAAACCGGCCTCGGCGATGGCCTCGCCGAGCGCGACGCCGTCCTTGTCGCGCAAGCCCTCCTCCACTTCGGCGGGCATCAGGCCGCAGAACGAACGGCTGCCGAGGCAGCCGAAGAACCGCGATTCCTCGTCCTGCCAGGACACCGCGTCGACGCACAGATGCTGGGTCTCCGGATCCTCGGCCAGGGCGCGCACCACCTCCAGGCCGTAGATCACGCCGAGCGCGCCGTCCAGCCAGCCCCCCGTGGGCTGGGTGTCGGAGTGGGAACCGATCAGCAGGCCCGGGCCGGGGTTGGGCGAGCGGCCCAGCAGGTTGCCGACGCCGTCGATGGTCGCCGCCAACCCGGCCGCCTGATAGCGCCCGCGCAGCCAGCGCCGGGCCTCCATGTCGGCGGCCGAGAGGGCCGGCCGCACCACGCCAATGCCCTGGGCGCCGATGCTTCTGAGATGGCGCAGGTCGGCGAGGAGGCGCTGGGCATCGATCTTCGGCATGGTCGTATCTCCCTGTTCCCGGTGGCGCCCGGCTGGACCCATCCGGCCGGAAGATGGCACACTTTGCCGCCAAGGAGCCATCGTCGCGGCGTCGATGGCCAGCCACCAGGGCGGAGGTTCCGCAGATGCATGATCCCACGTTGGCCCCGACGGATCGGCGGGTGTTTGGCCGCGGCCGGCGTCGTTGACGGCGGCGGGCGGCGCGGCATGCAGCGGGCCGGCGAACTGGACGCCCTGGACCTGAAGATCCTCGAGGCCCTGCAGGTCGACGGCGCGGTGACCAACCAGGAGCTGGCCGGCCGGGTCGGCCTGTCGGCCTCGCAATGCTCGCGGCGCCGGGCGGCATTGGAGACATCCGGCATCATCCGCGGCTATCGGGCGGTGCTGGACGCCGAGCGGCTGGGCTTCGGCATCACCGTCTTCATCTCCGTCGCCCTCAACACCCACAACGTCAAGGACGCCGCCGGCATCCGCGATCTGGCCCGCACCACCGACGCCATCCTGGAGGCGCACGCCCTGACCGGTTCGGCCGATTACCTCCTCAAAGTCGTTGTGCGCGACCTGAAGGAACTGTCGGCCCTGGTCTCGGACGTGCTGCTGCCCCATGCCAGCGTCGCCCACGTCACCTCCAACATCGTGCTGGAAACCATGAAGGACGGCGGCGCCCTGCCGTTGTGAGGACGGCCGCTCCGCCCCTCAGGCGGACTCGTCGGCCACCAGGCCGAGCTCTTCGATCATCGTATCGCGCATCTTGAACTTCTGGGCCTTGCCGGTGACGGTCATCGGCAATTCACCCTGGAATCGCACGTAGCGGGGCACCTTGTAGTGGGCGATCTGGCCCCGGCAGAACGCCTTGATGTCTTCCTCGGTCGCCGTCTCGCCGGCCTTGAGGACGATCCAGGCGCAGATCTCCTCGCCGAATTTCGGGTCGGGAACGCCGAACACCTGGACCTCCTGGACCGCCGGATGGCGGTAGAGGTACTCCTCGACCTCCCGCGGATAGACGTTCTCGCCGCCGCGGATCAGCATGTCCTTCACCCGGCCGGTGATGTTGCAATAGCCTTCGGCGTCGTAGGTGCCGAGGTCGCCGGTGTGCATCCAGCCGTCGTCGTCGATCGCCTCGGCGGTGCGCTCCGGCTCGCCCCAATAGCCCTGCATGACGGAGTAGCCGCGGGTGCAGAGCTCGCCCTGCTCCCCCGGCGCGACGGTATTGCCGTTCTCGTCGATGATCTTGCCTTCGACGTGGGGTTGGATGCGCCCCACGGTCGAGACCCGCCGTTCGAGCGGGTCGTCGGCCGATGTCTGGTACGACACCGGGCTGGTCTCGGTCATGCCGTAGGCGATGGTGATCTCGCCCAGGTTCATCTCGGTGGTGCAGCGTTTCATCACCTCGATCGGGCAGGGCGCGCCGGCCATCACCCCGGTCCGCAAATGGCTGAGGTCGAAGGACCCAAGGTCGGGATGTTGCAGTTCGGCGACGAACATGGTCGGCACGCCGTACAGGGCGGTGCATTTCTCGTCCGATACGGCCCGCAGCGTCGATTCCGGATCGAAGCCCTCGGCCGGCAGCACCATGGTCGCGCCGGTGGTGACGCAGCCCAG
Organism: Alphaproteobacteria bacterium; assembly: GCA_030746635.1. GTDB lineage: Bacteria > Pseudomonadota > Alphaproteobacteria > JASLMH01. The sequence goes on along the minus strand of JASLMH010000013.1, from coordinate 39,833 downwards.
GGTGCCCATGACCATGCCGAAGCAGTGGTACAGCGGCACCGGGATGCACAGCCGGTCGTCCTCGGTGAAGTTTTGCGCCTGGACCACGAAGCGGCCGTTGTTGACGATGTTGACGTGGGTCAGGGTGGCGCCCTTCGGGGCGCCGGTGGTGCCGGAGGTGAACTGGATGTTGACCGGCTCGTCGGGTTCGAGGGTCGCCGTGATGTCGTCCAGCTCCCCCACAGGGGTGTCGCGGCCGTTCTCCAGAACGTCCGTGAAATTCAGCATGCCGGGGGTGACTTCGTCGCCCATGCGAATGATGGTCTTGAGCTGCGGCAGTTTCGCGGCCGCCAGGGCGCCGGGGACGCAGTCGGCCAACTCCGGCGCCAGGGTCTGCAGCATGCCCAGGTAGTCCGAGGTCTTGAATTGCGCGGCCGTGACCAGGGCCGCGCAGCCGACCTTGTTCAGCACGTATTCCACCTCGGCCAGGCGGTAGGCCGGATTGATCGTCACCAGGACCAGGCCGAGCCTGGCCGTGGCGTACTGGGTCAGCACCCATTCGTAGCGATTGGGCGACCAGATGCCGACCCGGTCGCCTTTGCCAAGACCGAGCTTGCGCAGGCCGCCGGCCAGGGCGTCGGTCTCCCGATCAAGCTCCGCCCAGGTCCAGCGGACGCCCTGCTCGACGAAGACCGCCGCCTCGCGGCCCGAAAACCGCGCCACGGTATCTTTCAGAACATCCGGGATGGTCCGTCGCCACAGTTCGGGCCCGGTGTCGCCGACCACGTGGGCGACACCCCGCCGGGGATGCCGATCCTGATCGGAAGCCGTTGCTGACGCCGTCATTGCCGTTGTCCTCCCCCTGAATATGGCCCGATGGTACTAGACAAACTTCCTCGGACCAACGGGATGGCAAAAAGGTCTACGGATTCTGGTCCCAGTCCGGATCGTCGCTGGGGCTCATGGGCTTGTCGCTTGCCAGCAATCCCTTGCCGGGCACGAAGTTGACCTCGAGCCGGATGCCATCCGGGTCCTCGAAGACGATGTAGTAGTAGCCGGGCGCCCAATCCGCCTCGATCGGGCCGCGGTCGATGTAGGCGTCCATCTGGCGCAGTTTTTCGGCGATCTTGTCCACATCGTCGCGGGAGCGGGCCCGCAGGCAGAGGTGGTGCAGGCCGACGCGGTTCTGCACGAAGCGTTCGTCGTCGTGCTCTTCGGCGCAGCGCTGGATGCCCAGCGCCGTGCGTCCGCCGACGTGATAGACGAAGTTGTTGCCGTCATAGACCTTCTTCAGGCCCAGGAACGGCAGCAGTTCGCAGTAGAATTCGCGCGATTGCTCGAACCGGCTGACGGTCAGGATGGCGTGCGCCATGCCGTTGATCTCGATCATGGGGGAGCTCTCCTTGGTCTCGAGGTGCTACGGGGTCAGGCGCCATTGCACCAGGGTGTAGGGATGCTCGGCGTCGTCGTGGGGCTCGAACACGGCCTCGACCGGGGCGCCGATGACCACCTGCTGATCGGCGGGTCCCAGCAGGTTGCCGACCATGCGGATGCTGCCGGCCGCCGGCAGTTCGACCAGCACCACCAGATAGGGCCCGAAGTCCCGCAACACGGAGTGGGCCGGGTGCCAGGGCCGCTGCCAAGAGTAGATCAGGCCGTTGCCGTCGACCGGTTGCCATTGCATCTCGAAGGTATTGCAGCGGTGGCACAGCCATTCCGGGCCCCACTGCCAGGTGCCGCAGCTTCCGCAACGCTGTACCAGCAGTTCGCCCCGCCGGGTGCCTTCCCAATAGGGCACATCCAGGCCATCGACGGCGGGCAGCGGGGCCGGCAGGCCGGCGGGCAGGTATGTACTGGTCGTCATCACAAGGTCTCCTCCGAACCCATGATCAGGCTGCTGACCGGGGTGACCATGGGGCCGGCGATGTTCATCGCCAGCCTGGCGTTTGGTACCTGATTGCAGGATTGGCCGCGGATCTGGCGCACCGCCTCCAACTGCAGACCCAGGCCATGCATGTAGCATTCCGCCAGGTTGCCGCCGGAGGTGTTCAGGGGCATGCGCCCGGCCGGCGCCGTCAGGTTCTCCAGGGTGAAGAAGTCGTTGCACTCTTCGGCGGCGCAGAAGCCATGCTCGACGATGGCCATCATCACGCCGGTGGTGAAGTTCTCGTAGGCCTGCACCACGTCGATGTCGCCGGGCGCGACACCGGCCGCCTCGTACAGACGCGGTGCCACGGTATTGAAGGAGCCGGAGCCGAAATCGGGGGCGTTCATCACCGGCGCGCCGCGGCGCTGGTCGGAGCCCTGGGCGGCGGCCAGCAGATAGGCCGGCGGTTGCCGCAGATCGCGGGCCCGCTCGGCCGACACCAGGATCAAGGCCGCCGCGCCGTCGTTCTCCTGGCAGCAGTCGAACAGCCGGTTCACCGGCTCGACGATCCAGCGGCTGTTGTCATAGGTCTCGGCGTCCAGGGGCCGGCCGTGCATCACGGCGCGCGGGTTGGCCTGGGCGTGTTGGTAGGAGGCCATGGCGATGGCCCGCAGCACGCCGTGTTCGACGCCATGGTCGTGCATGAACCGGGTCGCCTGCATGGCGAACCTTTGCGCCGGCGACAGGGCGCCATAGGGTGCGAGATAGGCCATGTCGCCGGACACGGTCGGGTCCGGCAGGGCCGCGCCGAGGCGCCGGAACTGCCCCTGCGCCAGGGCCCGATAGACCACCACGCAGTCGGCCAGGCCCGCCGCCACCGCCGCCGCGCCATTGCCCACGGCGGCCGCGACGCCGCCGCCACCGCCGCCCCATTGCATGTTGGAAAAGCGCAGATCGGGGATGCCGAGGGCCGCCGCGATGCGGGACGGTTCGTTGCGGTCGTTGGCATAGGAGGCGAAGCCGTCGATCTCCCGCGGGCTGATCCCCGCATCCTCGGCCGCCCGCAGGATCGCCCGCAGGGCCAGGACGAACTCGGCGTCCGGCGACTGGCCATGCTTGTAATAGGTGGTCTCGCCGATGCCGGCGACCGCCACCTTGCCCCTGATACCGCGCCCGCTCATGGCCATATCCCCTCGGGCACCAACGCCACGCCTACAAACCTCACGCGCACCGGATGTCTCCCTACATTTCTGCCAAACCAACGCCGGCCATGGTGGCACAACGGGGCAGCGACCGCGAATTGGCCTGAATATGCCGGCCTGATGTTCCGTGACCCCGCCGTTGCCGCTACACTTCCGCCGCCCTTCGGGAGTGGTTTGGTGGGAACCGACGGGCAATCGGGAGTGGCCGTTCGAGATGGACCTGACGTATTCGACGAAGCACCAGGAATTGCAGGCGGAGATCCGGGCCTTCATCGAGGCGGAGGGCCACCGCTCGCCGAAATTCGGCGGCGGCCGCAACCGGCCGGACCAGCAGGCGCTGGACTGGCAGGGGCTGCTGCTGGAGCGGGGTTATTTCGCCCGCACGGTGCCGACCGAATATGGCGGCCATGGCGCCGAACCGGACGTGCTGGAGACCGCCATCATCGCTGATGAATTCTCCAGGGCCGGGATTTCGCCGGGCCTGCTGGACGTCGGCAATCTGATCGTCGTGCCCTCGCTGCTGGACTTGGGCAGCGAGGCGCAGTGCGCGCGCTGGGTGCGGCCGACCCTGACGGGCGAGACCATCTGGTGCATCGGCAATTCCGAGCCCGGCTCGGGCAGCGACATGGCCAATGCCCAGACCAAGGCGGTGGCCGTTGGCGACGACTTCGTCATCAACGGCCAGAAGATCTGGACCAGCGGGGCGCACTACGCCGACATGATGTTCCTGTTGTGCCGCACCGAAGCGGAGGCACCGAAACACAAGGGCCTGTCGTATCTATTGGTGCCGATGGACACGGACGGCATCGAGGTGCGGCCCCTGGTGACCATGACCGAGCGCCCGGAATTCAACGAGACCTTCCTGACCGACGTGCGGGTGCCGATGGATCAGATCGTCATGGGCCGGGGCGACGGCTGGAAGGTCGCCATCGCCTCGCTGAAACATGAACGGGTGATGCTGGGCGATCCCAACAAGCAACTGCAGCGCCTGCACGGCATCCGCGAGATGATGCGGGAAACCGTGATCGACGGCGTCGCCGTGATGGACCTGCCGGAATACCGCGACCGTCTGCTGCGCCTGCAGGCCGAGGTCCTGGCGGCGAAGTTCCACAACATGCGCCTCCTCACCCTGCATGACCGGGGCGAGGAGCCGGGCATCCCCGGCCTGATCCAGAAACTCTACGGCACTACCCTGAACCACAAGCTCAGCGCCCTGGCGATCGACGTCCTCGGCGAGGCCGGGCTGCCCTACGAGCCGCACGAATTCGGCGAGAACGATCCGGCGACGGCCTGGCAGATCGACTACATGTACGACATCGGCCTGATCATCGGCGGCGGCACCTCGCAGATCCAGAAGAACATCATCAGCGAACGGGGCCTCGGCATGCCACGCGAACCCAAGGCGGTGGTGCCGCCGGCGCGGAGCTGAGCGATGGAATTCGGCCTGAGCGAAGACCAGCGGCTGATCGAGCAATCGCTGCGCGGCCATCTGGCCGATGCCGTGGATCTGGACCTGATCCGGCGGCTGGCGGCGGATAAGGGCGGTTTCGATGCCGATCTCTGGGCCGGCCTGTGCGAGTTGGGCCTGCCGGGCCTGCTGGTGGCGGAGGCCCATGGCGGCACCGGCCTGGGCATGCTGGAGGCGGCGGTGGCGGCCGAGGCCCTGGGCTACAGCGCCGCGCCGACGCCGTTCGTCGGCGCCTGCGTGATGGCGCCCCTGGCGGTATCGCTGGCCGGCGGCGAGGAACAGCGGCGGCACTGGCTGCCGGCCATCGCCGCCGGCGAGGTGCGCCTGGCGGTCGGCGCCGGCGCCTTGGCCGGGGCCACCGGCACGGCCGAGCTGAGCCTGTCCGGCGCACATCTGTCAGGGCGGCTGACGGGACTGCTCGACGGCGGCGGGGCGAGCCATGCCCTGGTCTACCTGGCCGACGGCCGCGCCGCCATCGTGGCATTGGATGCGGACGGCGTCGCCCTGAGCGCCCGGCCCAGCCTCGACCGCACCCGGCCGCTGGCCGATCTTGACCTCGACGACGCCGAGGCGGTGCTGCTGGACGGCGCCGACGATGCCCCCGCCGTGGCCCGGCGGGTGTTGGACGCCGGCCGCCTGATGCTGGCGGCCGATACCCTGGGCGCCGGCCAGTGCATGATCGACCAGGCGGTCGACTATGCCGGCCAGCGGGTGCAGTTCGAACGGGTGATCGCCTCCTACCAGGCGGTCAAGCATATGTGCGCCGAAATGGTCGCCAATCTGGAACCCTGCCGGTCCCTGGTCTGGTATGCCGCCCACGTGCAGGACCTCGACGACGAGGCGGAGCGCCGGGTGCTGGCCTGCCTGGCCAAGGCGCATCTGGCCGAGGTCGGGCGCGAGGTCGCCCGCACCGCCACGGAGGTCCACGGCGGCATGGGCTTCACCGACCTGATGGGCCTGCATTTCTGGTTCAAGCGCATCAGTTACGACCGCCAGGTCCTGGGCGGCCCCGAACGCTGCCGCCAGGACGCCGCCCGGGCGCAGGGCTGGCTGGCGGCGTAGGGAACACTGTCTTAGTCCGAATTACAGTGAGATTGACCCTTAGACATGCTTCGAGACGGGCGCTCCGCGCCCTCCTCAGCATGAGGATAACCGATTGAAAATAAGCAATATTCCTCGTCCTGAGGAGAGCCGCAGGCTCGTCTCGAAGGACGAACGGGACAAGTTATGCCTATTGCGATTTGGTATTAGTCCGTCGGCAATTGGTGCTTGAGGACCTTGCCGGTGGCGTTGTGGGGCAATTCGTCGATCATCCGGATCTGTTTCGGCACCTTGTAGTTGGCGAGCTGGCTTTTGCAATGGCCGATGACGGCATCGGCGTCGATGTTGGCGCCGTCCCTTAGCACCAGGTAGGCCCGGCCGACCTCGCCCCATTTCTCGTCCGGCACGCCGATGACGGCGTTTTCCAGCACCCCGTTGAGCTGATAGATGACATTCTCGACCTCCACCGGATAGACGTTCTCGCCGCCGGAAATGAACATGTCCTTCCAGCGGTCGACGATGTAGTAGAAGCCGTCCGCGTCCTGGCGGGCGGCATCGCCGGTGTGAAACCAGCCGTCCTCGGTGAAGGCCGCCGCGTTGGCCTCGGGCCTATTCCAATAGCCGGGTGTCACCGAGGGTCCCTTGATCATCAGTTCGCCGACCTCGCCGATGGGCGTCGGACCGCCGTCGGGATCGCAGATCTTCATCCTGGTGTGCATGGTCGGCAGGCCCGACGAGCCGAGCTTCTCGAGCCTCTTCTCGGGCGGCAGCGCCAGGCCCAGGGGGCCGATCTCGGTCATGCCGTACATCGCCCGCAACTGCACGCCGACGTCGTTGTAGCTCTTGATCATCTCCTTCGGCGCCGCCGCGCCGCCGACACACAGGCAGGTGATGTGGGAGAGGTCGGCCTCGGCGAAACCCGGTTCCTCGGCCAGCATCAGGAAGTTGGTCGGCACGCCCAGGGTGTGGGTGATGCAGAGCTCCTTGTCGCCGAGGATCCTGAGCAGATCGGCCGGATCGAAGGCCCGCATGACCACGTTGCAGCCGCCGGCCTGGAACAGCGGATTGGCCCAGACGTTCAGGCCGCCGGTGTGGAAGGTCGGCAGGATGACCAGGTTCTTCGAGTACGAGGTCAGATCGCCGGTCATGGCGCAGTCGAGGCCGTTGAACAGGGCCATGCTGTAGGTGATCAGGGCGCCCTTCGGCCGGCCGGAAGTGCCGGAGGTGTAGAGGATGGTCCAGGTATCGCCGAGTTCCCGCTCCACCGGCTCGATCCCGCCCACGGCCCGGGCGATGCCGGTCTCGTAGTCGCTGTCGCCGCCGTTGTTGAGTGTGGCGATGGCCGGGATGTCGCAAAGCTCGCTGAGTGCCGCCACCTCGTCGGCGAATTCAACGCCATGCAGCAGCGCCGCCGGTGTGGCGTCGTTGCAGATATATTCCAGTTCCGGCACCGCCAGCCGCCAATTCAGCGGCAGGAAGATGGCACCCAAACGGCGGCAGGCGAACTGGATCTCAAAGACGTCGCTGTCGTTGTGGCTCAGCACCGCCACCCGGTCGCCGCGCCGGACCCCAAGGCCGTCGCGCAGGTACAGCGCCGCTTGGCTGACGCGCCCATCCAGCGCGGCGTAGCTGAAACACCGGGCGGAGGCGAGATCGTGCAGCGCCTCGCGCTCGGGTGCGAAGCGCGCGTGGTGCGCGATCCAGTCTTCCGAAATGATGGTCACCAGGCCGCTCCATTCCGCTTTCTTTCCGGGCCGGCGTCGCCCGAATTGCTGGCGTTACTACCCGATTTCCGCAGGCTGGGAAAACGCTCTAATATCGCCGCCGATCTATCGGCATTCGCCTGACACCTGTGCCCGAAGGGAGGAGAGTTGATGACGACGCATCGCGAGCCGCGCGGCATGTACTACGAGGATTTCGAGATCGGCATGGAACTGGTGACGCCGCGCCGCACCGTCACCCTGACCGACATCGTCAATTTCGCCTCCATCACCGGCGATTTCAACGCGCCCCATTGCGATCACGAATTCTGCAAGACCCAGCCCTACGGCGAGCCGATCGCCCACGGCCCGCTGGTCTGGTCGATGGCCGGCGGGCTCGGCTATGCCAGCGGCATCACCGACGGCACCATCGTCGCCATGCTGGGCGTCGACAACTGGCGCATCCATCTGCCGGTGAAGCACGGCGACACCATCCATGTGGTGCAACGGGTGACCTTCAAGCGCGAGACCAGCAAGCCCAACATGGGCATCGTCGAATTCGATCGGGAAATCCGCAATCAGCGCGACGAGGTGGTGCAGTCGGCCAAGGCGACCAACATGTACCTGCGCCGGCCGGCCGGCGACGGGCATTGAACGACCACGCAAGAGGTCGGGGGCACCGTTGGATACCGTGGGCGGATTATTCCTCGCGAACCGCCTTCAGTTCGATCACCCGACCATGGCGCAATATTTTGACCATGATGGTCTGGCCCATCTCGATCTCGGCCAGGTGCCGGCGCAGCGGCAGATAGGACTCGCGCGTGCCGACCTGTATGCCGTCGACCTCGAGGATGATATCGCCGCCCAGCATGAGTTCCTGTTTGCCGATCTTGGCCGGCAGGTAGCTGGGCACCAGGCCGATACGGGCACCGGGGGAGTTCTTCGCTACCCGTTGGACCAACAGCCCAGAGTCCTGCGGCAGGTTGAGGATCGCGGCCAGGGTGCGGTCGAGGCTGAACACGCTGATACCGCTCCAGGGCGACCGACGGGCCAACAGCATTTCCTGAATCGATTTGGCGGTGACGGCGAAGCCGACGCCCTCGAAGGCGCCGGAGCGGCTTAGGATGTAGCTGACGATGCCGATCACCTTGCCGTTCATGTCGAACATCGGTCCGCCCGAGTTTCCGCGATTGATGGCGACGTCGGCCTGGAACAGTTCGGCGAAGTTGAAGGGCCGGCCCGGTGCGCCCGGCGGATGGCGGGCACTGATGTGCCCCACCGTCAGGGTATGGCTGAGGCCATAGGGCGCGCCGATCACGAACACGCGCTGGCCGATACGTACCGCGTCGGAATCGCCCATCTTCGCGACCACGGCACCCGCCGGCACCCGCTCGAGCCGCAACACCGCCAGGTCCACCGCCGGGTCGGAGGCAACGACCTTGGCGCCCACTGTCGTGCCGTCGGCGAACTCGACCCGCACCACGTCGGCGACCTGCACCACGTGCGCCGCCGTCAGCACGTCGCCATCGGTCGAAATCAGCACCCCCGAGCCGAGGTCGGTGACCGGCACCAGGGTGACGCCGTCGCGGGCGACCGCCACGCTCTCCCAGGTGCGCACCAAAACGACCGAGCCGTTGACGGCCTGGAACAAATCCTCCAAGGGCATCGCCGGTTCCGAAGCCCGGCCCGGCCAGCTGAACAATAGGCACAGCGCCATCGTCCAGACGCCGATCGGTGCCGGCCACGCCTTGTACGCTGGATTGGTGCGTTCGCGACGCATTGTCTTACCCCCCCGACTTCGTCCGGACCAAATCCTCGGTGGCAGTTTAGCAAATCGCCGTGGGGCCCGCGGCCAAGACTGCGGCGGCGAAGGTGCGACGGTTGCCGTCCGACGATTATCCAGGGACTCGGGTTGGGCCGTCGTCAGGCGGCGTCGGCGCCCAGCTCCGCCACGGCCTCTCGGCCGGCCTGGAAGGCGGCGGCATTGAGGTCCGCCAAGTCGGGTCGGCGGTGGCGGAAACGCTCGGCCATCGCCGCCGCCAGCAACCCGGGATCGAACGGCAGGTGAGGCGCGAACGCGCCCAGCATGACGCTGTTGGCCAGACGGCCATTCCCCAGCCCTTCGGCGATGGCGACGGCGTCGATGGCATGCAGGCGCGCCACGACCGCGCGGATCTGGGCGATCGGGTCCTCGGGATAGGCATGGATGCCGGCCGAAACCACCGGCGGCACCACCGGCCGGGTGTTGACGATGGCCAGCCCGCCAGGGCGAAGCTGGCCGCACCAGCGCAGCCCCTCGGCCGGTTCGAAGGCCAGCAGCAGATCGGTCTCGCCGGCCGGGATCGCCGGCGACAGCACCCGGCGGCCGAAACGGACGTGCGAGGCGACCACGCCGCCGCGCTGGGCCATGCCGGCCACCTCGGTCTTTTTCGCATCGTGGCCGGCGGCCAGGGCCGCCTGGGCCAGGGCCTCGGCCGCCGTCATCACCCCCTGGCCGCCGATGCCGACCACCATGACGTTGGTGCAGTTTGTCCGGCCGTCGCTCATCGCCTCAACTCCGCCCCCTGGGCAGCGGGCTGGTACGGCACGATGACGTCCGGCCCGCAGGTCTCGGCGCAGAGGCCGCAGCCGGTGCAGGCGGCGCTGTCGATCCGGGTCCAGGCCTTCTCGAACTGCCGGCCGTTGCGTCCGGTCCAGCTTTCCCGCCGGGTCACCTGGATCGCCGGGCAACCCACCTTCAGGCAGTTGCCGCAGCCGGTACAGGCAGCTTCGTCCACCGCCAGTGGGGCGTGGCGGCGGAAGTCGTCGATCAGCACGCAGGGCTGGTTGGTGATGATCACCGAGGGTTCGGGCTGGGCGACCTCCTCGCGGATGGTCTTGAACAGGCTCGGCATCTCGTAGGGATCGACCCGCCGCACCCGTTCCGGCCGCACGCCCAGCACCTGCACCAGTTGGGCGAAATCGACCTTGGGCGCCGGGTCGCCGGCCAGGCCGCGGCCGCTGGCGGCGTTGTCCTGGCCGCCGGTCATGCCGGTGGTCCGGTTGTCCAGCAGCATCACCGTGACATTGCCGCCCATGTAGACCAGGTCCAGCAGACCCTGGATGCCCATGTGCAGGAAGGTGGAATCGCCGATCACCGCGATCACCGCCTTGTCGCAATCCTCTTCGCCCCGGCCCAGGTCCATGCCCAGGGCCATGCCGATCGAGGCGCCCATGCAGGTGCAGCTGTCCAGCGCCTGCCAGGGATGGCCGGCGCCCAGGGTATAGCAGCCGATGTCGCCGGCGATGATCGCCTTGTTCTTGAAGCGGGAGAGGCAGTAGTAGACGCCCAGATGCGGGCAGCCGACGCACATGGTCGGCGGCCGGGGAAAGACCTCGGCCATCGCCGGCGGCTGGTCGTCGCCGGTCTCGCCGCGCAGGCGGCGGCCGACGGGGCGCAGGATGTCGGGCGTCAATTCGCCATTGCGGGGAAGCAGATCCTTGCCGTGGGCCGGGATGCCGGCGGCCCGCAATTCGGTCTCGATCAGCGGCTCGGTCTCTTCGACCACCACCAGGGTCTCGACCCCGTCGGCGAAGGCCCGCAGCCGTTCCATGGGTAGCGGATGGCTCAGGCCCAGCTTGAACACCGGCGCCTCGGGGAAGCTCTCGCGCACGTGCAGATAGGCCGGGCCGGAGGTGACGAAGCCGACGCCCCTATCGGCGCCGTCGCGTTCCCGGTTCAAACCGCAGGTCTCGGCGAAGGCGGCCAGGTCGCGATCGCGCTGTTGCTGCCGGCCCAGGCGGCCGCGAGCATGGGCCGGGATCAACACCCAGCGGGCCGGGTCGCCGATGAAGCCGGTCGCCGGATGGTCATGCCGCTGACCGAAGCGGGCCTGGGTCTTGACGTGGCAGACCCGGGTGGTCAGCCGCAACAGTACCGGACAGCCAAAGCGCTCGGACAACTCGAAGCCGGCCAGGGCCATCTCGTAAGCTTCCTGGGAATCCGCCGGCTCCAGGACCGGCAGGTGGGCGAAGCGGCCCCAAAAACGCGAGTCCTGTTCGTTCTGCGACGACGACAGGCCGACGTCGTCGGCCACGGCGATCACCAGGCCGCCGGCGACGCCGGCCAGGCTTTGCGACATCAGGGCGTCCGAGGCGACGTTCAGGCCGACATGCTTCATGGCGCAGAAGGCCCGCGCGCCCATCAGCGAGGCGCCGATCGCCACTTCCAGCGCCACCTTCTCGTTCGGCGCCCAATGGCCGTTGACCTCGGGATACGCGGCCAGGAATTCCAGGATTTCCGTGGACGGCGTGCCGGGATAGGCCGCCGCCACGGTTACGCCGGCTTCCCACACGCCGCGGGCAATGGCCTGGTTGCCCGAAACCAGGGCCCCGCCCGTCACCTCGATCGGCGCCATCATATTCATTTCGCGCACTCCTTGGTCCAAGAACCAAGCAAGCATCCACCCGTAGTGTCCCGATGAAATAGTAGCGCATCAAGGGCGGGATGTTTTTGCAAACATCCGCCCTTTTGCCCGATCAATGCGTAAATCGTGCGCTAAACAGCAAATAAGGGAAATTCGGCGCTTCAGCGCGAAAGCTCAGGCCGGCTCCAGGTAGTCGTCCCACATATCGATGTACAGGGCATCCTTTTGCGGCGCCTCCGGACCCCACAGCTCCTGGGCGCTGAAGCGCACGCTGTAGGTATGCTGCGGTCGGTCGGTCAGGCCGTGGGCGGCGGCGTCGGGGAAATGGAACACCCCGTGATCGCGCCGGATGCTGCCTTGCTTGCCGCGGATGTAACGGGGCAGGCGGGTGTGGCCCGGCGGATTGATATTGCGGGCGACGACGAGGTCGCCGGCCTTGAACCTGGCGGGAATATCCAGGTCCAGGCGGGCGGCGCCCGGCACCTTGTAAAGGCCGCGCACCGTCTCCAGATCGACGATCGGCATCAGCGGTCCTCCCCGGCCAGTTGCTCGACGCGGGCGGCCAGTTCGGCCTCGCCGACGATGCCCTTCTCCGCCAGCAAGGTGATGGTGCCCTCCAGCCAATGCTCGTAGTAGCTCGACTCCAGATAATGTGCCGGCGCCATGCGCTCGATGCCGTGGCGGAATTCGTCCAGATTGAAGTGCCCGGCCGCCAGCATCGCCCGGGTCACCGCCAGGGCGCGGCCCTCCCAGGCCTCGTGGAACACCGGTTCCCCGTCCTCGCGGTCGATCGGCCCCAAGCCGTGCATGCCGCCCAGGTCGTGTATGCCGTTCATGTCGCGTCCTCTTTCACGCTCGCCAGCATGACGGTAGCAACCGCCGTGTTGCCTGTCACCTCCGCTCCGTGGGATCAGTTTGTATTCCACGAATGTTTGCTGCAAGATCGCCCGGTCGTGGCGTGTGCAGTACGAGGTGGGGCGATGACAACGCGGCCGTTGTGCATTCTCCTTTGTTCCGGCGAACACGAGAAGATTCAGATGGCCGCGATGATGGCCTCGGTGGCGGCTGTCTCGGAACGGCCGGTGCAGGTGCTGGTCAGCATGAACGCCGTCCTGGCCTTCCTAAAGGAACCGCCCGACGGCGCGCGCTACCACGGTGGCACCTATTCGGGTTTGATGCTGGAGAAGGGGGCGCCGGACGCCGTCGAGTTGTTTCAACAGGGCAAGATGCTGGGCGATCTGCAGGCCCACGTCTGTTCCATGGCGATGGATGTCGGCGGCTGGCAGGAAGGCGATCTGGTCGATGACCTGTTCGATGGGGTGATGGGGCTGACCAAATTCCTCTCGGACGCCGAGCAGGCGCAATTCATCACCCTGTAGCGGGGCGGATCGGAAGGACACGAGCGATGACGCAACGCACCAAGATCGATGCCCGGGGGGCCTATTGCCCCGGGCCGCTGATGGAGCTGATCGCCACCCTGAAACTGGTGGAGATCGGCGACGAGATCGAGGTTTGGTCGTCCGACAAGGGTTCGGCCAACGACATTCCCGAATGGGTCGCCAAGGTGCGGCACGAGATGGTCGGGATCGACGAATGTGACGGGTATTGGAGTATCGTCGTACGCAAGGCGAAATAACAATCGCGGCAACGGTCCGGCTGGACCGACTGTCAACAGCGGAGGAGAATGGGTTATGGCCAAGAATGTCTTGATCGTCGGTGGCGGCCTCTCGGGGACCATTGTCGCCAACGGCCTGTGCCGGCAACTCGGCAACGAGATGCGCAACAACGAGGTCAGCATCACCATGCTGGGTGCCACCGACACCCACATGTACCAGCCGGGCTTGTTGTACCTGCCGTTCGGCCGGATCCGCGAGAGCGAGCTGTTCCGCGATCAGCGCAAGGTGCTGGACCGTCGCGTGCCCTACCACATCGACCCGGCGAAACAGATCGACGTCGAGGGCAACCAGGTCGTTACCGAATCCGGCAAGACCTATTCCTATGACTATCTGGTGATCGCCACCGGCTCGCGCATCCGTCCGGAGAACGTGCCCGGCATGGAAGAGGGTGCGCACTGGTTCTATGACCTGGAAGGCGCCCGCAAGATGCGCGACGCCCTGGAGGCGTTCGAGGGCGGCAAGATCGTGGTCAACGTCAACGCGCCGCACAAATGCCCGGTGGCGCCCTTGGAAATCACCTTCATGCTGCACGACTACCTGTCGGGCCGCGGGCTGATGGACAAGACCGAGATTACCTACACCTACCCGATCGGCCGCCTCCACGCGCTGGAGCCGGTGGCCATGTGGACCCAGCCGGAGTTCGACAAGTACGGCATCAAGTACGAGACCTTCTTCAACACCAAGGAGGTCGACCCGGCGGCCAAGACGATTTCCTCCGAGGAGGAAGTGACCCTGCCGTACGACCTCCTGGTCACCATTCCGCCCCATTCGGGCGCCCAGGTGATCGAGGATTCCGATCTCGGGGCCGGCGGCTGGGTGCCGACGGGCCGGGAAAGCCTGCTGCGGGAAGGCTCGGAGAACGTCTTCGTGGTCGGCGACACCACCAACATCCCGATCTCCAAGGCCGGCTCGACGGCGCATTTCGAGGCCGATACGATCATCGACAACATCGCCTCGCTGTGCACCGAAGGGCGCTGGGCGCGGAACTACGACGGCAAGGTGTTCTGTTTCATCGAGACCGGCATGAGCACCGGCACCTACGTCTGGTTCAACTACACCACGCCGCCCAATCCGGGACCGCCGTCGCAGATGCTGCACTGGTTCAAGCTGGCCTATAACCGGATGTACTGGTTGTCCGCCCGCGGTCTGTTGTAGAGGGGGGCGAGATGAACCAGCAGCCACTCAGCAATCAAGCCGACGAGTTGGCCCGGCTCAGCCTGGCGGCGCGCGAGGCGCTGACCGACGCCATGGTCGAGCGGCTGTCGGCCACCGCCGCCAATTCCCTGGAGGTGGTCGACCGGCTGAACGACGAGGAAACCAAGGAGGCCGTGCTCAACGCCATCGACCGGTTGACCGAACTGCACCGCACCGGCGGCCTGGACACCCTGTTCGACATGGTGGCCCTGCTGCACGCGGCGCGCTCGGCGGCCACCGACAGCATCGTCGAACGAATGTTCACCTTCCTCGAACACATGCTCAACACCGTGGGCAGCGAGGAAATGGCGAGTCTGGCGGATGACGCCAAACGGTCGCTGGACGACGCCGTGGCGGAGACCAACGAGTTGCAACTTTCGGGCGGCCTGTTCGCCACCCTGTCGATGCTGTCAAAGCCGGAAACCCAGCGCAGCCTGCAACTGCTGATGACCTTCGGCGACAAGCTGCGCGACCGGATGAACAGCAGCGGCTAGGCACCAATTTCGGGGAGAAAATCTTCGGGGACACGATTTGATCGTGTCCCCGAAATTTTGAGAAAGGAGAAAGGGGAGAAAGGGGTCAGGAGAAAGGGAGAAAGGGGTCAAGACTTGACCCCTCTATGCAAGACTAGACCCCTCTATGCTCCTGCCCTGTCGAGCCGACAGCGACGCGCAGGCCATGACCACGGTGGGAAATGCGGGTTAAGCCTCATTAATCCGGTTTGACAGGCCCTTGAGGTCCTTCAGGGTGTTGTCGAGGCTACGCGTCTCGCCGATCCCGACGGCGATCATTTCCAAGGCCGGCTCGTGTAGATGCGGCAATGTCGTACCGGTTGCTTCGCGCACGACGATCGGCTTGTAGTCACGGTAGTTGGCATCGACCGCCGTCGCTTTCACGCACTGGTTCGTCAACACGCCGCAAATGAGAACCGTATCGGCGTCGAGGCCGCGCAGGATCAAATCGAGATTGGTGGCGAAGAAGCCGCTGAGGCGGTTCTTCTCCACAAACCAATCGTCGGGGCGCGTTTCCATCTCTGGGATCAACTCGTAGCCCCAGGTTCCCTTGCGCAGGCCGCCATCTTTCATGAAACCGCGCAGCGTGGCGAACACGCCGGCGTCGGTCATGTCACGAAAGCCGTGCTGGGTCCAGATCACCGGTACTTGCTGTTCGCGCGCGGCTGCCACCAGCGCACGTACCGGCTCAATTGACTGCTGCATGTGCGAAATGTCGATGCCAGATTGCGCGTACCAGCCGTCTTCACTGAGGAAGTCGTTCTGCATGTCGATGACCACCAGCGCCGTGCAGCCCGGCGTCAGTCGCCATGACGCCAGAGTGTAGGGCGTCGCGCCGCGAGTAGCCGTGGTCATGAAGCTCGCTCAGCCGCTCTCATTCGCTACCCTAGCACAGGCGAATCCTTCGGAAAGATCCCTCTACGTGCTCGTTACTATTCCAGCATCCCGTCCAGGCGTTCGCGGGCGTCGAGCATTTCGTGGAGCAGCTCGTAGACCACCTCCCGGACCGAGGTCTCGGCCTGCATGTCGCCGACGATCTGGCCGACCGGGTAGGTCAGGAACTCCTTGGCCCGGACCCGCTCGACCCGGGTCCGGCCTTCCTGCCACCACAGGTAATTCTGCGTCGGCGCCGGCAGGGTCGGCGGCGCGCCCGGCAGTTCGTAGGCTTCCGAGAACCTATTGCGCAGGGTACGGCAGGACTTGCCGGTGACCGAGGTGGTCAGCATGGCATCGGTGGCTTCGGCTTCGAACATCTTCTGCTTGATCTCGGGGATCACCTCCGACTGCACGGTCTTCAGCCAGAGCGAGCCGGTCCAGACCCCTTCGCAGCCGAGCACTAGGGCGGCGGCCAGTTGCCGGCCCCGACCGACCCCGCCGGCACCCAGTACCGGCAGCGGGGCCACCGCATCGACGATCGACGGCCACAGCACCAGGGAGGAGACCTCGCCGGTATGGCCGCCCGCCTCGGTGCCGACGGCGACGACGAAATCGCAACCCGCGTTTCGATGGCGCAGGGCATGCTTGGGCTTGCCGGCCAGGGCGCCGACCTTGATATCGCGGGCGTGGGCCCGTTCGACCAGTTCGGGCGGCGGCGAGCCCAGGGCGTTGACGATCAGCTTGATCGGGTGCTTCAACGCGGTGTCGACCATCGCCAGGCTTTCGGCCGGGGTGAAATTGAGGCCCTTGACGATCTCCCGCTTGATCTCCGCCGCCTCGTCTTCGGGCAGCGGCGGGATGCCGGCCTCGTCCAGCAGCCGGCGGACGAAGGCGACATGTTCCTTGGGCAGCAGGCTGTCGGGGTCGAACTTGCCATCGCCCGGGTCGTCGAAACGGCTCGGCATCAACACGTCGATGCCATAGGGCCGATCGCCGATATGGGCGTCGATCCAGTCGAGCTCCTCCTCGACCCGCTCCGGGCTCATCCTGGCCATTCCCAGCACGCCCATGCCGCCGGCCTTGGAGACCTCGACCACCACGTCGCGGCAATGGGAAAAGGCGAAGATCGGCAACTCGATGCCGAACATCTCGCACATCTTGCTTTTCATCGGGGCACCCCGAGGTCGCGGTCCAGCCTATTGCGGGATCTCGAACAGGCCGGCGGCGCCCATGCCGGTGCCGACGCACATGGTCACGACGACATGCTTGGCGCCCCGGCGCTTGCCCTCGATCAGGGCGTGGCCGGTCAGGCGGGCGCCGGTCATGCCGTAGGGATGGCCGACGGAGATCGAGCCGCCGTCGACGTTCAACAGATCGTTGGGGATGCCCAGCCTATCGCGGCAGTACAGCACCTGCACCGCGAAGGCCTCGTTGAGCTCCCACAGATCGATGTCGTCCATGCTCAGGCCATTGCGTTCCAACAGCTTCGGAACGGCGAACACCGGGCCGATGCCCATCTCGTCCGGCTCGCAGCCGTGCACCACCAGGCCACGGTAGATGCCCATGACCTCGAGGTTGCGCTTGGCCGCCTCGGCATCGCTCATCAGCACGCAGGCCGAGGCGCCGTCCGATAGCTGCGAGGCGTTGCCGGCGGTGATGTGGCCGTCGTCCCGGGTCACCGGCTTCAGGCCCTGCAGGCCTTCCAGGGTGGTGCTCGGGCGGTTGCCTTCGTCTTTCTCCAAAAGGGTATCGACGTAGCTGACCTCGCCGCTTTCCTTGTCGGTCACCGCCTTGACGGTCGGCATCGGCACGATCTCGTCGTCGAAACGGCCGGCCTGCTGCGCCGCCGCCGTGCGCAGCTGGCTTTGCAGGCTGTATTCGTCCTGCGACTCGCGCGAGACCTCATAGCGGTCGGCCACGGTCTGGGCGGTCTTCAGCATCGGGTCATAGATCGACGGCAGGTGGCCATCCAGCCATTCGTTGACCCGGAAGTAGGTGTTGGCGTGATCGTTCTGCACCAGCGAGATGCTCTCCAGGCCGGCGCCCACGGCGACGGGCACGCCGTCGGAGATGATCCGCTGGGCGGCCACCGAAATGGCGTTCAGGCCCGAGGAACAGGCCCGGCTGACCGTCAGGCCCGAAACGTTGACCGGCAGGCCGGCCCGCATGGCCGAGCCGCGGGCGACGTTGCCGCCGGTGCAGCCTTCGGTGCGGCCGGCGCCCATGATCACGTCCTCGATCTCGGCCGGGTCGACGCCGGCCCTTTCCACGGCCTGGCTGATCACGTGGCCGCCCATGTCGACGGCATGGGTGTTGTTGAAGGCGCCGCGATAGGCCTTGCCGATCGGCGTGCGGGCGGTGGAGACGATGACGGCGTCGCGCATGGTGGTGGTTTCCTCGTCCTGATGACTTTCGATGGTGCCGTTTGGCGTTTCGGCGACACCATACATGGGGCGTTCCGGGAAAGGAAATCCCGCTCCGGCGAGTGGCGAGGCGGAGCTAGTCGTCGTCTCTCAGGAAACGGAAATAACGCCAGTTCTGTGCCGTGCCCGACGGCATGTGGTGGGTCTCCCGCTCGCTCTCTTGCAGGGTCAGCAGGCCGGCGAAGGCCGCCGCCATCGCCTCGACGCCGTAACGCACCACCGGCAGGCCGCTGCACATTTCGGGGCCGTCCTCGGCGAAGCTGGAGATGATCACCTGCCCGCCGGGCGGAACGGCCGCCCGCAGCGTCGAGAGGTAGGCCGCGCGGTCGGCGGCCTCGGTCAGGAAGTGGATCACCGCCCGGTCGTGCCAGAGATCATAGGGCCGCTCGGGCCGCCAGGTGGTGACGTCGGCGATCAGCCAGGTCACCAAGCCCTGGCGATCGCCCAACCGTTGCCGGGCTTTCTCGATGCCGGCGTCGGTGAAATCCAGCACCGTCAGATCCGTGAAGCCGCGATCCAGCAGGTTGTCGACCAGCCGCGAAGCGCCGCCGCCGACATCGATGATCGCGGCATCGGAGGGCAAGCCGGCGGCCTCGATCAGTTTCAGCGCGCGGGCCGGGGTTTCCTGGAACCAGCCGACCTCATGCTCCTCGCGCGCGTCGTAGATGCCTTGCCAATGTTCGGCGCGATTGGGGCTTGGGCCGGAAGTGCTCATTCCCAAGCCTAACCTCATTCGCCACCGAATGGCATTGCGCCAGCTCAACCGCCCTCGCGCCACCCGATGCCATGGGGTACCTTGCGGCTGCGGCCGGCCCGGCGGGGCGCGGCGAAACGGTGTGGGAGAGGGAAGGCAGTGGCATGACGAAGCGGGTGATGATCCAATCGGTAATCAGCGACGGCATGAAGTCGGTGTTCGATGGCCGGGACGATATCGAATGCGAGCGGTTCACCGAACTGTCGGAAGACAACATCCGGCAGCACATCGGCAACTACGACGCCGTCATCCTGGGTATCGCGCCGTTCACCGCCCGCATCATCGAAATGGCCGAAAAGCTGAAGATCGCCTCGCGCATCGGCGTCGGCTACGACTCGGTCGACGTCGCCGCGCTGAGCAAGGCCGGCATCCCGCTGGCCATCGCCGGCACCGCCAACTCGGTGACCGTGGCCGAACATGCGCTGCTGTTCATGCTGGCCCTGGCCAAACGCGCCCGGGTCTATGACCGGGAGACCCGGGCCGGCAACTGGGGCATCCGTTTCGAACTGCCGGCCTACGATCTGGCCGGCCGCACCGTGCTGATCCTCGGCTTCGGCCGGATCGGCCGCCGCCTGGTCAACCGCTGCGTCGCCATGGAGATGAAGGTGCTTGTTCACGACCCTTACGTGATCCAGGACGGCATCACCACCGCCGGCGCCACCCCGGTGCGGGACTGGCGCAGTCTCCTGGGCGAGGTCGATTTCCTCTCGGTGAATTGCCCGAAAACGCCCGAGACCGACGGCATGGTCGGCGCCGCGGAGCTGGCGGCGATGCCCGAGACCGGGTTCGTGGTCAACACCGCTCGCGGCGGCATCATCGACGAAGATGCATTGTATCAAGCCCTGAAGGCGGAGGTGATCGCCGGCGCGGCGATCGATCCCTTCGTGGTCGAACCGGCGACGCCGGACAATCCCCTGTTCGAGCTCGACAACATCCTGGTCAGCCCGCATTCGGCCGGCGTGACCCAGGAATCGATATTCCGCATGGGCCGCTGGGCGGCGCAGAACGTCGTCGACTGCTTCGACGGCAGGCTGGACCCGGCGATCGTCATCAACCGGGAAGTCCTGGACTAGGCGATCGGCCATGACCGACCGCCAGGCCTTCCCCAAGCGCGGCAGCGACTGGCCGGCCCTGGAGGCCGAGATGGCGGCGATGTCGGGGGGCGATATTGACTGGCGAGGGGGCCGGACGCCGCTTTTCGTGTTCGATGGCGACGATGGGGCCCGCGAGGTCGGCCGCCGGGCCTTCATGAACTATTTCGACCAGAACGCCCTGGGCGGCAAGCGGGCCTTCTTCGGCCTCAAGCGCATGGAGGACGAGATCGTCGAGATGGGCCTGGATCTGTTCCGGGCCCCGATGGGCGCGGCCGGCAACCTGACCACCGGCGGCAGCGAAAGCATCTTCCTGGCCGTCAAGGCCTGCCGTGACTGGGCCCGGGCCCGGGGCGGTATGACCGAGCCGTTCAACATCGTCGCGCCGTTCTCCGCCCATCCGGCCTTCAACAAGGCCGGTGATGTCATGGACATCGCCGTTCACCGCCTGGCCACCGGCGCCGACGGCCGGGCGGATGCCACCGCCCTGGCGGCGGCGACCGACGGGCAGACCATGATGCTGGTCGGCTCCGCCCCCTGTTTCCCCCACGGCGTGGTCGATCCGATCGCCGAACTGGGCGAGCTGGCCGCCGAACGCGATATCTGGCTGCACGTGGACGCCTGCGTCGGCGGCTACCTCGCGCCGTTCTTCCAGCGCATCGGCCGGCCGGTGCCCGAGTTCGATTTCGCCATCCCCGGGGTGCGTTCCCTGACCGCCGATCTGCACAAGTTCGGCTTCTGCCCGAAGCCGGCCTCGACGGTGTTCTATCGCCGGGCCGAGGATCATGATCGCGGCGTCTTTCAGTTCGAGGACTGGCCGCACGGCCCCTTCGCCACCGCCACCCTGAGCGGCACCCGCGCCGGCGGCGCCGTGGCGGCGGCCTGGGCGGTGCTGCGCCATCTGGGCGAGGACGGCTATGTCCGGGTGGCCCGGGACTTGGCGGCGATGACCGATGCCTACGTGGCCGGGATCACCGCCATCGACGGGCTGCACCTGTGGGCCCAACCGGATCTGACCATCATCAACTTCGGCGCCCATGCGTTCGACATATTCGCCGTCGCCGAGCGGCTGGAGCAAAAGGGCTGGCTGCCCGGCCTGACCCGGTCGCCCAAGGGCCTGCACGCCATGCTGTCGATGTACCACGAGCCGGCACGCGAGCAGTATCTGGCCGACCTGGCCGAAGCGGTGGCTCGGGTGCGCGAGACCGGCGGCACTTCGCAGTTGCAGGCCCGTTACTAGAAGCCGTACAGGGCGGCCGGGTTGTCGGCCAGGATGCGGTCGCGGGTGGCGGCGTCGTCGACCCAGTCCAGCAGCAGGTCCAAAAGGTCGGCCTCGTCATAGGCGATCCGCTGGTTCGGGTGCGGCCAGTTGCTGGCCCACAGCATCCGCTCCGGCGCCGCCTTGACCAGGGCGCGGGCCTCGGCCGCCACGTCGGCGAAACCCGGACCGCCCACGACCGAGGATTCATACGGCGCCGACAGCTTGACCCAGCAACGCCCGCCTTCCAGCAGTGTCAACAGCGCGCCGAAACTGGGATCGTCGAGCGGCACCGGGTCCATGAAACGGCCGACATGGTCGATCACCAGATCGCCGGGCAGGCGCTGCAGCTGCGTCAGGCGGTCGGCCAGTTCCCGCCCGTTCAACTGCAACTGCACGTGCCAGCCGAAGTTGTGCACCCGCGCCGCCATCTCTTCCAAAAGCTCCCAGGGCAGGGCGCCGCCCGGCAGCATGTGAAAGCGGATGCCACGGACGCCTAGCCCGGTCAGGCGCTGCAATTCGACATCCGGGGTGGTGGCGTCGGCCACCAGCACTGCCCGGGCGGTATCGCCCAGGGCGGCCAGGGCTTCCAACTGGCAGGCGTTGTCGAGGCCATAAGTGGTCGGCTGTACCACCACCACCCGTTCCAGGCCAAGCCTGGCCTGGATCGCGCGGTAGTCCTGGACCAAGGCGTCGGGCGGCGTGAACACCGCCGTCGGCGCCGTCGGGAAGCGGGCGTCGTAGAAATGCATATGGGTATCGCAGGCGGTTGCCGGCGTCTTCAGCTCTGGCCTCTTACCTTCGGTCATCGGTCCCCCTTGCCGCGGCGATGGTGATACAGATCAATATCACGGACCGTTAGTATAGGATGACTGCCTTCGTCATCGCCGCTTCGGGGAGGATGCCATGAAATTCGGACTGCGCTATTGCAACACCGGCCGCTACATCGATCCGGCCCAGGCGGTTGAGTTGGTCCAGGCCGGCGAGGAAGCCGGCTTCGATTCCGCCTGGACCGTCGAACATACAGTGGTGCCCGAGGGCTACGCCTCGACCTATCCCTATTCCGATGACGGCAAGATGGCCGGCGGCATGGACGACGTCCCGCTGCCGGATCCGCTGATCTGGATGGCCTATGCGGCGGCGGCGACCAGCCGCCTCAAGCTGGCCACCGGCATCCTGATCCTGCCGCAGCACAACCCGGTGATCACCGCCAAGCAGGTCGCCACCCTGGACCATATGTCCGGCGGCCGGGTGCTGCTGGGTATCGGCGTCGGCTGGCTGCGCGAGGAGTTCGAGGCCATCGGTACGCCGTTCGAGGATCGCGGCCGGCGAACCGACGAATACGTCGCCGTGCTGCGGGAATTGTGGGGCGCCGAGCGGCCGAGCTTCCAGGGCGAGTTCATCCAATTCGACGGCGCCTATTGCCGGCCGCAACCGGCGAATGGCACGGTGCCGATCATCGTCGGCGGCCATTCCCGGCCGGCGGCCCGGCGGGCCGGGCGCCTTGGCGACGGCTTCTTCCCGGCCCGGGACGCGCCGGGCGAGCTGATTTCGCTGGCTAGGCAGACCGCCGAGGAACATGGCCGCGACCCCGACGCCCTGGAAATCACCGCCAGCCTGCCGGCCGACCTGGACGACATCCCGGCCCTGGCGGCGGCCGGCGTGGACCGGCTGCTGGTGCCGGTGACCGCGATGGCCGGCCTGCCGACCGCCATCGCCAGCCCGCGGGAGGCGCTGGGCTGGCGCGACGTGGTCGAACGCTACGCCGAAGTTTAGAACGGACGACCGCGGCGGATTGGTCGAGGGCGGGCGATGAACTGGCGCGGCGTGGCCGGCCTATCGGTGGTCGGCCTTGGCACCCTGGTCGGGCCGCTGGACACCGCCGTCAACATCGCCTTTCCCTTCATCACCCGCGACTTCGCCGTTGCCTTGAGCGCCATCCAGTGGGTGGTGATCTGTTACGTCCTGACCTACGCCAGCCTGATGCTGGCCTGCGGCAAGCTGGGCGACCTGTTCGGCCATCGCCGGGTGTTTCAGCTTGGCCTGGTCTGCAGCGCCGTATCCTTCGTGCTGTGTGGCAGCGCCGAGCGGTTCGAATGGCTGCTGTTCTTTCGCGTCGTGCAGGGCGTGGGCGCGGCCCTGGTGCTCAGTTGCGGGCCGGCGCTCGCCACCAGCCTGTTTCCCGAACGGGCGCGGGGGCGGGTGCTCGGCGTCTACGCAATGATGTTCGGCATCGGTGCCACCATCGGGCCGTCCCTGGGCGGCGCCATGGTCGAGGCCTGGGGCTGGAGCGCGGTGTTCTGGTTCCGCCTGCCGATCGCCCTGGCCGCGTTGGCGTCGTCGTTCCTGCTGCCCCGGGCGCGCCGGGCCGCCGCGGTCGGCTCGTTCGACCTCGTCGGCGCCGGGCTATTGGCGTTCAGCCTGTGCGCCGTGCTGCTGATGCTGAACCAGGTCCAGCAGGCCGACGGCAGTTGGCCGTTGATCGCCGCCCTGGCGCTGTCCTCGCTGCTCGGCTTCATCGGCTTCGGGCTGCGTGAAAGCCGGGTGCCCGAGCCGATCGTCCGTTTGGCGGTGTTCCGCGACCTCGACTTCTCCTTGCTGCACCTGGCCAACAGCGTCGTCAACCTGGTCGGCTTCACGGTGTTGCTGCTGGTGCCCTATTTCCTGATCGAGGCGACCGAGCTTTCCCTTGTGGCCGGCGGCCTGGTGCTGGCCACGGGTCCCCTCGGCATGATGCTGGCCTCGCCCCTGGGCGGCTGGCTGACCGCCCGGGTGGCGGCCAACCGCATCGCCCTGGCCGGTGCCTGTCTGGCCGCCCTGGGCCTGTTGTGGGTCGGCACCTGGGATGGCGGCACCGGCATCGCCGGCCTGGCCGCGGCGCAGTTGTTGCAGGGCGCCGGCATGGGGCTGTTTCAGGTCGCCTACCTGGAAATCGTCACCGGCCGTCTGCCGCTGGCGGAGCGCGGCGTCGCCGGCAGCCTGGCCATGGTCACCCGCACCGTCGGCATCGTTTCCGGGGCGACGACGATGATGCTGGTTTTCACCGCCTTCCGCGATGGCGGAGCCGCCGAACATCCGGACCCGACGGCGTACTTCGTCGCCGCCTTCCAGACCACCTTCCTTTATGCCGGCGGGGCCTTGCTGCTGTTCCTGGCGCTGACCCTGCTGCGCCCCGGCATCTGGTTCGGCCGGCCGACCAGGTAACCTGTCCCAATCGTCCTTCGAGACGAGCCTGCGGCTCTCCTCAGGATGAGAATATCTGTTTAATTTCAATGAAATAACCTCATGCTGAGGAGGGCGCGAAGCGCCCGTCTCGAAGCAGGTGCATGGCCTCAAGTCAGGCTGGCCAGGGCCTTTTGGGTGTAGCCCGTCACTTCGTCCTGACGGCCGTCGCGGATCTTGTTGGCCCAGGCCGGATCGGCCAGGAGGGCCCGGCCGACCGCCACCATGTCGAATTCCTCGGCCGCCAGGCGTTCGAGCAGGTCGGAGAGGTCCCGCGGCTTGGCGGCCTCGCGCGAGACGTCGTCCAGGCCGACGCTGCCGACGGTGATCGTCGGCCTGCCGGTCAGTTTGCGGGTCCAGCCGGCCAGGTTCAGCTCCGAGCCCTCGAATTCCGGCAGCCAGTAACGGCGGGTGCTGGCGTGAAAGACGTCGACGCCGGCCTCGGCCAGGGGCTCGACGATGCGCCGCAGCTCCTCCGGCGTGGTCGCCAGGCGGGCCTCGTAGTCGATGGGCTTCCACTGCGAAAAGCGGAAGACGATAAGGAAATCGGGATCGGTGGCCCGGCGTACCGCCGCCACCACCTCGGCCGCGAGCCGGCCGCGGTTCTCCATCGAGCCGCCGTAGTCGTCGTCGCGGCGGTTGCTGCCGTCCCAAAGGAACTGGTCGATCAGATAGCCGTGGGCGCCATGGATTTCGACGCCATCGAAGCCGCTGCGCCGGGCATCGGCGGCGGCCGAGGCGAAGGCTCCGACGACCGCCTCGATATCGTCCCGCGACATCGCCACGGCGCTGCCGAAATCGCCCAGCACGACGCCCGAGGGGCTGTGTCCCGGCACCTCGATCTCCATCCAGGGCTGGCGGGCGCCGCCGATATGCCAAAGCTGCGGGATGATGCGGCCGCCGGCGGCGTGCACCCCCTCGATCACCCCTTGCCAGCCGGCCAGGGCCGCTTCGCCGAACAGGTTGGGCACGTCGCGGTGGCCGGAGGAGCTGACATGGTCCAGGCCCACGCCCTCGGTGATGATCAGGCCGATGCCGCCCTCCACCCGGCGGCGGTAATAGGCCGCGACGTCGGCGCCCGGCACGCCGTTCGGCGACATCCGGCGGGTCATCGGCGCCATGGCCAGGCGGTTGGGCATGGTGACGGTCTTCAGGGTGATCGGCGTAAACAGGGCTTCGAGGCTGGCGGACATGGGGAACTCCAACGCGGGCGGGAATGGAGGGGGAACCTATTCGCATGACGGCGGCGCCGTCAACGCGCCGGCCATCCAGGGTGGGGCGTGGGCGTTGACATCGGGTCGAACGGTATGGACAACAGAGGAATGGTGCCATGGTTGCGTACGAGGAACTGGATGCCGAAGTCGACCGCTGATCCCCGGCCTTCGCCATGAGCGGTGACGGCATGAACGGAGCGTTCCGCGCCTGGCTGGAGGCGCTGCCGAAGGCGGAACTGCATTTGCATCTGGAAGGGGCGATCCCCCTTCCGGCGTTATGGCGGCTCATGCAGAAGTACGGCGGCGATCGGGAGGTGCCGGGCGAGGCCGACCTGCGCCGGCGGCTGAGCTATCGGGATTTCGCCGATTTCATCGACGCCTGGATCTGGAAGAACGGCTTTCTTCGCGAATACGAGGATTTCAGCTTGATCGCCGAGGCCATGGCGCGGGAGTTGCTGGGCCAGAACATCCGCTATGCCGAGGTGTTCTTCTCGCCCAGCCGCTTCAGCGATCAGGGCCTGGAGCCGCAGGAACTGGTGCTGGCGATCGAACGCGGCCTGGCGCGGGTGCCGAACACCACGGTGCGCCTGATCGCCGACATGGTGCGCGACACCGGGCCCGAGCAGGCCGCCCGGACCCTGGAGCAGGTCGCCGAGGTCCGGCAGCATGGCGTGATCGGCATCGGCCTGGGCGGCTCGGAGCATCGCTATCCGCCGGAGCCGTTCGCCGGGATCTTCGAGCGGGCCCGGCGCCTGGGCCTCGGCACCACCGCCCATGCCGGCGAGGCGGCCGGCGCCGACAGCGTTCGCGGTGTCCTGGATGTCCTCGCCGTCGATCGTATCGGCCACGGCGTACGGGCGGCCGAGGATCCGGCCCTGCTGGACCTGCTGGCGGCCCGGGGCATGCCGTTGGAGGTCTGCCCGCTGTCGAACATCGCCACCGGCGTGGTGGCGGAGATCGCCCAGCACCCGGTCGGCCGGTTCTGGCGCCAGGGCCTGATGCTGACCATCAATACCGACGATCCGGGCATGTTCCACAACACCCTGGCCGACGAATTCCTCGCCCTGCACCAGGTGTTCGGTTTCGGCCCGGAAGAAATACGCAACCTGGTGCTGAACGCCGTCGAGGCTTCCTGGCAGGACGCGGCTGCGAAATCGGCGATGCGCGAGGCGTTCATTGGCGATCCGGCTTGGTCCGCCCCGTAGAAATCGCCTAGCATGACCCCCAGGAGAAGAAACACCGGCAAGCCGGTACCATGTAGGAGGATAAAATGGATCTGGGCCTGAATGGAAAATCGGTCATCGTCACCGGCGGCGGTTCCAACATCGGCCGCGCCATCACCCTGGGCTTCGCAGCCGAGGGCGCCAACGTGACCATGGCCGAACTGGACGTCGACCAGGGCGGCCGCGTGGCCGAGGAGGCCTCTGGCCTGGGCGGCGGCCAGGTCCGCTGCCTGCGCACCGACGTCACCGAACTGGCGGAGGTCGAGCAACTGGTGGCGGCGGCCGTCGAGGACCACGGCCAGGTCGACGTCCTGGTCAACAACGTCGGCTGGGATCAGCTGATGTTCTTCACCCAGACCACCCCGGAGTTCTGGGAACGGGTGATCCGCATCAACTATCTGGGCGTCTTGAACTGCACCCGGGCGGTGCTGGATGGCATGAACGCCCAGGGCCATGGCGCCATCGTCTCGATCAGCTCCGATGCCTCCCGCCAGGGCGAGCCGCGCGAGGCCGTGTACGGCGGCGTCAAGGCGGCCATCAACAGCTTCATGAAGACCATCGCCAAGGAGAACGGCCGCAGCGGCGTGCGCTGCAACGTGGTCTGCCCCGGCGTCACCGTGCCGGAGGAGGACGAAGAGGTCGGCGAGAACAGCATGTGGGTCGACAAGGACAACATGTTCACCCCCGAACAGTTCGAGAAGATCGCCAAGTCGCTGCCCCTGCGCAAGGTCGGCCGCCCGCGCGACATCGCCAACGCGGTGCTGTTCCTGGCCTCCGACGCCGTCGCCGGCCACGTCACCGGCCAGGTGCTCTCGGTCAGCGGCGGCTACAGCATGATCGGGTAGGGCCGGGCCTATTGCGTGATGTCATCGTATAGGTCGCGCCATGTCGGGTTCGCTTCCTCGATAAGGGACACTTTCCAGGCCCTTGGCCAGTGCTTGATGTTCTTCTCGCGTTGAATGGCGACACGGGGTTCGGCGGTTTCCTCGAACCATACCAGCCGCTTGATGCCGTACCGTCGCGTGAAGCCGTCGGCGTCGCCCTCGCGATGCTCGTAGACCCGCCGCACCAGGTTGTTCGTGACGCCGGTATACAAGGTGCCGTTCGGTCGGCTGGCCAACATGTAGACGAAATAGCTCATGGGCCAAGCGTCGCGCGTCTTTCTCGAGATTGCCGGGTCAGGCCCGGCAATGACGAATAATACTGATATTACAATAAGTTACGTCATACCTGGGCGTGACCCGGGCATCTCGCAGGGGCAGGGCGGCGGCCGATCGGGTTCGCCGAAAACCCCATCGCCCTAAAAAGCAATGACGTTGCGGGCGATCTCGCCGGTCTTCAGTTCGTCCATGGCGTCGTTGATCTGTTCCAGCTTGATCCGGCCGGAGATCATGGTGTCGAGCTTCAGATCGCCGCGCAAGTAGAAGTCGGTCAGCCGCGGCATGTCGATGCGGAAGCGGTTGGAGCCCATGGCCGAGCCCTGGATCTTCTTCTCGCCCAGGAAGTCGGGGCCGTGCAGCTCGATCTTGGTGCCGACCGGGATCATGCCGATCACCGTCGCGCAACCACCCCGTTGCAGCATCTTGAAGGCCTGTTCGGCGGTATCCTTCAGGCCGACGCATTCGAAAGAGTAATGCACGCCGCCGCCGGTCAGCTCCCTGATGGCTTCGACGACGCCGCCCTCGCTGCCGTCGACCACGTCGGTGGCGCCGAACTCCTTGGCCAGGTTCAGCTTCGAGCCGACCATGTCGACCGCGATGATGCGGCCGGCGCCGGCGATGGCGGCACCATTGATCGCCGCCAGGCCGATGCCGCCGCAGCCGATCACCGCCACCGTCGAGCCGGGCTCGACCTTGGCGGTATGGAACACCGCGCCGACCCCGGTCATCACGCCGCAGCCGATCAGCGCCGCCCGGTCCAGCGGCATGTCCTCGCGCACCTTCACCAGCGAATGCTCGTGGGTCAGGATGTATTCGGCATAGGAGGAGAGGTTGGCAAACTGGGTCACCACCTCGCCGTTCAGGCTCAGGCGCTGGTCGCCGTCGGGCGCGCGCTTGGTCAGCGGGCTCAGGCACAGCGACATCCGGCCGGTCAGGCAGTATTCGCATTCGCCGCAGAAGGTCGAGAGGCAGGTGATGACGTGGTCGCCGGGCTTGACGTAGGTGACGTCCTCGCCCACCGCCTCGACCACGCCGGCGGATTCATGGCCCAGCACGCAGGGACAGGGAATGGGGTAGAGGCCGTCGATGAAATGCAGATCGCTGTGGCAGACGCCGGCGAAGGCGGTGCGGATCAGCACCTCGCGCCGGGTCGGTTTGTCGATATCGATTTCCTCGATGCTCAATGGCTCGTGAGCCTTGTACATCACCGCCGCCTTGGCCTTCATCGTCATCCTCCCGCCCGCAATGGGTCTTTGAACCGTTGTCCCCCAAGCGCGCAGCCTAGCGCGGATTTCCCGCCCTGACCACGGCCCAGGCCGATGCGGTTCGTGCCTTAAAGTCCCAGTGCCTTTTTCATGTGGATTTCGATGGCGCTGGCCTTGGGCGGTTTGACGATGAAGCCGTCGATCTTGTGGATCTGCGCCTTCTTGACGTTGTCGTCGGTGTCCTGGCCGGTCAGCATGAGCATCGGGATGTCCTTGTACTGAGGCACGGTGCCGTAGCGAATGCGGCGCACCAGTTCGTAGCCGTCCATGTCCGGCATCTCGATATCGCTGATCACCAGACCGATGGGCGACTCGGTTCCCTGCAGGATTTCCAAAGCTTCCACGCCATTGCCCGCGCTGATGACGCCGGCGACGTCGAGGCTCTCCAGGATGCGGCCAATGAACCGCAGTGAGAAGGCGTCGTCCTCGACCACCAGAACGGTCACGGACCCGAAAACCATGCCATGCCTCCCGCTTCCCCTTGCAACGCCATCGCAAAGGATCGAGAAAGTATAACGTCACCCGGCGCTTGAAAAGATGCGCCCGGAAGCATTTCAGCGCCATGGCCCTCCTTGCCCCATATTTCGCGCGCCGCGCCGCTGCCCCCTCGTAGACCCCTTCGCGCGTATCGGTCTCGAGGCCGGAGTGGCAGACGATGAAATTGACGTCCAGGAACAGCCGGGCCGCCCGGCCGATATCGGCGCAATAGGTGAACTTGGGCGACAGGCTGGAGAACGACAGCCCCTTGTGGATGCAGATACTACGAATGCCGAGGGATCGGGCCTTTTCGATGAAAGGGATGCCGACCTTGGGGTTGTCCAGGGCCCAACCCTAGCGCGGTTTTCCCGCCCTGGCCACGGCCTCTCGCGGCCTTTCGGGCACACGCGCCGGGCAGTATGATAACGGGCGACTTCGTGGACGTTCGCGGTAGACCGACCGCCCATGGCTCAAAACCCGCCGGCATTACATTGAGTGCCGCACCGGCGAATTAAATGAGGCGCTGATGCCCGCCAGCTATGAAATCGACAAAGCCTTGGAAACGGTATTCACCGAGGCGCACGGTGTATTGACGGCGGACGAAATCATGGATCATCGCCGCAGGCTTCGTGACGACCCGGAATTCGATGAAGGCTACAATCAGATCATCGATCTTCGGCAGGTTACCGAGTTCACGGCGTCCGGCAGTGAAATGGGCCACCTTGCCCGCCACAACGATATTTTTGGTGAGGGTAGCCGTCGGGCAATCGTCGCCGAAGCCGACTTGGTGTTCGGTATGGCCCGAATGTACGAGATCTTCCACAGCGAAGCGTCCGACGTGATCCGGGTTTTCCGCGATATGGCGGCGGCGCGGCGATGGCTTGGCGAGGGCTGAAGCCGCTGAGATCTGCCGTCATCCTTCTGCCGGCAATGGGCCGTTGAACCATTAGCTAACGCTGGCCGGCCTGGCACTGGTAATGCCGGCCAACCGACCGGCGCCTATCCGTCACGCCGAGCTCTTCTTGCGGCTTGGGTTGGGCAACCCCGGGCCCTTGGTAAAGACCAACACCAAGCGTTCCCTGGCGACCGTGTCGACGCCGTGTTCCGTGCCCTTCGGTACGAACACCACGCTGCCCTGTTCGATCGGCACGTTATCCCCGCCGGCGAAGGTGATGATGCCCTTGCCCTCGAGGCAAAGGAAGATCTCATCCTGGTTCGGGTGGACGTGGGTCTTGGTGAACTGCCCCGGTTCGTAACAAACGATTTCCGAGACGATGATCTCGGATTGGAAGATCTTCTTGCGCACCAGCCGGGCGTCGCGGTCGAACTCGACCAGGTCGTTGAGGTTCATGGTGGTGATTGCGTCGGTCAGCGCCATGGTACTTGAAGCCTTCGTCTCTGTGAGCCGCCCGTGTCGATATCGATCGAACCGCAATATTGCCTTGGTCGAACGGACTTGTCGCACCTATTGCCGGCCGTTCGCCATGGCGTGATGGCGGGCGCCAATCGGCGGGCCTTGCTGTTGCCGGCTTGAACGGCGCACTGCCATGGCCTTCAATGGACACGGGCGCCGGCTGTCGACCGACGCCCCATGGGAGGAGGAACGATGCGGTCGCCATCGGCTGACGAGCAACAAACGGACTATCCGGCCCGGGCCCGTGAACTCGGCCCGCTGATCGCCGCCGCCGCCGACCGGGCCGAGCATGACCGCCGGCTGCCGCCCGAGTTGCTGGACGCCCTGCACGAGGCCGGCCTGTTCCGGCTGCTGCTGCCGCGGCCGTTCGACGGCGCCGAACTCGGCCCGCCGGATTTCTTCCGCACCATCGAGGCGGTCGCCGAAGTGGATGCCAGCACCGCCTGGTGCCTGTGCCAGGCCAACGGCTGCGCCATGAGCGCGGCCTACCTGGATGCCCCGGTGGCCGAGGCGATCTGGGGCGACGATCCGCGGGCGGTGCTGGCCTGGGGGCCGGGGGCGAACTGCCGGGCGCTGGAGGACGGCGAGGGCTACCGGTTGAGCGGCAGTTGGTCCTTCATCAGCGGCGGCCACCACGCCAGCTGGCTGGGCGGCCACGCGGTCATCGCGGCGGCCGACGGCACGCCCAGGCAATCGCCCGAGGGCGGCCCCCTGGTGCGCACGCTGTTGTACCCGGCCGATCTGGCCTCGGTCACCGAGATCTGGGACGTGATCGGCCTGCGCGCCACCGGCAGCGACAACTTCGCGGTGGCGGATTTGCCTGTGCCGGGCGAGTACGCCCTGGACCGGGACCAAGCATCGGCCCGGCGCTACCGGGCGCCACTGTATCTTTTCCCGGCCATGAGCCTGTACGCGGCCGGCTTCGCCGGCACCGCCCTGGGTATCGCCCGGGCCATGCTGGAGGGCTTCAAGGCCCTGGCGGTGGACAAGCGGCCGCGCCTGGCCCGGCAGGTGTTGCGCGATCAGGGCATGGTGCAGGCCGAGACCGCTCAGTCGGCGGCCCGGCTGGGCGCCGCCCGCGCGTTCCTGTTGAGCGAACTGGAGGATATCTGGGCCGCCGTGGTGGCCAGCGATGAGTTGACCATCGATCAGCGCATGCGCATCCGGCTGGCCGCCACCCACGCCATCCACGAGGCCAAGGCGGTGGGCGATGCCGCCTACGAGTTGGCCGGCGCTACGGCGATCTTCGCCGGCAACGCCTTCGAGCGGCGGTTCCGCGACATGCACACCGTGGTCCAGCAGTTGCAGGGCCGGCGCGGCCATTACCAGACCGTCGGGGCCTACCTGCTGGGCCAACCGCCGGATCTGAGCGTGATCTAGGACCTACTATCGGAAGAACGAGGTAGAACCATGCAATTCGACGACAAGGTTACCGTCATCACCGGCGGTGCCAGCGGCATCGGCGCCGCCTGCGCCCGCAATTTCGCCGCCCGCGGCGCCAAAGTCGCGGTGGTCGACATCAACCGGGACGGGGCCGAGGCGGTGGCCGGCGAGGTCGGCGGCCTGGCGGTGGCCTGCGATTTGGGCGAGGCGGCCGAAATCGATGCCATGGTCGCCGTGGTGGAGGACGCCCTGGGTCCCATCGACATCTTCTTCTCCAACGCCGCCGTCGCCACCGGCAGCGATCCCCTGAGTGACGACCCGGCCCTTTGGGACGCGCAATGGCGGGTCAACGTGATGTCCCATGTGCATGCCATCCGGGCGGTGCTGCCGGGCATGCTGGCGCGCGGCTCGGGCTACCTGATCCACACCGCCTCGATGGCCGGGATCCTGACCTCCCACCGCAACCTGCCCTACTCGGTGACCAAGCATGGGGTGGTCGGCCTGGCCGAATGGATGTCGATCACCTATCACGACAAGGGCGTGCATACCTCCTTATTGGCGCCTTTGGGCGTGCGCACACCGATGCTGGGCGACACCAACTCGGCCTTCGCCCGCAACGCCGCCGGGCCGATCAAGGAGCCCGAGGAGGTGGCCGAGATGGTCGCCGAGGCGGTCGAGGAGGAACGCTTCCTGATCCTCACCGACCCGATCGCCCAGACCTGGATGGACGGCAAGAACGACGACCTGGAGCGCTGGCTGCACGGCATGCGCCGCATGCAGGCGAAGATCGAGAGCGAGTTGGGCGAGGGTTGAGTAAAGCGCAGGTCGGTGCGGCGCGCCGATGGCGGCCTTTTGCCTCGAGCGGAAAAAACACCGTGTTCGTTTCAGGTCGTCTTTATCATCGAAATTTTGTTGCCGTGTCGGTGATCCTGTTCCCATCCGAGATGCTCATAGAACAGAACGTTTTCGGGCATTTCCACATGCGTCGTTAGGCGCATCCGACGAAATCCTTGATCCACCGACTCGGTTTCGGCGAGCGCAATCAGCGCCCGCCCCAGTCCAGCGCCCATGTGATCGGGATGCACGGCGACATTGGCGATCAGCATGAAGCCGTCCTCGGGAATCATGACGAGGCCACCGGCAATCTCGTTCTGTATTTCCGCCACCCACACTTGATGCTTGGCGATCTCCTCGGCGCAGTTCGCCGATACCGGCGGCAGGTCGGTTATGCGCGCCGCGTATCGCGCATAGGCCGCATCGATACAGGCGGCGAGATCGTCCGCGTCGCCATGATCCGCCCGGCGTAGGATCCAATTCGCCATGTCTCGACCACCTGACGTTGCGCGGGTCACCCCTGGGCTCGTGGACGCTGCCCGCGTACCGGCCTCGCCGCCCCCTACGCCTCCTCGTCGCTGCTCCAGGGATACATCCGCGGCACCCAATAGTTCAACGCCGTCGCCACGGCCACGGCGATACCGGTGCCGATGGCAAAGGCGATCCAGTTGTCCGGGCGCAGGGCGCCGAGGGCGACGATCACCATCAGGATGGGAATATCCAGGAAATGGGTGAACGAGGCCAGTTGTTCGCCCCGGACCCAGCGCAAATCCGTCGTCCAGTCGCCCGCCGCCATGGCTTCTCGAGTCAGCCGCCTTAGCCGCATGAAATAGAGCCGGGTGATGGTGTTGCCCTCGATGAACTCGAAGGCGAACAGCGCGATCATGCCGGCCAGCCATGGGGTTTCGAGGAAGGCCCAGCCGTCATGGTATTCGACCACCAGCCAGGTGCCGCTGGCCAGCAGCAACAGCGCGCCGGGCACCACCAGGCCGTCGTAGAACAGGGCGATCATCGACACCACCTGGCCGAACAGATTGAGGTCGCTGGTCTGGCGCGAGCGCATGTCGCAGACGAAGACGCCGATCAGACCGGCGCCCATCAGGGTCAGGCCGATCAGATGCACGAAGCGCAGCAGCAGGAATGGGTCCATGTCACGATCCCTCCAACTCGGTCCTGAGGGCCCGGGCGACCCGCAATACCGTGCGCATGTCGGCCGCGTTGACCGCGGCGCCAAGACCATTGGCCCATTGGATTTGCCGGTTGCTCACCTGTTCGAGGCGGCGGCGTCCTTCGGCGGTCAGGCCTATCAACATGGCCCGCTTGTGGTCCGGATTGGGTCGCTGTTCGACCAGGCCTTCGGTCAGCAGGACGTTGACCGTGCGCTGGGCGCCCTGCCGGGTCAGGCCCATCTGGCGGGCAATTTGTGGCACGGTGCGGGATGTCTCGGCCAGCGCGCCCATGACCTGCCAGCGGGCGGAGGTCAGGCCGATGTCCGC
The DNA here is from genome assembly GCA_030746635.1 of Alphaproteobacteria bacterium. Lineage (GTDB taxonomy): Bacteria > Pseudomonadota > Alphaproteobacteria > JASLMH01. The sequence goes on along the minus strand of JASLMH010000013.1, from coordinate 4,698 downwards.
GCCCAGCCGGTCGCCGGCGGCCAGCAGCAGCCCATTCAGGCGAAAGGTCTCCAGCACGAGCTCGGTGAACGCCGCGCCCTTGGTCGTATGTTCCATGATCAAGGTCATAATGACAATATATTGTCATTATGACATCTAATTGTCAATTAGGCAGGCCGGCCTGGCGCAGAACGCCTAGATAGCGGTCCCAAAACGCCTGGTCCTTGTAGCCCACATATGACGCTTTCGCACGGGCCACCGAGAAGTCCGACTCAATATCCATGCGCGCGCCGATGGCGGATCGAAGCCGGAAGGAGACTCACGGGAGCCGCCGGCATGGCAACCTTCCACATCAACAATGGGATCGTCTTGGTCGGGGCCTACGAGACGGGCTTGGCCGCGGCATCGATCATCTCGAGCAGCGTCAAGGCTTCAACCGGTTGGGCAAGTTCCCTGGCTTCCGTGAGTTTCGCCGCGGCCTCGGCGGTACGCCCTTTCTTTTGATCCAGCAGCGCCAGGTCATAGAGCGCCCAGGCGGCATAACTCGGCATGTCGGCCTGCTCGAAGAATGTCAACGCAATCTCCAGGTGGTGCCGCGCTATGGCGGTAACGCGCGGAAGGGTGCGAATCAGGAACGGGAGGTTGCATACCATGATGCCGAGCGACGGCCGATCCTGTCCCAATGCCATACGTGTGTACAACTCGCCCAAAATGAGATGTCCGAGGGGAACGGCCGAATTGTGCCCCCAGGATCGGTATTTCTCCAAACATTGTTCGATCCAACGAAAACCGGCGGCCATTTCCCCGTCCATGATCATGGCGACCCCAATGAGCGGGCCGGATGTCGTGACCGCAACAAACATCCCGCGCCTAAGAAACAGATCGTTGAGAGACGACATCAACGGTCGGCCTTCGCTGGTTCGTCCGAGCATGATGTCTCCGGCGGCCACAAACATCTCCGCGAAATTCCGATCGAAAACGCTCAATGCCAAGCGGGCGCCCTCCCGGCCGCTTTCCAAGGCATCTTCGAAAGCAAGCTGTGTAAAATCCACGACTGCCAGTGCCCACAGCGCCATTGAGCGCGGTCGCGGGTCGTTCGTTTCGCGGCTCAATTCTATAAGGCGGAGCGCATGTTTGCGCGCCTCACCGGGCCGGCCACCGATGGTGTTCAACAAAGACATGCAGACGATCGCGTTCGCCGTCAGATAGTTGTCATTGAACTTCCGACCGATGCGTTCTCCTTCCACCGTGAGTCGAGTAATCTTTTGTCGCCACGGCCCATTTATCTCCTCCCAATAGGTGCAGCCCAACATCAAGCCCAACATGGCATATCCGACCGTCAGTTCGTCGCCGGCTTCCTCGGCAATCTCCATGCCCCGCTCCAGCAACGGGAAACCAACGGCGGCGTTGGCGCTGCATGCGTGCGCGGCGCCGATTTCAATGAGAAATCTCCCCAATCGCCGTGGATCGCCCAATGCTTCGGCCTTGGCCAGATGCGGTTCCAATAGTTCGATGAGGCCGTACATGTCGGCTCGGAAGGCCTGAACCCGTCCGAGGTTGAGCAACACGTCGATCAGAAAGGCGTCGTCGGCGCAGCCGGGTACCTTCTCGATCAACTCGACGACCTGGCGCAGCCGCAACTCGGCCTCGTCGAGCGAGTAGACCCTGAGGCTCTTTTCGCCGGCTTGGGCCATGTATCGCACGGCTTTTTCCGCCCGCGGTGTGCGGCTGTAGTGATGCGCCAGGGTTTCGGCGATTTCGCCCAATCTTCCGGAATTGCGCCGCTCCATGGCGTCGGCGACACGTTCATGCAGTGCCTCCAGTCGGTCGCCCAGGAGCGAATTGTAGACGGCATCCTGTATGAGTGCGTGTTTGAAGAGATAGTCGCCCGACGCCGGGTCTTCGCGCACCAGTTCGAGCCGCTCGAGTTGCGCCACGCACGAGGCGGCGCGGCCATCCAGGCCAGCGGCCTCGCCGGCGATCTCATGATTGAAGCTTCGCCCGATGACCGAAGCGGCCTGCAGCAATCTCCTTGGCTCGTCATCGAGCCGGTCGACCCGCGCCATCAGAAGATTCTCCAACGATACGGGCAAGCCAACCATGGCCGCCGGAGCGACGTCTTTGTCCTCCCCCTCATCGAAAACGCCCCGTTCCGTTAGGAAGTTGACGATTTCCTCGGCGAACAACGGGTTGCCTTCGGCCTTTTCGGTGACCAGACGGGTGAGCTCGGCCGGCAGGTCCTCGACGCCGAGGCGATGGCGTAGGAGTTCGGCCGTTGAGTCGGTCGAAAGCGGCGACAGCTCCAATGTCTTTGCAGTCTTCGCGCCGGCCCACGGCGGCCTGTATTCGGGCCGGTAGGAGAACAGGAAAAACAAGGGCAGATCGCCGGCGTCCTCGATCATGCGGGCCAGCAACGCCTCCGATGCACTATCAAGCCAATGCAGGTCGTCGATGTGCATGACCACCGGCGTGACGCGGGCGTACTCCATCAGCAGACGGTGAAGCAGATCCCGCGTCCGGATGCCGGCGATCTCGGCGTGCTCCTTGGAAAATTCGATCCCCGTGACGTCGAAACCCAGAAGGTTGAGCAAATAGGGCACGCCCTCGGTCGGATCCAGGCCGAGCATCTCAAGGCCGCGGCTCAGCCTGTGCTCGATTGCCGCCCCGTCGGTGTTTTCGGCAACGCCAAAAGAGGATCGAACAACTTCGATGAAGGGGAGAAACGGCACCTCGCGACCGCTGGCCGAGCAATTGCCTTGCAGCCAGGTGACATCCTCGGACGGCAGGCGCTGGCGGAATTCGTGCACCAGCCTCGATTTGCCCAGGCCCGCCTCGCCGACGACATTCATGACCTGGGCCTCTCCGCCCCTGACGATCTCCTGAATATCCAGCATGGTTTCGAGTTCGCTGCGCCGGCCGACCAGGGTGGTCAGGCCGCGTCGCAACGAAGCGTCGAAGCGACGCACGCCCGTTTCAAGGGCATCGACGCGCCAGATGCGCTGGGCATCGCTCTTGCCTCTGACCTGGTGCTCGCCGACGAACTCCGCGTCGACGTAGTCCTTGACCAATTGATAGGTCGCTTCACCGATCACCAAGCTGTCGGGTTCGGCCAGACCTTCGAGCCGGGCGGCCACGTTGACCGAATGGCCGAGCGCGGTGACCTCTTGTTGCAACTCGGTTCCCAGGCTGCCGACGACGGCGTGTCCGGTGTTGATGCCGATGCGAATCTCAGGGCGCTGACCATGCTCGGCGGCCAGCGACCCGCTGGCCGCCATGACGCGGGCGATGATGTCGAGCCCGGCACGACAGGCATTGAGCGGTGCGTCCTCGACCGCCAGCGGCGCGCCGAACAGCGCCATCAGGCCGTCGCCGGTGAGTTTTTCGACCGCGCCACCGTGGTCCTGAACAGCATGTGTCATCTCAGAGACGACCGTTTGCATGAGGCTGAACAGGGCTTCGTCGCCGATCTTCTCGGCCAGGGCGGTACTGTCGACGATGTCGGCGAACAGCGCCGTCACCTGCCGGCGTTCAACACCGCCGCTGGGCCCCTCCGGGAACTTCGCGATTGGTGCCGTCGCCGGCTGGGATGCGTCTGCCGTCGGTTCGGCTCGGTCTTGTCGTTCCGAGTTCAGCGGGGCGGCGCAGGAACTGCAAAACCTGTCTCCAGGTTTGACGACGGCCGCGCATTCGGGACATTGCATCAACGCCCCTCCCCCCTGGATGGTCAGATTCTGCGAAACGCGAGTCTAGTTGTTGCGCCCGGGCTTGTCGATTTGGCGTGGGATTGGAGCCAAATGGCGTCGTTCCAAAAGAGGGTTCGGTACGTTTCCTGTGAGCGGTAACCGACTGAAGCCGTCCATTCACTCCGGCAGGCCGGCCTGGCGCAGAACGCCCAGATAGCGGTCCCAAAACGCCTGGTCCTTGTAGCTCGGATGCGACGCCTTCGCGCGGGCCACCGAGAAGTCCGGGTCAAGCTCGAGGAGCTCGGCGATCTGCGTCTTTGCCTCTTCGATCCGATCCATTTCGGAGTAGGCGAAGATAAGGTGTGTATGGACATTCTTGGCGACACCACCGGAGTTGCGTGTCACGAACTTCTCGGCCAGTGGAATCATCTCGTCATAGCGCCCCAACAGCATGTAGCTTTGGATGAGTACGACCGGATACCAAGGCGGGTAGAAGGGGCTCCGGCGCATGGCTTTTTTCATCAACCCGATGCCCTTTTCCGGTTCGCCGACGCGGTTCATGTTGCTGGCCACGATCGCCAAATTCATCGAATGGTTGGGGTTCAGGGCGAGCGCCTGCTCGCCCAGGGCGAGCGCCTTGTCGTAGTCCCCTTTCAGCGCATGAATCCTGCTTAGCAACGCGTAATGGTCCGGCAGGGATTCATCCATCGCGAGGGCCTTTTCGGCGAGTTCGGTCGCCTGCTGTAGTGCCCCGGCCGGGTCGTCGGTCCAACCAAAACTGAACTCGGTCAGGGGCACCCATGCCAGGCCGCCCCACGGGACCGACCATTCCGGGTCCGCCTCGGCGGCTTTCGCCCACAATTTGCCGGCCTCGGCCAAATCTTCCCGAGTGTAGCGACGGTACAACCCATCGGCCCGCTTGAAATAGCTCCAGGCTTCCACGCTGTCGGTGCCGCTGCGCCACAATCGGGCATGCTCGCCCTCGGTCAATTCGACCTGCAGGGCCGCCGCGACGTTCAGGGTGATCTCGTCCTGG
>JASLMH010000139.1 GCA_030746635.1 Alphaproteobacteria bacterium | reverse complement strand
GCCCGCTAGCAAATAGGATACATCAGGGTTGATGCCATGACCGAGACGCGAACCGGCGGCTGCCTGTGCGGCGCCGTGCGCTACCGGACCGCGACCCCGCCCGGCCGGGTCAGCCACTGCCATTGCCAGGACTGCCGCAAGCATTCGGGCGCGCCGTTTCAGACCTGGGCCAACTTCGCCACCACCGATATCCTGTTCGAGGCGGCGCGACCGGCCATCCACGCCTCCTCGGCCGTGGCCGAACGCGGCTTCTGCGCCAACTGCGGCACGCCCTTGACCTTCCAATACCTGGAAACCCGCGACCGCCTGAGCCTGTCGGTGGGCAGCCTGGACGACCCTTCCGCCGTGACGCCCGAGTGCCACTACTTCGCCGAACGGCCGGTAAGCTGGCTGCACCTGGACGACGGCCTGCCGCGCCTGGATCGCCACGGCGATCCCATCGATGACGACGGCTGAGCCCGCCAACCCGTTGGACGACCACGGCCAGCACGACACCTCCTGGCGCAGCCTCTGGCTGTCCTCGGGTGCCTTGTCGCTGGCGATCATGGGCGATGCCCTGATCTATATCGTGCTGCCGGTCAACGCCGAGGCCTTCGGCGTCGGCCTGGCCTGGGTCGGCATCCTGCTCGCCGCCAACCGTATCGTCCGCACCTTCAGCTACGGCGCCATCGCCGTGCTGGGCGAGGTGATCGGCATCAGGAACCTGTGCATCCTGGCCAGCATCACCGCCATCATCTCCACCGCCATGTACGGCCTGGTGCAGGGTTGGGGGCCGCTGCTGGCCTCGCGGCTGATCTGGGGGCTGTCCTACGGCGCCCTGCTGCTGGCGGCCCTGGGCTACGCGGCGGCGGACCGGGCCCGGACCGGCGCCAGGGTCGGCGTCAGCCGGGCCATCGAGCAGGTCGGGCCACTGCTGGCGGTGACGGCGGGCGCCTGGCTGGCCGGCCTGGTCGGGCCGCGCCAGGTGTTCCTCTATCTGGCGGCGTTGACCGTGGTCGGCCTGTTGCTGGCTCTGCTGCTGCCCCGGCGGGTCGGCCGGCCGCCGGGCGCGGCGGCGAGACGGCCGAGCCTGCTGGTCAAGCCCGACCGGCTGGACATCCTGATCTTCTGGATGGGTTTCGGCGTCGACGGCGTCTTCACCATGACCGTGACCATCATGCTGGCCGAGCACGTGGCCCTCGAACTGGCCATGTTTTCGGCCGGCATGATCATCGCCGGGCGACGGGTGGCCGAGATGGTCGCGGCGCCGCTTTCCGGCCTGGTCGCCGACCGCTTCGGCGTGCGGGCACCGCTGGTCGCGGCTTCGCTGTTGCTGGTCGTCGGCTTCGCCTGCATCGGCATGGGCTGGCTGTATGCAGGGGCGCTGGCGGTGGTCACTTCCCGCGGCGCCCTGGGCACCCTGATCCCGGCCGCCGTCGCCCTGTTCGCCGAACACGGTACCCTGCAGCCCCTGGCCCGCAACCAGACCTGGCGCGACGTCGGCGCCGCCGCCGGCCCCTTGACCACCGGATTCGCCCTGGCCGTGGCGACGCCGGAGGCCTTGCACCTGATCCTCGCTGCCGTATTTCTCGGCAGCCTGCTCTGGCTGATGGCCGCACCGGCCTGGCGCCGCCCGTAAAACGGGGCCGGCTAGTCTATTTGTACTATGTAAGGTTCATCGATCTTCTGCTAATGTTGCGATTGTCGTAAGGGCTAAACGACCACCAAAAAAAGCCGGCCGACAGTTACGGCCGTTGGGGAGAAGTCGACCATGTTTTTCCGATCTTGCCGTGCCCTGGTGCTCGGCTGCCTACTGGCTCTCGCCGGCATTCCCGCCACCGTCCATGCCGCCACCCTGGTGATTTCCGGCGGGACGTTGATGGGCGCCACCGGCGTCACCGTGGCCGGCCTGGGTAGCTTCGACGTCGAGTTCCTCGACGGCAGTTGCGCCGGCCTGTTCAGTGGTTGCGATGAGCCGTCGGACTTCACCTTCACCAACGCGACCGATGCGGGGGCCGCGGCAACCGCCCTGCTGGCGCAGGTTTTGATCGACGACACGGCGGGATCGGGTATCGATTTCGATACCAGTTTCTGGCTGGTCAACGGCTGCGGCCCCACCGACGCGGAAGCTTGCAGCGCTCTTATTCCGTATGAGCTCGACGGCTCGAATATCGATATGGCGGCTGCCGAGAACAGCATCGAAGAGCCTTTCGACGGGACGTTCTCCACCAGCCCTGGTCTGCCCTTCACGACGGTGGGAAGCCCGCACGAGACCTTCGCCCGCTTCACCGCCGCCACGGCGATCGCCGAACCGGCGTCCCTGGCCCTGTTTGGCATGGCGTTCGCCGGCCTAATCGCTGTACGGCGGCGGCACGATTTTTGATGGCTACGCTTCTGCAAGCGTATAAAGGCCGATCGGTTTCGAAATCCCCTTGACGGTCTCCTCGCCGACCCGGGCCAAGGGCACCTCTTGTGCCTGAAGTTCGTCGGCGATGGCTTCCGAGACGACGACGAACAGCTCGTGATCCTTGGCCTTCTGCTCCATGCGGGCCGCGATGTTGATGTTGTCGCCGTTGTATTCGATGGCCCGGCGCAGGTCGCCCCGTTTGCTGACGATCACCTCGCCGCCGTGGATGCCGGCGCGGAACTCGGGGCAGTGGCCGAACTCCCGCTGATAGGCCGGGCCGCGTTGGTCGATGATGGCCTTGGCGTCCCGTAGGGCTTCGACCACGTTGGCCCGGGCGATCGCCTCGTCCCAGTTCCAGGTGGCGATCAGGCCGTCCCCCATGTACTTGTAGATATCGCCGCGTCGGTCGGTGATCGGCTTGGAGATATCGAACAGGAAGCGCGAGATGAACTCGCGGGAGCGCTTGGCGCCCAGTTCCTCGGTGATATGGGTGGAGTCCTTCAGGTCGATGAACAGGAAGGCGCGTTTCTCGAACACCGGCCGGTGGTAGCGGCCGATCAGCAGGTACCAGAGGTTCCGCGCGCCCAGGAAGCTGACCACCCGCAGCACCAGCACCGTGACGACGGTGATGGCGAACACCGCCGGCATGGATTTCGGCACCCGGCCATAGATCGCCGCCGCCTGCTCGGGGGGCGCCACCAGCCAGGCCACCGACACGATGCCGATGACGTAAATCACCAGGATGAACAGACCGTACAGGCCGGTGTGCAGCAGCGGGTTCAGGGCCCTAAATCCGTTGCCGGCGTTGCTCTGCACGAAGAACACCTCGAACAGGCCGATCGACAGGCCGACATAGGCCGCCACGAACAGGGCGTTGACCAGGGGCGCGCCGATCGCCTTGCCGGCGACCAGTCCGACCGCGATGAAGCAGGCCGTGCCGATCACCACGCTGAGCAGCTTGCGGACGAAGGTGTTGGTGAACATGGCGCGACTGTAAACCGGGCGGCGGGGCGGAGATATGGTTTTCCGATCGGCAACGCGCCTGCCCCTTTTACCCTTCGAGACGAGCCTTCGGCTCTCCTCAGGGTGAGGAAATGCCATGAATTCCAGAGAATTACGCTCATGCCGAGGAGGGCGCGGAGCGCCCGTCTCGAAGCATGCCCATGGGTCAATTCTTTAGCATTTGTGTGTAATCTCGGCTGACGGATGCTTGGGGAGCGGACTGTTTGGCCCAGAAAAAGAAACCGGCGGCGAAGGCAGACGATGTCTGCAAGCAGTGCAAGCCGCTGCGGCGGGAACGGCGGCTGGATTGCAATCGCAAGTACCAGCGCATTGCCAAGCGCATCGACGCCGGCCTTGCCGACGGCAGCCTGATCCCCGACCCGGACCGGCCGATCGGCAAGTGGACACCGCCCACCCCCTACAAGAAGATGCGGCGCGATGAACTGACCAAGGGAATCTGGCCCGACTTCTTCGAATACTTCTTCCGCTGCACCGCCTGCGGCACCCGGTTCATCATCTATTGCGACATCTACCACGGCGGTGGCGGCGCCTGGCGGATCGCCAAGAAGTCGGACGATGTTTAACCATCCGGAATACGACAACCATGAGCGGGTCGCCTTCTGCCGCGAGCCGGAGGTCGGCCTGACCGCCATCATCGCCGTGCACGACACCGCCCTGGGCCCCGCCTTCGGCGGTTGCCGCATGTGGCCGTATGAGGACGAGGGGGCGGCGCTGACCGACGTGCTGCGGCTGTCCCGCGGCATGACCTACAAGGCGGCGATCTGCCAACTGCCCTATGGCGGCGGCAAGTCGGTGATCATTGGCGACCCGCAACGCGACAAGACGCCGGATTTGCTGCGCGCCATGGGCCGCCTGGTCGAGGGCCTGGGCGGCGCCTACATCATCGCCGACGACGTCGGCACCACCCTGGACGACCTGGCCGTGATGCGCCGGGAGACCTCCCACACGGCGGCGACCACCGCTTCCGCCCGCGAGCCGCTCGCCGTCACCGCCTACGGCGTGCTGCGGGCGCTGGAGACCGCGGCCGAGGTGGAACTCGGGCGCAGCGACCTGGCCGGCCTGACGGTAGCGGTACAAGGCCTGGGCAACGTCGGCCTGCCGCTGTGCCGTTACCTGCGCGAGCGCGGCGCCGAGCTGACGGTGGCGGACGTCGATGCGGATCGGGTGGCGACGGCCGAACGGGAGGTCCAGGCCACGGCGGTGGCACCCGAGGCGATCTATCGGCAACCGGTCGACGTCTTCGCGCCCTGCGCCCTGGGCGGCATCCTGAACGATGGGACGATCCCGCACCTGGCCGCCCGGATCGTCTGCGGCGGCGCCAACAACCAGCTCCTCTCGCCCTCCCACGACGCCGCCCTGGCGGCCCGCGGCATCGTCTATGTGCCCGACTACCTGGCCAATGCCGGCGGCGTCATCGATTTCCACCAGGAAAGCATCGACGATTCAGCCGGCGCCGTGCTGGCGGCCGTCGCCCGTATCGGCGACATCACCAGGGACGTGCTTGCGCAGGCGAGCGCGGCCGGCGAAACGCCGCTGGCGATTGCCAACCGGCTGGTCCGCCGGCGCTTGGCTGCCGCCCGGCCATAGAAATTCCTAGCTGGCCACGGCGCGAGCCCGCCGGCGTCGCGCCACGGCGGCCGCCAGGCCCTCGAGTACGGCGGCGGAGGTATCCCAATCGATACAGCCGTCGGTGATGCTCCGGCCATAGGTCAGCCCCTGGCCGGCGACCAGGTCCTGACGCCCGCCGAGCAGATTGCTCTCGATCATGACGCCGATAATGCGCCGTTCGCCGGCGGCGATCTGCGCGCCGATATCCGCCATCACACCAGGCTGGTTGGCCGGGTCCTTGGCGCTGTTGCCATGGCTGGCATCGATCATCAGCGCCGGCGTCTGGCCGGCCCGGCGCGCCACTTCGCAGGCCGCCTCGATGCTGGCGGCGTCATAATTCGGCGCCGTGCCGCCGCGCAGGATGACGTGGCAGTCACTGTTGCCGGTGGTGGTGGCGATGGCCGAGCGGCCGTCCTTGGTGACCGCCAGGAAGTGGTGCGGATGCGCGGCCGAGCCCACCGCGTCCACCGCGATCTTGACATCGCCGTTGGTGCCGTTCTTGAAGCCGACGGGGCAGGACAGGCCGGAGGCCAGTTCGCGATGCACCTGGCTTTCGGTGGTGCGGGCGCCGATCGCCCCCCAGGCGACCAGATCGGCGATGTATTGCGGGATCGTCATGTCCAGGAACTCGCAGCCGGCGGGCAGGCCCAGGTTGTTTATATCCAGCAACAGCCGGCGGGCCAGGCGCAGGCCCTTGGCGATCCGGTAGCTGCCGTCGAGGTCGGGATCGTTGATCAGGCCCTTCCAGCCGACCGTGGTGCGCGGCTTGGCGAAATACACCCGCATGATGATTTCCAGGGTGCCGAGATGCCTCTGGCGCAATTCGGCCAGGCGGCCGGCGTAGTCCATGGCCGCCGCCGCATCGTGGATCGAACAGGGGCCGATAATCACCGCCAGGCGGTCGTCGCCGTGGTGCAGGATCCCTTGCAGGGCCCTGCGCGCGCCGCTGACCGTGTCCGTGGCGGCGGCGTTGCGCGGGATCTCCCGGATCACTTCGGCCGGCGTGCTCAGTTCGGTGATGTCGCGAATGCGAATGTCGTCGGTGCTTTCCAGCATGGCGATGTCTCCCTGGTTCGGGCCAGGCCGGCGGCACAAAAAAACCGCCAGCGGGCTGGCGGTTTCGAGATTTCCGATTGATCAAGTTGTCAGATCAAATGCACCCCTACCTCCGCCAGCGGCGTCGGATAGCCGAAAAAGTAAAAATAGCTTGTGGCGGTCGCGGGGTTCATGGCGGGGGATATAGGGCAGGTTGCCCTGATTGTCACGCCCGGAGTTTCATCGACGCCGTCGCCAGTGGATGCCCGTGTCAAGCACGGGCATGACAATTGAGCTGGAACTTGCAGCCAACCTCAACCGTCATTGCCGGGCTTCGACCCGGCAATCCATCTTGCCGCTGCAACCTAAACCCCGCCCTCGAACACCGGGCCGTTGGGGCAGAGGCGGACGCCGGGGCGCAGGTTGCGGTAGGGCTGGCGCTCGGGCCGGTCGACGTTGGCGCCGGGGGCCTCGACCACCAGGATCTCCTCGGCGATGTCGGTGAAGTCGCCCCTGAAATGCACGCTGCTCTTCAACCCGAGGATCTTCTGCTCGGCCGGCTCGCGGCCGAGATGGCGGAAGATCTCCTTGTCGGCGGCCTGCAGGCGGTGGGTCGAGACCACCACCGAGACGCCGCCGGTGCGCAACAGCGCCGTCGGGCCGAGGTTCGGGGTGACGCCGCGATAGAACGGCCCGGTGCAGGCGAAGCGGCCGTCGCTCAGGGCCTCGACCTGAAACCGCCCGGCGAAGGGCGGATCGCCCGTCGTGAACAGCTTGCCGCCCAACTCGATCTCGATCTCCGCCCCCTGCCCGGCCGCGTGCGCCGCCGCCGCGGCTTCCCCATCGACCAGGATGCCCAGCAGCGCCCCATCGGCCCGCTGCTCGACCAGGGCCCGCAGCAGCCCGGTGGTGTCGGAGGTGGCGCCGGCCCCGCAATTGTCCTGCACGTCGGCCAGCACGTAGGGGCGATGGGCGTTGGAGGCGATGGCCCGGGCCACCGCCTCGTTCGGCGACAGCATCGGCACCTGGAAGTCGGCCTCGCGCGCCAGGGTGTATTGGTACAGCTCGTCCACGGCCGCCTCGGCCGCCGCCCGGTCGTCGGCATAGGCCACCAGCACCGGCCCGCACTCCCAGATGTCGGCCGGCGGGAAGCCCGGGGTGAAGGAGATGCCGCGCACGCCGTCTTCGCCCTCCAATCGTTCCAACAACTCGTAAACCCCCTTGGCCGGCTCGACCATGGTGCATTGGCCGGTCAGCGGCATCAGGAAGGGCAGCGCCCGCCGCGCCTTGGCCGGCCGGTCGCCCCGTTGCAGCAGGCCATCCAGATAGCGGGCGGCGCGGCGGCCGGTGTCGGCCATGTCGAGATGCGGATAGGTCCGGTAGGCGATCAGGCCGTCGGCATAATCGAACATCGCCTCGGTGGTGTTGCTGTGCAAATCCAGGCTGACCACCAGGGGCACCTCCGCGCCGACAGCGGCGCGCACCAGTTCCAACAGCGCCCCCTCGCCGTCCTCGTGCGCCTCGGTCACCATGGCGCCGTGCAGATCGAGGTAGATGGCGTCGTAGGGCGCCACCTCGGCCAGGCCGTCGAGCAGGATGGTGGCGAACTCCTCGAAGGCGCGGTCGGTGACGTGGGCCGAGGGGATGGCGGCGCACCAGGCGATCGGCGCCAGTTCGTGCTCCAGTTCCCGGGCCTCGATCACGAAGCCGCCGGTACCGATGTTCTTCGGCGGGAAGGCCGCCAGGATCTCCTCGCCCCGGGTCAGGCCCGGGAAGCTTTCGGCCCGGACGAAATCCGGCCAGTCGGCCTTGATCGGCGCGAAGGTATTGGTCTCGTGCATGAAGCCGGCCATGGCGATCCGGGCCATCGATGTCTCCTCTACTGTCCTTGCCGGACCATAGCACGGCCACCCATCAGAGCCGCCGGTCGGCGGCGCCGACGCCGCTTTCGCCGCCGAACAGGGCGCCGTCGATCAGGCCGCGCGGCCGCAGCACCAGCACCAGGGCGAGCAGGCCGAACACCGCCATGTCGCGGTAATTGTTGGAGATATAGCCGGCCCAGAACACCTCCACCCCGGCGATCAGCAGACCGCCCAGGGCGGCGCCGGGCAGCGAGCCGATGCCGCCGATGATCGCCGCCGTCAGGGCCTTGAAGCCCAGCATGGTGCCCATGGAGGAACTGGCACCGCCGTAGTACAGCACCGCCACCCAGCCGGCCAGGCCGGCATAGGCGCCGCCCAGCATGAAGGTGGCGGCGGAAACCCGGCCGCCGTCGATGCCGCAGAGGTCGGCCATGCCCGGGTCCTGGGCGGAGGCCCGCCAGGCCCGGCCGAACGGGCCGCGGTCGACCACCCGCCAGTGCAACACGAAGACCGCCACGACCAGGACGACGATCAGCAGTTGGAAATCGGTGACGGTCAATTGGAAGCCGTCGGCGGCGGCGAGCACGCGCAGGTCGCTCAACACCGGCTGCAGCCATTGATCCTGGGAGCCGCGGGCCAGGCGGACGAACTCCTGCAGCGCCACCGCCAGGCCCAGGGTGGCGATCAGGGCGGCCTGGCCGCTGCGGCCCCGCAGGGGGCGGAAGATGGCCCGGTCGGTGATCAGGCCATAGGCGCCGGCGCAGACCACCGCCAGCACCCCGGCCGCGATCATGTGTGGCAGGAAGCCGCCGCCGCCGGCCCAGACCACCACCTGCACCCCCACCAGGGTGGCGAAACCGCCGACCATGGCCAACTCGCCAAAGGCCAGGTTGATGCGGCCGACCAGGCCGAACACCAGGGTGTAGGCCATCGCCAGCAGGCTGTAGATGGCACCCAGGATCAGGGCGTTGAGCGATTGTTGCAGGAAATACAACAGCGCCATCCCGGCCGCTGCCGGCTCGGCCCGCACCCCCGGCATCACCTGGGCCCGGGCCTCGAACCAGCCCAGCCAGAACCGGCGCAGGATGTGCAGTCGAATCTCGGACAATTGGCCCTGTTGGTCGGTGACCACGGCGACCAGGTGCCGCCGGCCTTGGCTGAAACCGCCGCCGGCGAAACGGCAGGCCGCCCAATGATCCTCCGGCGCCCCATCGCCGGGGTCGAGGCGATAGTGGATCACCACGCCGTGGTCGGCTTGGGCGTCGACCTCGCGGCGCAGCACTTCGATGCGGGGCTTGCCAGGCTGCAGGGCCGGCAGCAGCAATTCGCAGATCCGTGCCTGCTCGTTATCGACCCGGCTACAGGCCGACAGCAGAAGCAGAAGGCCCAGGGCGGCAATCCGTGCTGCCGCCACCATCTACTACCGCAAACGCAGGGCCAGTTTCGCGGCGGTCATCTCTTCCGCCTCGATGGCATCGAAGTTGATCTCGATGGTGACGCCGTTGGGGTCCTGGAGGAACAGTTGGTAGAGGTCCTGGCCGCTGGCCTGCTGCTCGATGAATTCGATACCCTTGGCGATCAGGTGGTCCTTCATCTCGGCCAGGCCGGTGGCGTGGAAGGCGACGTGGTGGATCGGCCGGCCGCCTCGGGCGATCACCTCCTTGTCGCCGACGGCACCGAATTCCTCCTCTGCCGGTGCCTGGCCGATATGCACCACATCCTGGCCATCCAGGTACATCCAGTGTACCGGCACGCCGAAGTCGGGATGCGGGCCCTCGGTCAGGCCCAGCACGTCGGCGTACCAGTCGCGGGTGGCATCCAGATCCTTGGCGATCACCAATAGGTGCGCCAGATGCTCGAGTCTCATTGCCCACTCCTCGAAACGGAATCACGCCTCACTCCGCCTCCCTTACCGTCTGGCGGTCCCGGTTGCAACAATCCGTGCTGAAAACGGGTGGCTTGGCGTCGGCGCCGATCGGGCGCAGAATGGGCCGGAACACAAGGCAACCAGCGGAGGCCCCCATGGACGCCAGCTACGACGAGATCAGCCGGGCGCTGCAAACCTATTTCGATGGCTTCTACGACGGCGACATAGAGACCCTGAAGGGCATTTTCCACCCCGCCTGTCATCTCTATTCGGCGACGGACGGCCCGTTGCTGGACGACGACATGGAGGCCGTCTATGCCCGGGTCGCCGGCCGCACCACCGGCGCTTCCCAGAACGAGGTGCGGCGCGACCGCATCCTGTCGATCGACAAGTCCGGGCCGGAAAGCGCCCTGGTCAAGGTGCAGATCGCCATCGGCCCGAAACTGTTCACCGACTACCTGAACCTTTTGAAGATCGACGGGCAGTGGCGGATCATCGCCAAGATCTACACCTACGTGCTGCTGGCCGAGGCCCAGGCCCAGGCGGCTGAATAGGCGGACCCTCGAACTCGTCGGCCTCTGCCCTAGCCGTGCACCGACACCCGGGTCGGGGTGATGCGGTAGATCACCCGCACCTCGGCCTCGCCGGCCTCGGCCGGGGCGACGCCGCCGTAGTATTCGTCCTTGCCGACATAGGTCTTGGCCAGGGCGTTGATGTGATCGCGGGCGCCGTCCTCGGTGACGTCGGTGACGTCGCCGCGGACCTCCAGATAGCGATAGGGGTTCTGCGGGTCGATGGCCAGCACCGCCACCCCCGGCCGGGCCACCATGTTCTTGTCCTTCTGCCGGCCGCGGGCGCTGTTGATCAGCACCTCGTTGCCGTCGAAGCTGCACCAGACCGGCGTGCATTGCGGCCGGCCGTCGGGCATCACCGTGCTCAGGGCGACCACCACCGGCCCGTCGATCAGGTCGCGGTGGCTGTCGGGTATGGTTTTGGTCATCTTGGTCTCTCCGTCACTTAGTGGGGGCGCAGTTCAGGAAAATAGAAGAAATTAAGGGGACACCATTTCATCCTTCGAAAGGCAGCCGCCACAATAGGGAAGGACGGTATGGTGTCCCCTTAATTTCTTCTATTTTCCTGAATTAGGCGGCGCCGGAGGTATCGAGCGCCGACCAGTCGTCCAGCCGGCCGTAGGCGTAGGGCAGGAACTCGGCCGCCGGGATGCGATCGATGGCGCGGCAACGGGCGCTGAAATCACCTTCGACGTAACCGGCCGCGACCACTTCGAGCACCGGAATTTCGTGCAGCGGATCGTGCACGGTGCCGGCCAGGGCCAGGCGCCCTGACCCACCGCGGTTGACCGTCAGTTCGTTGTCGAATTCCGCCAGGGTCAGGATGGCGTCATCCTCCAGGCCGATGCCATCGGCCGACGGCAGGGCCTTGATATTGAAGGTCGCCGAATGGGTCAGTGCCGGTCCGACATCGCCGCCCAGTTCGATGGACAGATCGATCAGGGTCACGCCCAGGCGCTCGACCCGGCCGTGGATTCGATCGCCCGCGACCTCCAAACTCATCGCCGCCTGCTTCTTCGGTTCGCCGAACAGGTCGCGGCCGAAGACGATGGCGTGGTCGGTGCTCATGAACATGGTCAGCACGTAGTTCGCCAGGACGTCGCCGTGGCGGGCCGGAATCGATACCGTGGCGCCGTCGAAGTCGCCGCAGCAGTTGGAGCCGAAGCGGCCGATGGTCACGGCCACCACTGGGTCTCCTTCCGCCTCCAGGCCGGGAGGCATGACCGCCGCGACGAATTCCGGAGTGGTACGGAACTGCAGGTGCACCCGCCGGGCGGGAGTGAAGCGGGGCGTTTTCAAGACCCGCTCGATGGCGGCGATCTCCGCCGCCGTCTTCACGAAACCCATTGCTTCCTCCCTCTGCCTTACCGGTTCTTGCCGACGAAGCCGAACAGGTGGCCGGCGACCTTGCGGATCTGGATCTCCTCGGCGCCCTCGGTGATGCGGTAGCGGCGATGATGGCGGTAGATGTGCTCGAACGGCCTATTCCGAGTGTAACCCTCGCCGCCGAACACCTGGATCGCCCGGTCGGCGGCCTGGCAGACCAGCCGGTTGGCCCGGTAGTTGGCCATCGAGACCTGGTCGGTGATCTCCATGTGGTTGTGGTGGTCCAGGTGCCAGGCGGTCTTGTAGACCAGGTTGCGCACCATCTCGGCCTCGGTGTGCAGTTCGGCCAGGGGGAACTGGATCGCCTGGTTGGTGGCCAAGGGCTTGCCCCAGGTGTGGCGCTGCTTGGCGTATTTCACCGCCTCGTCGATGCAGAACTGGGCCGCGCCAAGGCTGGAGGCGGCCTGGCGGATGCGGTTCTCGTGCAGAAAATGCTGGGCCACGATCAGGCCCTCGCCCGCCTCGCCCAGATAGGATTCGTTGTCCACCGGCAGGCGCACATCCTTCAGCCTGACGATGCCGTGGTCCGAGGGCATGTTGAAGGTCCAGTCCATCTTCACCACTTCGAAGCCCGGCAGGTCCGTGGGCACGATGAAGGCGGTGATGCCCAGGCCCTGGCCCGGCTCACCCGAGGTGCGGGCGAACACCAGGTCGTGGGTCGCCTCGTGGATGCCGGAATTGAACCGCTTGTTGCCGTTGATCACCCAGCTATCGCCGTCCTTGACGGCGGACGTGTCCATGTAGGTGGCGTCCGAGCCGTGCGCCGCCTCGGTCAGGCCGAAGCCCATGCGCTTTTCGCCGATGATCAGGGCCGGCAGGAAGGCTTCCTTCTGGGCCGGGGTGCCAAAGGCCCACATCATGTGGACCAGTGGGAAATTGCCGACGATGGAGGATTCGTTCTGCAGATCGTTGTGCAGGCCCAAGCCCTTGTGGGCCAGGTGTTCGCGGATCATCGCCATCGCCAGGTTGGAGCCGTCCTGGCCGCCGATCTCCTTCGGCAGGGGGAAGCGCAGATGGCCGGCGGCATCGGCGCGGTTTTTCATCTCGCGCAGCACCGCCTCCCATTCCTTGCTCGGCTGGCCGTCGTTGTCCCAATCGGTGCGGGCGTATTCCCTTCGATGATCGAAATACTGCCGGTTGTCGTTCTCCAGGGGTTTGATTTCCTGTTCTATAAATTCATCCAATTCATTAAGTTTATCCTGTATCTCCTTGGGAATACTGAATTCCATGACTTAACCCTTCTCTTTCATACAGTCGTGCAACAAGTTCAGCGCCGCCTTGGTGAAGGCCCACATATTGGCCTCCCGGTCGTCGTCTCCGGTCTCCAGGGTGATGGCCCGTTCGATCGGTCCGGCGACGGCGATGCAGGTATGGCCCGGGTCGTCGCCATAGCCGTTGCCGGTGGGTCCGGCGGCGCCGGTCTCGGCCAGGCCCCAGGTCGCGCCGAGCTTGTCGCGGATGGTGCGGGCGCACAACAGCGCATAAGGCTCGGAGGCCGAGCGCATGCCGCGCACCGCCTCCCGCTCGATATCCAGCAGCGCCTGGCGGGCCGGAACCGTGTAAATGACACCGCCGCCAAGGAAATAGACCGAGGCGCCGGGCACCGCCAACAGGGTGGCGGAGACCAGGCCGCCGGACGAGGATTCCGAGACACCGACGGTCTCCTCCCGCGCCTTCAACAGTTCCGCCAGATCGTTCGCCATGGACAATTCGGGCATGCGTCTCCTCCTGGGTTTCGTCCGATCTTGAACCAATTGTCGGCGCCATGCCAGTTGGCCGCTATTCCCCAGCCCCCGAGCGCTCTATGCTGCGGGCCGAAACCGACCACGGGGCATGCCGTTGCAGAACAACCCCCTCAAGGGCATCGCCCTGATGAATCTGGCCATGTTGCTGCTGGCCTGCATGGACGGCCTCTCGAAGCATCTGGCGGCCAACTACGCGGTGCCGCAGATTCTTTGCGTGCGCTTCCTGATCTTCTGCCTGTTCGCCCTGGCCATCGCCCGGCCGCCGAGCCTGCGGGCCGCCTTCCGATCGCACCATCCCTACCTGCAGATCGCCCGCAGCCTGGTGATCACGGTGGAGGTCGCGGTGTTCGTGCTGGCCTTCCGCTACCTGCCCCTGGCCGATACCCACGCCATCGCCGGCATCGCGCCGTTGCTGGTCACCGCCCTGGCGATGCCGTTCCTGGGCGAACGGGTCGGGCCGCGGCGCTGGACCGCCGTCGCCATCGGTTTCCTGGGCCTGCTGATCATCGTTCGTCCCGGCCTGACAGTGCTCAACCCGGCTGCCGCCATCCCGCTGCTGGGCGCGGCGCTATGGGCGGCCTATCAGATCCTGATGCGCAAGGTCTCCGACGACGATGCCGCCACCTCGTTGCTGTACATGGCGGTGGTCGGCGCCCTGGTGATGTCGATCCTGGCGCCGTTCTATTGGCGGCCGCCCGATGCCCAGGGCTGGGCCTTGATGATCCTGCTGGGCCTGACCGGCAGCCTGGGCCACCTGATCCTGATCATGGCCTTTCGGGCCGCCCCGGCCTCGACCCTGCAGCCGTTCCACTACGTGGTGCTGATCTGGGCCACCATGGTCGGCTATCTGGCCTTCGACGATCTGCCCGATATCTGGACCATCCTCGGCGCCCTGGTCATCGCCGGCAGCGGCATCTACGCCTTCTGCCGCGAACAACGGGCCAAACCGGCGCCGGTCGAGCCGGCGGGATAACTGGAAAGGCCGCTTT
>JASLMH010000138.1 GCA_030746635.1 Alphaproteobacteria bacterium | reverse complement strand
CGATGCAGCCGCCCAGGACGTTGGCGCAAATGATGAAATAGCGATCGGTATCCAGGGTCTTGCCGGGTCCGACCATGGCTTCCCACCAGCCCGGCTTGCCGGTCACCGGGTTCCGTCCGATCACGTATTGATCGCCGGTCAGGGCATGGCAGATCAGGATGGCATTGGATTTTTCGGCGTTCAACACGCCATAGGTCTGGTAGGCGACCCTGACCGGCGCCAGGGTGGCGCCGGAGTCGAGCCGCAACGGCTGATCTTCGGGCAACTGGTACACGGCCGCGGTGGCGGGCACGGCGGTTGCATCCGTCCCGTCGTCCCGCCGTTTCGGCGCCAGTTCGCTGTCCGAGGCCGTCATCGCTTCAAAGAGCCCACTTCATCCCATCACGGCAGGCCAGCGGCCGCCGCCGGCCGGTCCCGCGCCTGGCCGCTGTTATACCAAATGTCCGCGGCGATGGCGCGATAGATGGTGGACGCCGCCGCGACAAGGGCACGCGGGCGCGGGGCTCGGCGGGCGTGTTTGCTGTTGCCGGAGGCGGATCGGGCGTGTATCACCGCCCACCGGAGATGTTGCCGGACATGATAGGGTTTCGGGGATGCCGCAGGACACGTCCGACCTGAACGATTTGCGTCGTCAAATCGACGAGATCGATGCCAGCCTGCACGATGCGATCGTGCAGCGCATCGCCTTGATCGACCGCATCGCCGCCGCCAAGGGGCAGACCGGCGGCGATACCACGGCAATGCGGCCGAACCGCGAAGCGGAGGTCGTGCGGGGATTGGCCAGCCGACACCACGGACCGCTGCAGACCGCCGCCCTGGTCCGCGTCTGGCGCGAACTGATCAATGCCGCCACGGCCATGCAGGGTCCGCTGACGGTGGCCGTGTGCGCGCCGGAACGATCGGTCGGCTATTGGGATCTGGCGCGCAACCATTTCGGCTCCGGCGTGCCGATGACCCTGCATACCTCGCCCTCCGACGTCTTGCGCACCATCGACGAAGCGCCTGGCGCCATCGGCCTGCTGCCGATGCCGCAGGAGGGCGAGGCGGCACCCTGGTGGCCGGCCCTGGCCTCGCAGCCGGCCGGCACGGCCGGCGCCAAGGTGGTCTGGCGACTGCCGTTCTTCGCCTCGCCGACCGGCCGGTTCGAGAATCTGGAGGCCCTCGCCGTGGCCAAGCTGGCCCCCGAGGCGAGCGGCCAGGATCGCAGCCTGCTGGTGGTCGAGACCGATCTGGATGTCAGCCGGGCCCGCGTCGTTCAGGTGCTCGGCGAGCGGGGCCTGACCGCCCGGCCGCTGGCGACGCACGAGGCGGACGGCGAACGCCGGGCGCAATTGCTTGAGGTCGACGGCCTGATCGACATCGACGGCCCGGCCGTTGCTGGCTTCGCCGAAGCCATGGGCGAGGCGCTGTTGCGGGTCTCCTTCCTGGGCGCCTATCCGGTCGCCCTGGCCGACGAGCGCGCGGAGCCGAGCTGATGGCCGGGCCGAAACCGGTTCCGGGCATTCTCGACATCGCGCCCTATGTCGGCGGCGATTCCAGCGTCGAGGGTTTGAGCCGGGCGATCAAGCTGTCGTCGAACGAGGCGGCCACCGGGGCCAGCCCGCGAGCGGTCGCGGCCCTGACCGAGGCCGGACAGACCATCCATCGCTATCCCGACGGCGGCGCCAACGAGTTGCGTGTCGCCCTGGCGGAGATGCATGGTTTGAACCGCGACGGGGTGATTTGCGCCAACGGTTCGGACGAGATCATCAGCTATCTGTGCCACGCCTATGCCGGCCCAGGCGACGACGTGGTGTTCTCCGAACACGGTTTCCTGATGTATCCGCTGAGCGCCATGGCCTGCGGCGCCCGGCCGATCAAGGCGCCGGAGAGCGAATTCACCGCGTCGGTCGACAGTGTTCTGTCGACCGTCACCGATCGGACCAAGATCGTCTTCCTGGCCAATCCCAACAATCCGACCGGCACCTATTTGCCGGTCGACGAGGTGCGGCGGCTGCGGGCCGGCCTGGCGCCGGAAATCCTGTTGGTGATCGATTGCGCCTACGCCGAGTTCGTCGGCCGCAATGACTATTCGACCTGCGTCGACCTGGTGGAGAGCCACGACAACGTGGTGATGACCCGGACCTTCTCGAAGATCTACGGCCTGGCCGCCCTGCGCCTGGGCTGGGCCTATTGTCCGGAGGAGATCGCCGGTGTCTTCCATCGGGTGCGGCCGCCCTTCAACGTCAACGCGGCGGCCCAGGCGGCCGGCGTCGCCGCCTTGCTGGACATCGCCCACACCGATCGGGCGCGGGCCCATAACGATCGCTGGTTGCCCTGGCTGAGCGAGGAATTCGGCAAGCTGGGCCTGCCGGTGATCCCCAGCGTGGCCAATTTCGTCACCGTGCGGTTCGACCCCGACGGACCCGGCTCGGCCGACAAGGCCCTGGCCTTCCTGAACGGCAAGGGCATCCTGCCGCGCGGCATCGCGCCGTACGGCCTGGCCGATCATTTGCGTTTCACCGTCGGCCTGGAGGAAGAGAACCGCGCCGCGGTGGCGGCGGTGGCGGAATTCCTGGGCACGCGGGATGGCGGCTGAAGCGGAACCATTTCAACGCCTGGCGCTGATCGGCGTCGGGCTGATCGGCTCGTCGATCGCCCGGGCGGCGCGGCGCGGCGGCCTGGCACGAGAAATCGTCGGCTGCGCCCGCAGCCAGGCGACCCGCGATAGGGCCATGGAACTGGGCATCGTCGATGCCATGCACGAGGACCCGGCCGAGGCCGCCGCCGGCGCCGATCTGGTGATCGTCTGCACCCATCTGGGCAGTTACGGCGCCATCGGCGGCGCCATTGCGCCGGCCCTCCGTCCCGGCGTCATCGTTTCCGACGTCGGCTCGGTCAAGGATTGCGTGTTCCGTGACCTCGGGCCGCACATGCCGGCGGGTGTGCACCTGATCCCGGGGCATCCGGTCTCGGGTACCGAAAAATCCGGACCGGATGCCGGCTTCGCCGAGTTGTTCGACAACCGCTGGTGGATCCTGACGCCGGGCACGGACGCGGATGCCGGGGCGCTGGCGCGGCTGACCGGCTTCGTCGAGGGCCTGGGCAGCCGCGTCGAGCTCATGGAGTCCCGGCGTCACGACCTGGTGCTGGCCATTACCTCGCACCTGCCGCATCTGATCGCCTACAACATCGTCGGTACCGCCGACGATCTGGAAACCGTCACCCAGGGCGAGGTGATCAAGTATTCCGCCGGCGGCTTCCGCGACTTCACCCGCATCGCCGCGTCCGATCCGGAATTCTGGCGCGACGTCTTCCTCAACAATCGCGAGGCGGTGCTGGAAACCCTGGGCCGCTTCACC
This sequence comes from Alphaproteobacteria bacterium, assembly GCA_030746635.1. Lineage (GTDB taxonomy): Bacteria > Pseudomonadota > Alphaproteobacteria > JASLMH01. Next base: position 11,174 of record JASLMH010000138.1, on the reverse strand, counting down.
GAGGACCTGATCGCCCTGCAGCGGGCGATCCGCTGGGGCCAGGGCGATTCGCTGTTGAACCTGTTCAAGCACACCCGGGACATCCGCCAGCGCATCATCGACGCCGGCCAGGAAACCGACGCCGCCGATTTCGGCCGCCGCCCCAGCCACGACGACGATTAGGGCGGTTGTCGGCCGCCGTCTATGGTTGCCGCGACAGCGGCGCCAGCCGGGCGATCGCCACCGGGCCGAGGAACAATTGGCCGTCCTGTAGCCGCACCGGCACCGACAGGGTGCCGCCGGCGGCGCTGGCCAGCAGGCCCAGCACGGTGCGGGCGGCGATGGCGGCGGTCTCGCTCATCTGGCCGGCGGCGACGGCGGCATCGATGATCTGGCCATGGCCGGTAATGCGCGCCGTCAGGGCTCCGATCGGCCGCATGGCGTCATCCAGGGCCAGGGTGCCGCGCGCCTCGATCCGGGTCTGGCCCCAAACCAGCAGCAGTTTTTGCAGATCGACGGTACCGCCGCCGTCGCGCCAGGCGGCCAGGGCGGCCGGCGCCGCCGCGGCCAAGGCGGGGTCGTTGATCCTGGCCTGCAGCTCCAGGTCCTGCAGCCGGCGCGGCCAGCCCTCGGGCGCGCCGGGCCATTCCAGGCTCCGGCCCCGCAGAGCCAGATCGTGGTGGGTGTTTCCCTCGGGGCTGGGGCGCAGATGCAATTGTGCCTCCTGGCCGTCGAGCACCACCTGCCCGGCCGTTTCGGCCCGCAGGTCCTCCAGGTGGAGTGACAGCAATTGCAGCCCACCGTCTGGATCCATTTGCAGGCTGGCCCGGCCGCTGCCGTTGCGCAGGCTCAATTCCGCCTCGCCGTCCGGCCGCAGGCCGCTGAAGGTGTGCACGCCGGTGAGATCGAACAGCAAATGTCGCAGGTTCCAGGGATGGCCGATCACGGCCAGCCGTTCGGCCCGCCAGCCCGGCCGTTGCCGATGCTTGGGCAGGGCCAGGCGCGGTGCCGTCAGGTCGATGCGGATGCGGTAGGGAAAGCCGCCCACCTCGATAGCGTCGTAGCCCGCCGTCACGCCGGCCTTTTGGTTCTCCGCCACCCAGGCTTCGACGGCATCGCGGGCTTCGCCGGCGATGTAGAACCAATAGGCGGTCCAGCCCAGAATGACGGCGGCGATGCCGCCCAGCAGAAGATACAGTCGCATGGCACCTCGCAGGCTGGGGCGGTTGTAGTTGATTTTGCGGCGATCCGGAAACGCTCGCTTTCGAGCCATCCGCCGACTTCGCCAAGCCGGCGCTATTGCCCTATCATGGCGGCGTGATTCGCCCATGTGCCCCGGTCGGGCCGTGCTGGAAGACCGAACATGAAAGTGCCGCCACGGCAGATCGAGCAGTTCCTGCGCCAACCGGCGGCCGAAGTTCGCGCGATCCTGCTGTATGGCGCCGATGGCGGGCTGTTGCGGGAACGGGTCCAGCGGCTGATCGGCGTGGTGCTGGACGATCCGGGCGATCCGTTTCGTTTCAGCGAGCTGACGCCGGCCAGCCTGAAGGATGAGCCGAGCCGCCTGGCCGACGAGATGGCGGCCCTGTCGCTGACCGGCGGCCGCCGGCTGGTGCGCCTGCGCCAGACCGGCAACGCCCAGTCGGCGGCCATCCAGGCGGTGCTGGACGATCCTGGCGAAGCCTCGAGCGATACCCTGTTGCTGGTCGAGGGCGGCGAATTGAGCCCGCGCGACAGTCTGCGCAAGCTGTTCGAAAGCCACGCCCGGGCGGCGGCCGTGCCCTGTTACGCCGACGAGGGCCAGACGCTCGAAACCCTGATCTGCGACAGCCTGGCGGCGCGGGGCCTGGGCATCGAGCCCTCGGCCCTGGCCTACCTGATGGCCAATCTGGGCGCGGACCGGCAGATCACCCGCTCGGAGCTGGAAAAACTGGCGCTGTTCAAGGGCCGGAACAAGAGCGACGTCACCCTGGAAGAGGCCGAGGCCTGTATCGGCGATGGCGCGCCATTGGCCCGCGACGACGTCGCCCAGGCGGTGGCCAGCGGCGACCAGGCCGCTTTGGAGCGGGCCCTGGTGAAATGCCGCGCGGCGGGGGAATCGTCCATCGCCATCCTGCGCTCGGTCGGTCGGCACTTGCAACGGCTGCATTTGATGTCGGAAAAAGCGTCAAATGGTGGTAACATTCAACAAATAGTAGAGAATGCTCGTCCACCAATCTTTTTCAAACACCGCGCCATCGTCCGCGGCCAGGTGCAGCAATGGCCGCCGAAACGCCTGGGTCAGGCCCTGGCGATCCTGCTGGAGGCGGAACTGGACTGCAAGACCACCGGCCTGCCGGACGAGGCGGTCTGCGGCCGCGCCCTGATCCGCATCGCCAACGCCGCCCGCCTCGGCACGCGGGCACGGTAAGTGCCGGAAAAATCATTCCGTATACGGAATTAACGATATTCGGAAGTCTTTCCATGGCCTATGAAGAGACCCTTCGATAGGCGGCGCGCAGGCCGAGCAGCGCCAAGGCGAAGACGCTGGCGACATTGTTCAGCGGCGCGACGACGTCGGCCAGCAACCGGTTCTCCAGGTCGATCAACGGCACGGCGAGGCCCTGCGCCAGCAGCAGCACTGCATCCTGTAGCGGCCCGGTGATCCACCAGACGCCTGGGGCCAGCACCAGGCCGGCGCAGATCCAGGCAATCGCCCGCCGGCGGTTCAGCCTGTCGATGCGCGACATCACCTGAGCGGTGAAGGCATCGGCCGGCAAATCCTGTTGGACCTCGGCGAACAAGGCTTGCAGGGCGGGATCGCGATCGTCTGTCATGGTGCCATCTCCGATTCGGGTGAGGTTCGATAATCGGACAGGATCTCCCGCAGGCGCTGGGCGCCGCGACGGATATGGGATTTCACCGTGCCCAGCGGTAGGTCGGTGATTTCCGCTATTTCCTCGTGGCTCATGCCCTCGTGATAGGCCAGCACGATGCAGATCCGCACCGGCTCCGACAGGCTCGCCAGGGCGCGGTCCAGATCCATGGCCAGACCGGGCGCCGCCGGCGGCGCCGGGATCGTTTCGTCGTACTCGTCGGCATCCTTCAGGGCATCCTTGGCGCGCATGTGCTGCAGCCAAACGGTGATCGCCAGGCGCTTCAGCCAGGCGCCGAAGCGATTGGCCTCGCGCAGGTGATGGATTTTCCGCCAGGCCTGCAGAAACACCTGCTGGGCCAGATCATCCGCCAGGGTGGCGTCGCCGCAACAGCGCCGCATCAGGTTGCGTATCCAGGACTGGCGGCGGCGCACCAGCTCCGCGAACGCATCGCGGTCGCCCGTACGGGCCAAGCCGACGAGCAGCGTTTCCAGAGCGCCGGCATAGCTGTCCCTGGTGGAAGGCAAGGAATGCGCGCCTCTGGCTGACTGGCCGCCGCAGCCTATCCCTCCCGGTAGAGGCGCTCAATGACCACCGCCGTCACCAAAAGACCGATGCTGATGAAGGCCACGAGCCCGGCGACGCCCAACAAGATCGGCAGCACCGTAGCGGAGACCTGGCCGATGAACCAGCCCAGCAAGGCGATGCCCGGCGCCACGAATAGGGTGATCAGCCCGGCCACCTTCAGATCGCGGCCGAGGTTCTTGCTGCCGCCGTCGGTCGACGCCAGCAACTTGTCCATCAGCTCCCGATCGAGGGCCTGGCCGCTTTCCAGCATGCGGCGCAGGGTCTCGTGCTGCGCTTCCCGCTTGCGGATATTGTCCCAGTAATAGGCCACCACGACGGCGGCAATGAAGCCCCAGAACGCCAAGGCGGCCAAGCCGGCACCAATTTCCATTCCTTGCATGTCGCCATCCTCCGATCTGACAGGCTGTTACTCAAAGAGATGCCGCTCGGCGCGTTATGGATGCGCCCGAAGAAAAAAATCTCCGGGGCATTTCTCATGGCCCTGAGCAAGCCGGCCAGCGGCTTCTTCGTAGGCTGTGCGAGCCGGGAGTCAGGTGCCTAATCGGGATGCGGGGTCTGCCGCAGGCGGCGCAGGATATCGTCGAACTGCTCCAAAGTGCTGAAGCCGATACGGACTTCGCCCTTTTCGCCCCGGTGATTGATGGTCACCTTCAGGCCCAGGCGTTCCGAGAGTTGTTTTTCGATCGCCCGGGTGTCGGCGTCCTTGACCGGCGGCGTCTTGCCCGCCTCCCCGGCCGGCTTTTTCGCCAGCCGCTCGGTCTGCCGCACGTTCAGGCCCTGGCGCACCACCTTTGCCGCCAGTTCCTCCGGCATTGCCATGGTCAGCAGGGCGCGGGCATGGCCGGCGGTCAATTGCCCTTGTTGCACCATGCCCTTGACCGCCTCGGGCAGGCCCAGCAGACGCAGGGTGTTGGCGACGTGGCTGCGGCTCTTGCCGACCACCCGGGCCAGATCCTCCTGGGTGTGGCGGAATTCGTCCATCAGGCGCTGGTAGCCCTCGGCCTCCTCGATCGCGGTCAGGTCCTGGCGCTGGATGTTCTCCACCAGGGCCACTTCCAGGGCCTCGCCGTCGCTCAGCTCCTTGATGACCACCGGCACGTCGTGCTGTTGCGCCGTCTGCGCCGCCCGCCAGCGCCGCTCGCCGGCGACGATCTCGTAGCGCTCGGGTTCGTCCGCCAGACGCCGCACCAGGATCGGCACCAGGATGCCGTTTTCGCGGATCGAGGCCGCCAGGGCCTGCAACTCCTCGGTATCGAACACGGTCCGCGGCTGGTAGCGGTTGGGCACCAGGTTCTCGATCGGCACCGAGCGGGAGCCGCGCAGCCGATCCAACGCGGCCTGGTCGTCGGGGCTCTCCTCAAGCAGCGCCGACAGGCCGCGGCCCAGGCCCTTGCGTGTCGGATCGTCGCTCATGCCGCCCGCGGCAGCCGCTCCCGCCGCAGCATTTCACTGGCCAGGCGCATGTAGGCCAGGCTGCCGGCGCATTTGTGATCGTACAGCAGCGCCGGCTTGCCATGGGACGGTGCTTCGGACACCCGCACGTTGCGCGGAATGATGGTTTCGTACACCTTGTCGCCCAAATAGCCGCGCACGTCCTGGGCCACTTGGTCCGAGAGGTTGTTGCGCCGGTCGAACATGGTCAGAACCACGCCTTGGATCTCCAATTCGGGGTTGAAGCTGCGCCGGATCCGCTCGACGGTCTTAAACAGCAGGCTCAAACCCTCGAGGGCGAAGAACTCGCATTGCAACGGTACCACGACCGAACGGGCGGCGACCAGGGCGTTGACGGTCAATAGGTTCAGCGACGGCGGGCTGTCGATCAGCACGAAGTCGAAGGCCAGGGCCTCGTCGGCCAGGGCATCCCGCAGCCGGTAGGCGCGGCGGGGCACATCGATCAGTTCCAGTTCGGCGCCGGTCAGGTCGACCGTCGAAGGCACCACCGAGAGACCGGGAATGGCGGTGGCGACCTGGGCCTCGGCCACCGTCGCCTGGCCCATCAGGATGTCATAGGAACTGACCTTGCGATTGCCGCGATCGACGCCCAGGCCGGTGCTGGCATTGCCCTGGGGGTCGAGATCGATCACCAGCACCCGGCGGCCGACCGCCGCCAGGCCGGTGCCCAGGTTGATCGCCGTGGTGGTCTTGCCGACGCCGCCCTTTTGGTTGGCGATGGCGATGATGCGGGGGGGTGCCTGGGTGTTGCCGTCAGGTTGCCGGTCCGTCGGATGGGTGGCTTCGAACACGGGTGATCTCCCTCAGCAGCAGAATGCAGCCAGCGGACGCCGTCACGCTGGGGACTTTGTCGACCCGCATTTTCCAACATTTAGCGGCTTCGGTCAATTCAACATCAACATCTTGTCCCTTTGGCAACAGCATCAGCGTGTCGGCCGAGAGCTGCGGCCAAGCCAAAGACAACAGTCGAGGCAATGGCGCCAGGGCCCGCGCCGTCACCGCCATCGGCTTCAGCGCCGGCAAATCCTCGATGCGGCTCTGGTGGATGGTGACATCGCTGCCGGTGATTCGCGCCGCCTCCCGCAGGAAGGCGCATTTTCGGCCGTCGCTCTCCACCAAATGCACCTCCGGCGCGCCGGCGATGGCCAGTACCAGGCCGGGGAAGCCGGCGCCGCTGCCCAAGTCCAGCCAGGGACCCCGGTCCGGACCGTGGGGCAGAAGTTGCAGGGAATCGAGGAAATGCCGGCGCCAGACGTCGTCCAGGCTGCGGCGGCCGACCAGATTGATGCGTCGGTTCCATTTCGCCAGCAGCGCCTGGTACTGGCGCAGCCGCTCCATTGTTTCACGTGAAACATCCGCCTGGCGCCGGAATTCCGCCGCCGAAAGCGGCGCCGCCGGCCGCGGGTCGGCCGAATCGTCTGACCTAGGCGACATCGCGCCGGTCGGCGCGCCTGACATGGGCCAGCAACGCCGTCAGGGCGGCCGGCGTCACCCCCGGTATCCGGGCCGCCGCCCCCAAGGTCACCGGGCCGTGGGCCTTCAGCTTCTCTCGCACCTCGTTGGACAGGCCGCTCAGGCCGTCATAGTCGAGGTCGGCCGGGATGGAGAGTGCCTCGTCCCGCCGAAAGGCATCGATGTCGGCGGTCTGCCGTTGCAGATAGCCGGCATAATGGGCATCGATCTCCAGCTGCCGGGCCACCTCCGGCGCCAGTGCCGACAATTCGCCCCAGATCGCCGCCAGCCGCGTCAGGCTGACTTCACGGTAGGCCAGCAGCTCCATGGCGTTCCGCCGGCGGCCGTCGGATTTCACCGCAATGCCGTGCCGGCCGGCTTCATGCGGGGTCAGTGAGAGGTCCGCCAACCGCTGCCGCGCCGCCGCCAGGGCCTGGCGCTTGGCGGCAAAGCTGCGGCGCCTATCCGGGCCGATGCACCCAACGGCCAAGCCCAAGGGCGTCAACCGCTGATCGGCGTTGTCGGCCCGCAGCAACAGGCGATACTCCGCCCGGCTGGTGAACATGCGATAGGGTTCCCGGGTGCCGCGGCTGACCAGATCGTCGATCATCACGCCGATATAGCCGTCGGCACGGTCAAGGGCCATCGGTTCGCCGCCACCGGCCGCCAGGGCGGCGTTGACGCCGGCCAGCAGGCCCTGGGCCGCCGCCTCCTCGTAGCCGGTGGTGCCGTTGATCTGCCCGGCCAGGAACAAACCGCCGACCCGCCGGGTCTCCAGGCTGGGCCGGAGCTCACGGGGATCCACATAATCATATTCGATGGCATAGCCGGGCCGGATCATCCGCGCCTTCTCCAATCCCGGAATGCCCCGCAGCAACTCCCGCTGCACCTCCTCCGGCAACGAGGTGGAGATGCCGTTGGGATAGACCGTGTGGTCGTCCAGTCCTTCCGGTTCCAGGAAGATCTGATGTCGAGAGCGATCGGCGAAGCGAACCACCTTGTCCTCGATGGAGGGGCAATAGCGGGGTCCGGTGCCTTCGATCTGTCCGGAATAGATCGGCGCCCGGTGCAGATTGCGACGAATCAGATCGTGCCCGGGCGCGGTGGTCCAGGTGATGTGGCAATCGATCTGCCGATTGTCGATCCGTTCGGTGAGATAAGAGAACGGTATCGGCGGTTCGTCCCCGGCCTGACGTTGCAGCCCCTCCCAGGCGATGGTGCGGCCGTCCAGGCGCGGTGGCGTGCCGGTCTTCAGCCGACCCATGGCCTGATCCAGGCCGTACAAACGGTCGCCCAGGGCCGTCGCCGGCGCCTCACCCATGCGGCCCGCCGGCCAGGTCTTCTCGCCGACATGAATACAGCCGTTCAGAAAGGTACCGGTGGTCAGCACCACGCGGCCGGCGCCGAGTTCCTCGCCGCCGGCAATGCGGACACCGACGGCCCGGCCATCCCGCAGCACCAGGTCGTCCACCGCCGCCGCTCGCAGCGTCAGGTTTTCGGTTTGCCGCAATTCCGCCTGCATGGCCTGGCGATAGAGCGACCGATCGGCCTGGGCCCGGGGCCCCTGCACCGCCGGACCCTTGCGCCGGTTCAACATGCGGAACTGGATGCCGGCGGCGTCCGCGACGCGTCCCATCACCCCATCCAGGGCGTCGATCTCGCGCACCAGATGGCCCTTGCCCAGGCCGCCGATGGCCGGGTTGCAGGACATCTCGCCGATGGTGTCCAGGCGGTGGGTCAGCAACAGCGTGTGGGCGCCCAGACGCGCCGCCGCCGCGGCCGCCTCGCAGCCAGCATGGCCGCCGCCCACCACTATGACATCGTAACCCGACATGGCTGGCAATGTAGGAAGCGCCGGTCCGGGAGTCAAAGGTCTGGCGATGTTTCACGTGAAACATCGCGGTGACAGCAGAAAATTAGCTCATTTACCTAGGCAAAACTCCGCGAACACCACATCTAGGATGTCTTCCACATCGACCCGGCCGGTGATCCGGCCCAGGGCCCGCGCCGCCAAACGCAGATCCTCCGCCACCAGCTCTTCGGCCGCCCCGGCCAGGGCTCGTTCCAGGGCCGCCCCGCAGTCCTCCAGGGCCCGGCGATGGCGCAGGCGGGTCGGCGCAGGCGCCGATGCCATGGGCAGGCGCCGCGCCACCTCCGCCTGCAAGCGCCGCAACAATTCACCGATGCCGGCCCCCGTCAGGGCCGAGATGGCCAGGCCGGGACCGGCCACCCGGTCCACCAGGTCGCATTTGTTGGCGACCGGAAAGGCCCCCTCATCCACCAGTTTATCCACAGCCTGATCGCGGCTGCTCCAGATCGCCGCGTCGTATACCAACAGCCGCAGATCCGCTTGCTCGGCCCGTTGCAACGCCCGCCGCATGCCTTCACTCTCGATGCTGTCGCCGCTATGCCGCAGACCAGCGGTATCGGCCAGGATCACCGGATAGCCGCCCAGGTCCAAATGTACCTCGACGACATCGCGGGTGGTGCCGGCCCGCTCGGAAACGATCGCCGCCTCGCGCCGGGCCAGGGCATTCAGCAGGCTCGATTTGCCGACATTGGGGGCGCCGAGAATGACGATGTGGAAGCCGTCGCGCAGTCGCTCGCCACGGTGATCGTCCGCCAGATGCCGGGCGATTTCATCCACAAGCGCCGCCAGGGCCGACCGCTGCCGGCCCAGCAGGTCGTCGGGCAAATCCTCGTCGGGGAAATCGATGCCCGCCTCGATGCGGGCCATGGCGCCGATCAATTCCGCCCGCCAGCCCTCGTAAAGCAGGCCCAACGCACCATCCAACTGCCGCATGGCCTGTTTTCGCTGTGCCTCGGCCTCGGCATTGACCAGATCCGCCAAGCCCTCCACCTGGGTCAGGTCCAGCTTGCCGTTATCAAACGCCCGCCGGGTAAATTCGCCGGGCTCGGCCAGCCGACAGCCGGGAAAGTGGGTGATTTCCGCCAACAGCGCCGCGACCACGGCGAGACCGCCATGCCCGTGCAACTCCGCCACGTCCTCGCCGGTGAAGCTGTGTGGCGCCGGAAACCAAAGCGCCAGGCCGCGATCCAGCAGTTCGCGGTCGCCGGGCCGTTTGAACGCGGTCAGGGTCGCCTGCCGCGGGCTGGGTCGTGGACCGCCGCTCAGGGCATCCAGGATCGAGCCGGCCTGGGGGCCGGAAATCCGTATTACGGCGATGCCGGCGCGGCCGGGCGCGGTTGCCTGGGCGGCGATGGTGTCTCCCTGCCCCATGCGCCGCCGCCGCTGGTTACTCCGCCGCCAACTCGGCCGGCCCGTGCCATTCCCGCAGGAACTCGGCCGGCGCCGGCCGCTGTTTGCCGGCCGCCGTCCCATTCGGGGTGCCGATATGCACGAAACCCAACAAATGGTCCTTGGCGGCCAGGCCCAAGGCTGCCTTGACGGCCTCGTCGTAGCACGGCGCGCCGGTCACCAGGATGGCGCCGTAGCCCTTGGCATGCAGGGCGTTCAGCATATTCTGCGTCGCCGCCGCCGTCGCCACCAGCTGTTCCACCGGCGGTACCTTGGCGATGCCTTCGGTGATCTCGGCCCAGATCGCCATGACCAGGGGCGCGCGCAGGGGCTTACCGCGGGCTTTTTCGATCTCGGCCGCCTCGGCCGCCGGCTCCCGTCGGCGCAGGGAATCGGCGAACAGATCCCCCAAACGCCGCCGCGCCGCGCCTCGGATCAGCAGGAACCGCCACGGCCGCAGGGCGCCGTGGTCCGGCGCCCGCATCGCCGACTCCAGGATGTTCAGGATTTCGTCGTCGTCCGGCACCGGTTCCACCAACGACCCCGCCGGCGTGGATTGCCGCCCCAACAGGCACTCCATTGCCTCCATTCCGCTGATCCCCTTCCTCAATAAATCCCAGGCCCGACCGCCGGCTAGGACGAATCGTCCCGTTTGCCGGTGGCGGCATTCCAGAATGCCTTTTGCATGGCATCCAGACCGGGCATGCCGCCTGGCATCCAGGTCTTCATCAAGGTTTCCAGGTCGGCCCCCGCCAGGGCCTGTTCCATGCGCCCCTGCAGCCCGTCCATGAACGCCGCCTGCATCGGTTCCAGATCCGGCAGACCCAGGAAGGCGCGGGCTTCCTGCGGCGTGCAGTCGATGTCGATCGTGATTTTCATGTCGCCTCACCCCTTGCCTTGCCGCATTGCCGGGCCAGGATATATCAAGTCGGGCGGCGATGCCCGGCCTTGCCGCCGCCCATCGGCAGCATCGCGGCGAATTAGGACGATATCAAGGGCCTTTGCTATAGTGCCGGCCCATCGGCCCTGGGGACTTCATTCGTGCAAAACCAACTCGGCTCGCAGACCTCGCCCTATCTGTTGCAACACAAGGACAACCCGGTGCATTGGCAGCCCTGGGGCGAGGCCGCACTGGCCCAGGCCGAGGCCGAGGGCAAGCCGATCCTGCTGTCGGTGGGCTATGCCGCCTGTCATTGGTGCCACGTCATGGCCCACGAGTGTTTCGAGGACCCGGCCATCGCCAACCTGATGAACGAGCTGTTCGTCAACATCAAGGTCGACCGCGAGGAACAGCCCGACGTCGACGCCATCTACCAGGCCGCCCTGGCGCTGATGGGCCAGCAGGGCGGCTGGCCCCTGACCATCTTCCTCAACGGTGCCGGCGAGCCGTTCTGGGGCGGCACCTATTTCCCGCCCGAGCCGCGCTTCGGCCGGCCCGGTTTTCCCGACATCCTGCGCCGGGTGGCCGAGGTCTACCACACCGAGAAAAACTCTATTAACGAAAATACTCAGGCTATTTTACAATCCTTACGGCAATTGGCGGCCGGCCGCGGCGATGACCAATCCATCCAGGTCAGCATCTCCGTCCT
>JASLMH010000137.1 GCA_030746635.1 Alphaproteobacteria bacterium | reverse complement strand
TCGCGGCCTCGACGATGCGCCCCGCCGCGCCGTCGCCGGCCACGTCCTGTTCCAGCACGGCAATGCCGTCGGTTCCCTCATGGGCCGCCGCCAGGTCATGATCCGGCAGGTCGACCGCCAATACCCGGGCGCCCTCGGCCGCGAAAAGCTCCGCCGAGGCCCGGCCGATACCCGATGCGGCGCCGGTGACGATCGCCGCCTTGTCCTGAAGTCGCATCCGTTGTTTCCCGTATGGTCCGCTGCTGCCGACGCCACCATAGAGCCATCGCCATGCCGGGTCACCCCGCGGCAAGCCTGGGGAAAATGCCCTAGTAGCCGATGGTCAGGGCGCCAATGCTGCGCGGATCGGAAGCGCCCAGGAAGCCGCCATCGGCCGTCCGCATTACCGACTGGACGCTGCCGGCGGCGCGGCTTTCGACCACCATATGGCCGCGTTGGCGCAACAGGGCCAGGGTATCGGGGCCCAGGCCGCGTTCGACGAACAACTTGTCGGGCAGCCATTGATGATGAATGCGCGCCGCCGCCGTCGCCTCGGCGATGTTCAGGCCGTGATCCACCAGGTTGAGGATGATCTGCAGGACCATGGTGATGATGCGCGAGCCGCCGGGGCTGCCGGTGGCCAGGACGGGCCGGCCAGCCTTGAACACTATCGTCGGCGTCATCGAACTGAGCGGCCGCTTGCCGGGCGCGATGGCGTTGGCCTCGCCGCCGATCAGGCCATAGGCGTTGGCGGTGCCGGGCTTGGCGGAAAAATCGTCCATCTCGTTGTTCAACAGGATGCCGGTGCCGGCCGCGACGATGCCAGAGCCGAAGCTGAAGTTGATGGTATAGGTGTTGCTGACCACGTTGCCGGCCTTGTCCATGATCGAGAAATGCGTGGTCTCGTGGCTTTCGTGCGGCGCCGGGTCGCCATGGCTGATGGCCGAGGATGGGCGGGCGCGGGCCGGATCGATGCCGGCCGCGAGGCCCCGGGCATAGGCCTTGCTGGTCAGGCCCCTGACCGGCACCGGCCAGAAATCGGGGTCGCCCAGGTGCCGGGCGCGATCCGCGTAGGCCAGTTTCATCGCCTCGGCCAGTAGGTGTATGCCATCGGCGCCGTTGTGGCCAAGGGCACTCAGATCGTGGCCTTCGAGGATGTTGAGAAGCTGGATCAAATGCACCCCGCCGGAGGACGGCGGCGGCATCGACGCTACTTGATAGCCGCGGTAGCGCCCGCGCACCGGCTGTCGCCAGACCACCCGATAGGCGGCCAGGTCGGCCAGGCTGATCAAGCCGCCGTTGGCGGCCATGTCGGCGGCGATGCGGCGGGCGATCTTGCCCTGATAGAACGACTTCGCGCCCCGCTCGGCGATTTGCCGCAAACTCCAGGCCAGATCGCCCTGCACCAGGGTATCGCCGGCCTGGTAGGCGCTGCCGTCCGGCCGATAGAAGATCGCCGCGGTACTGGGCCAACGGCCCAATCGTTGGCGGCGCTTCGCCAGTGCCCGGGCCAGGCCATGGCCGACCGTGAAGCCCCGTTCCGCCAGGCGCAACGCCGGTTCGATCACCGTCGCCAGCGGCAATGTGCCGTATCGCTTCAGCGCCGCCGCCAGGCCGGCCACGCTGCCCGGCACGCCGGCCGAGGCGTACGAAAAGCGGGCCCTTTTCCTGTCCACCTTGCCGTCGGCGTCCAGGTACATATCGCTTTTCGCCGCCTTCGGGGCCATCTCGCGATAGTCCAGCGCCATGGTCTCGCCGCTGGCGGCTTGGTGGATCAGCATGAAACCGCCACCACCCAGATTGCCGGCCCGGGGCAGCGTCACCGCCAGGGCGAAGCCGACGGCGACGGCGGCATCGACGGCATTGCCGCCCCGCCGCAGGATGTCGACGCCGATACGGCTGGCCGTCGCCTCCTGACTGGCCACCATGCCGTTGGCGGCGAACACCGGATGGTGGCGCTCCTTGGGCGACAGGATGGCGTTCTGCTGGGCGCCGACGGGGGCGGCGACGGCGGCCAGGCACAGCGCCAACGCCAGGGACCATGCGCCTCCGCCGAGGCGTCCCATCAAGCCGCCTTGCGGCCGCTGAACACGGCGTGGCCGCCAAGCATCCAATGCACGTCGACGTCGACGAAGTTGGCCTCGGTCAGCCAGTTCAGTTGATCCAGCAGGGGCGAGGGCTGGTCGGCCGGATCCGGCTCGCCGCTGGCGTACAGGTTCCAGTCCAGTTCGACGAATCGGCGATAGGGGTCGCCGGCGCCGTCGTGGGCCATCGCCTGCTGCCGCACGGCGGCGTCCCAGGTCCAGGCCGCGACGGCCCGTGAGGGGCGTGTCGTCGGCTCGACCAGATCGGCGATGATCAGGCTGCCGCCGGGTTTCAGGGCACCGTACATATCGGCGAAGAGCCGCCGCTTTTGATCGCCATCGAGGTGGTGGATGGCCAGCGAGGAGACCACCGCCAGCGGCGCCCAGGGCAACCGCCGCCAGCCGCCATCGGCCAGGTCGAAGGCGGCGACCTCGGCCCGATCGCCGAATTGCTCGAGGCGTTGACGGCTGACCCGGCGCATGGTCGCTGATCCGTCCAAAGCCAGCAGCCGCGCCCGCGGATGGGCCCGCAGCAGCGCCTCGCCCAGGTGGCCGGCGCCACAGCACAATTCGACGTAGCCGTCGCCATTACCGGCGGGCGCCACCAGATCGCAGATGATGCGGATCTGGCTGTCGCGATGGGGCACGAAATAGCCGCCCCAATCCACGAAGGTGTCGGAATCGCTTTCCCGCCAGCCGCCGTCGCCGGCACCGTTGGTGCCGGTATTGCTATTCCCGTTCACCGCCATCGTCCGGTCGCGGGATACCCACCAGATTGAAGCCCGAATCCACGTAAAGCACTTCGCCGGTGACGCCGCTGGACAGATCTGACAGCAGGTACAGGCCGCTGTTGCCGACTTCGTCCAAGCGGACATTGCGGTTCAACGGCGCATGGTCGCGGCTGTAGCGGTGGACGTAGCGGGCATCGCCCACCGCGGCGCCGGCCAGGGTACGCATCGGTCCGGCCGAAATGGCGTTGACCCGAACGCCATCCTTGCCCAAGTCCTCGGCCAGGTAGCGCACGCTGGCTTCCAGCGCCGCCTTGGCCACGCCCATCACGTTATATGACGGCATCACCCGATGGGCGCCCAGAAAACTCAGGGTCACCATGCTGCCGCCTTCCCCCATCAACGGCGCGGCGCGGCGCGCCAAATCGGTGAAGGAAAAGCACGAGATGCTCAGGGTGCGAAGGAAATTCTCCCGGCTGGTATCGACATAGCGGCCGCGCAACTCGGTGCGGTCGGAAAAGGCGACGGCGTGAACCAGGAATTCGATCCCGCCCCAGTGATCGGCCATCGCCGTGAACAGGGCATCGAGGGTCTCCGGCTGCTCGACGTCGCAGGGCAGGATAATCGGGGCGTCCAGGGATTGCGCCAGCGGCTCCACCCGCTTGCGGAAGGCCTCGTCCTGATAGGTCAGGGCCAGTTCGGCCCCGGCGCCATGCAGGGCCCGGGCGATGCCCCAGGCGATCGAGTGATCGTTGGCGACACCGAGGACCAAACCGCGCTTCCCGGCCATGAGCTGACTGTTGGCGGCTTCGGTCATGGACCTCCCTGTCGATCGTTTTCTTTTTCGTTTCCTGCCCGTCGTAGCGGCGGACGGCGGATCAGGCGTCGTAGCGGTCGAATATCAAGGTCGCGTTGGTGCCGCCGAATCCGAAGCTGTTGGACATCACCGAGGTCAGGCCGGCGTCGTCGATCCGCTCGCGAACGATGGGCACGCCCTCGAACTCCGGGTCGAGGTTCTCGACGTTGGCCGAGGCGGCGATGAAATCACCTTCCATCATGATCAACGAATAGATCGCCTCGTTGACGCCGGCGGCGCCCAGGGCATGGCCGGTCAGCGACTTGGTCGACGCGATCGGCGGCAGGTCGGCGCCGAAGACATCGCGCAGGGCCTGGACCTCCGGCGGGTCGCCAATCGGCGTGCCGGTGCCGTGGGCGTTGACGTAGCCGATCGGCCGGTTGGCGGTGCCCAGCGCCTGGCGCATGCATCGTACCGCGCCGTCGCCCGAAGGTTGCACCATGTCGTGGCCGTCCGAGGTGGCGCCATAGCCGGTGAGCTCGGCATAGATCCTGGCGCCGCGCGCCTTGGCATGCTCCAACTCCTCCAACACCAGCATGCCGCCGCCGCCGGATATCACGAAGCCGTCGCGGTCGACGTCGTAGGGCCGCGAGGCGCGCTCGGGGCTGTCGTTGAACTTGGACGACATCGCGCCCATGCCGTCGAACAACACCGACAAGGTCCAGTCCAGTTCCTCGCCGCCGCCGGCGAACATCACGTCCTGCTTGCCGAATTGGATCATTTCCGCGGCGTTGCCGATACAGTGGGCCGAGGTCGCGCAGGCCGAGACGATGGAATAGTTGACGCCCTTGATCTTGAACAGGGTCGCCAGCACGGCCGAGTTAGTGCTCGACATGCAACGGGTCACCATGTACGGACCGATCCGTTTGGCGCCTTTTTCCCGCGCCGTGTCGGCGGCCCAGACCTGGTTGGAGGTGGACGGCCCGCCCGAGCCGACGATGATGCCGGCACGTTCGTCGGAAACCTCGTCCTCGCCCAGTCCGGAATCCTCGATCGCCTGCTCCATGGCCAGGTAGTTGTAGGCCGCGCCGGGCCCCATGAAGCGCAGCGCCTTGCGGTCGATGTGCTCCGCCAAGTCCAGCTTGATCGATCCCTGGACCTGCGAACGGAAGGACAATTCCTGGTATTTCGGCGCGAATTCGATGCCGGACCGGCCGTCCCGCAAGGCCTGGCCGACGTCTTCCTTGTTGTTGCCGATCGAGGAGACGATCCCCATCCCGGTAATCACGACCCGTCGCATGGCAACCTCTATCCGTTATGCATGGGGCTGGTACCCATTATCGATGACATAGGCGCCACGAGGCGGCAATCCCGCGCGCCCGGGACGCGATGTTCCGGACGCTGTCGGCGGAGCCTCAGGTAAACAGCGCCACGCGAAGATCTTCGGCCTCGAATGTGGTCTCGCCGTCGGCCTTGGCCACCGCGTCGGCGATGCCAAGCACCAGTTTGCGATTGATCAGGCGCTTCACGTCGATCTGGAAGGTCAGTTTCGACACATCGGGGAGAACCTGATCGGAGAACTTGATCTTGCCGCAACTGAGCGCCCGGCCGCGGCCCGGCAGGCCCGTCCAGCCCAGGAAAAATCCCAACAATTGCCACATCGCATCCAAGCCAAGGCAACCCGGCATCACCGGGTCGTTCTCGAAATGGCAGTCGAAAAACCACAAATTGGGCTTGATATCCAATTCAGCCGTCGCCTGACCCTTGCCGTGGGCGCCGCCGTCCTTGGAAATCGAGACGATTCGATCGAACATCAGCATCGGCGGCAACGGCAGCCGGGCGTTCCCCGGTCCGAACAGCCGGCCATGGGCGCATTCCAGCAGGTCCTCCAGACCATAGCTCGATTTCTGTTCGAATGTGGGAGTTTCCGTCACCTGCTATCGCCATCCGTTGCCTTTTGAAACCGGTATTGCCGCGGCCAATGGGTCGTCTTATCGGCGCCATCCAGGGCGTTCGCCAAGGCTTGCCGCGACGGCGCAGATTATAACGAAACGAGCCCGGTAACAAACCGATTTCCGGCCATGGGCAGAAGGCCGAACCGTCGCTTCGCGGCCGCCGCGATGGCTGCATTTCCGGCCAGACTTGCCCTTTTTGTTTTCCGCACTATAAATACATCAAAGCCGAAAAAGTATTATCCACGACGATGGGCAAAGGCCGGATCATGGCGACAACCCACGACAATGCGGTGAGCAAGCATCGTCTGCGCGCGGTTGGCTTGCGACCGACCCGGCAGCGGCAGGCGCTGGCGCAGATATTGTTCGGCGAGGGCAACCGTCATGTCACCGCGGAACTTCTGCACGAGGACGCCCAGGCGGCCGGGGTGAAGGTCAGCTTGGCCACCATTTACAATACCTTGCACCAATTCACCCAGGCGGGCCTGCTGCGCCAGGTGGTGGTTGATTCCAATCGCAGCTACTTCGATACCAATACCGCCGATCACCATCACTTCTTCTTCGAGGATACCGGCGAAATCGAGGATATCCCGGCGCACGGCGTCCGGGCGCCGATTCCGGTCGACGTGCCCGAAGAAATGGAGATGTCGCGCATCGACATCGTCGTGCGCCTACGTCGCAACACGTAAGGTCTTTTTGGGCAAGGATTTTTTGCCTTTCTTAGAATAATTCAAAAATTTGCTTGACGGGCAATGCGATACTTCCATATGGATATTACATCCACTGGTTATCGCACCGGACGCGATGCCGCCGCCAGCCGGTTGAAAGCCGGCGCGACCAACGGCGCGGCAAAAAGCGATCCGACCATCCGTGCATGGGTCGACAAGGAGGACCGAAATGTCGCTAAAAGGCAGTAAGACCGAACAAAACCTGAAGGACGCCTTTGCTGGCGAAAGCCAAGCCAACCGCCGCTATCTGTATTTCGCCCAGAAGGCCGACGTCGAGGGCTACAACGATGTCGCGGCCGTCTTCCGGTCCACCGCCGAGGGCGAGACCGGCCATGCCCACGGCCATCTGGAGTTTCTCGAGGAAGTCGGTGACCCGGCGACGGGCGAGCCCATCGGCAGCACCGCGCTGAACCTGAAGGCCTCGGTGGCGGGCGAAACCCACGAATACACCGACATGTACCCGGGCATGGCGCGAGCCGCGCGCGATGAGGGGTTCGAGGAAATCGCCGACTGGTTTGAAACCCTGGCCAAGGCCGAGAAAAGCCATGCCGGGCGTTTTCAAAAGGCGCTGGACACCTTGGACGACTAGTCGGTTTCGCCGGTTTTCGCCGGCGAGTCGCGGGGAAGGGGGTACTGGGGACGGTCCCCCTTCTCTTGGGTCTCGTGAAGTTATTGGAATAATTCTAAAGAAGGCTCGCCAATGAAAGAGGGTAGCCTGCAGGCGCCGGTACGCCATCCGATCCCTTGGCACGACCCGGACTTCCTGGATGCCGAAAAGATCGACGCCGAACTGCGGCGGGTTTTCGATATCTGTCACGGCTGCCGCCGCTGCTTCAATCTGTGCAATTCCTTTCCCCGCCTGTTCGACCTGATCGACGAAAGCCCGACCGGCGAGCTGGATTCCGTCGACTCAGGCGATTTTCCGCCCATCGTCGGGGATTGCACGTTTTGCGACATGTGCTTCATGACCAAGTGCCCGTATGTGCCGCCCCATGAATTCGATCTGGACTTCCCGCATTTGATGTTGCGCTACCGGGCGGCGGAACGAGCCCAGGGCAAGGTATCCTTCAATCGCCGGCAACTTGCCAAGACCGATCGCAACGGGCGCCTGGCGGGGGCTGTTGCCGGATTGGCCAACTGGGCCAGCGCGGAAGGCAACACCGGCATGCGCAACATGCTGCGCGACCTGGCCGGCATCCATCCGGAAGCGGCCTTGCCGCGCTATCACCGGCGGACGCTCGTTGGGCGGGCCGAGCAGTCATCGCCGCCCGTCAATCCCGCTGCCCCGGCCTTCGGCCGCAAGGCGGCGATCTATGCCAGCTGTTTCGCCAACTACAACGAGCCGGCGCTGGGCGAGGCGGCGCGGGCGGTGCTGGCCCGCAACGGCGTCGCCACCCAGGTGGTCTATCCCTCCTGCTGCGGCATGCCGCATTGGGAGCAGGGGGACCTTGGGCAAGTGGCGCGGAACGCGGAAAAAGTCGCGGCCGAGATGCAGCCCTGGATCGATGACGGTCATGCCATCATCGCCTTGGTGCCGTCCTGCGGCCTGATGCTGAAGTTCGAATGGCCGCTGTTGTTGCCGAACAACGAGGATGTGAAGCGCCTGTCGGAGAACACCTACGACATCTGCGAATATGTGGTGGGGCTTGCCGGCGAAGATGGCCTGGTCGACGGCCTGCGGCCCCTGGCCGGTGGCGTCACCCTGCATCTGGCCTGCCACGCGCGGGCCCAGAACATGGGCGCCAAGGGGGCCGAGATGCTGCGCCTGATTCCCGATACCGAGGTCGACGTGATCGAGCGCTGTTCCGGTCATGGCGGCGCCTGGGGCATCATGGACGACAATTTCGAGGTGGCCTTGAAAGTCGGCCGGGCGGCGGCCCGGCAGGCGCGCAAGGCGGCCCGGGACTGGGTGGTTTCCGAATGCCCGCTGGCCTCGGACCATCTGCGCCAGGGCATGCAGCGCCTGGAGGGGGAAGGCGAGGCGCCGCGTACCGTCGCCCACCCGATCCTGCTGCTGGCCCAAGCCTATGGCCTGCTGCCGGAGAACCAGGAGCGGAGATGACGGCCAAACACCGGATAGATCGTGGCGACATCATGCCGATGGCGGAATACGGCGCCCATCGGGCCGAACATCGCCGCGCGGTGATCGATCTGAAACGCCATCGCCGGCTGGAAATCGGTCCCAGCGCCGCCCTGTATTTCGAAAACCACGCCACCATGCTGGCCCAGATCCACGAGATGCTGTGGATCGAGGGCGGCGGCGAGGCGCAGATCGACGACGAACTGGCGGCCTATGGCCCATTGGTGCCCCGGGGCCGCGAACTGGTGGCCACCCTGATGTTCGAGATCGACGACCCGGTACGCCGGGATGCCTTGTTGCGGCGCCTGGCCGGGGTCGAGGACGCGGTCTCTCTGGAGGTGGCCGGCGCGCCGGTACGGGCGGTGGCGGAGCTACAGGACGGGGTCGAACGCACCAAGCCGGACGGCAAGACCTCGTCGATACATTTCCTGCATTTCCCCTTCGCCGAGCCGCAGATCGCCGCCTTTCGCGAGGACGGCGCGCGCATCGTCGCCGCCATCGAGCATCCGGAATACGCCCACATGGCGGTGCTGCCCGAGGCCGTGCGGGCGGCCCTGGCGGACGACTTCGACTGAGGCCGGTCGCCGCCGCCGGCTATTCGGCGCGAACCGGATTGCGCAGGATGCCGATGCCCTCGATTTCCACCTCGACCACGTCGCCGGGGGCGAGCGCCCGGGTGCGGCCCGGCGTGCCGGTATAGATCGCGTCCCCCGGCATCAAGGTGATGTAGCGGCTGATGTAGGCGACGATGTCCGCGACCCCGTGGATCAGGTTGCGCGTGCTTTCGTCCTGGCGCACTTGGCCATTCACCCGGGTGATCAATTGCAGGTCGCGGAAATCCAGGCCGACGGCCAGCACCGGTCCCATCGGGGCGAAGGTGTCGGACGCCTTGGCCCGCAGCCATTGCAAATCGCTCGCCTGCCAACTCCGCTCGCTGACATCGTTGCCGGCGGTGACGCCCAAGATGTACCGCGCCGCGTCGGCCGGTTGGATATCGCGGGCACGGCGACCGATGATCGCCACCAATTCGCCCTCGTAGTGGACATTCCGCGCGTCAGGCGGAATCACGATGGCCTGTCCGGGCCCGATCACGGCACTGGGCAATTTGGCGAACAGTTCTGGCCGGGCGCCGCCGCTCATGCCGGCGTGGCTGCGATAGTTCAGGCCAACGGCGATGACCTTGCCGGGCACCACCGGCGGCAACAGGCGGACCGCCGATAGGGCATGGCTTTGCCCGGTGCGTTCATGCGGGCCGAACGGCGTGCCCGACAATTGATGCACCCGATTATCCTCCAGCACGCCGTAGTGCGCCCCGGCGCCGTCAGCGAACCGGACAAAGCGGGTAACCTCCGCCGCCGCCGCCTCGGCCAGACAGCAAAGGCCGACGATGGCCGCCAGCAACGAGGGGCGGATCATTGAAAATCCTCGTTGGGCAGGGCGCCGAAGATGTCGTCGCGCCGCAGCCAGCCCTCCCGATCGCCGAACGCCAGCCGGCACCAGCCGCGCTGACAGGCCTGCAGCCGGGCCAGCACACCCGGCTCGGCGCGCAACAGCGGCGTCGCGCTGGTTGAGGCGTCGCGACGCAGGACGGCGATCTTGCCCTGGACCACCGCCATGCGCCGGCCGCTCAACAGGCTGCGGTGCATCCAGCCCTCGGTGCCCGAGGCGTCGCGCACCTTGCGCCAGTACTCGAATTCGGCGGTGACAATCAACGGCGTGCCCTTGCGCCGGTAGACCCAGGCGATGGGGTAACGGACGCCCGGTCCGGCCCGCATGTTGACCTTGTCCGACGACAGCGACACGAACCGCGGAACGGGCAGGCCGCTGGCGCCCGCCCCCGGTGATTTGACAGCCCTATCGGCGGCCGCCGACGGCGCCGCCGCGATCATCAGGACGAGAAGAGGGGCAAGGAATCGATTCACCGGAATCTTATGCCAAGGGCGCTCGTGGCCGGTCAAGTGGGCTGTCGCCGCGGCCGCGCGCCCAGCCCGGCGGCGCCGTATCGCCGCGCGCCGGCAACCGCCAATTGTCGTGGTCGGCGCAGTCTGGTAGAGACTGCCTAGTAGCCACCGTCCTATGCTGATGCTGGCTGCGCGCACCGCCGATCGCGGCCCCGCCGTCGCGCCATCGTGGAGATGGGTCATGTCACAAAACAAGCCAATGGTCATCGTCACCCGGAAGCTGCCCGACGTGATCGAAACACGGATGATGGAGTTGTTCGATACCCGGCTGAACGTGACCGACGATCCGATGAGCCACCAGGATCTGATCGAAGCGGTGAAGATCGCCGATGTACTGGTGCCGACGGTGACCGACCGGATCGACAACGAGGTCATCTCGCACGCCGGGCCGCGGTTGCGCCTGATCGCCTCGTTCGGCACCGGCTGGGACCATATCGATCACAACGCGGCGCGCGAGCGCGGCATCGTCGTCACCAACACGCCGGGCGTGCTGACCGAGGACACCGCCGACATGACCATGGCGCTGTTGCTGGCCGTGCCCCGGCGGCTGACCGAGGGCGAGCGGGTGTTGCGCGCCGGCGAGTGGAAGGGCTGGGGCCCGACCTGGATGTTGGGGCATCGGATCTGGGGCAAGCGACTGGGCATTATCGGCATGGGCCGAATCGGCACCGCCGTGGCGCTTCGGGCCCGGGCCTTCGGCCTGTCGATCCACTACCACAACCGGCATCGGGTAGCGCCCGAGACCGAGACCGAGCTGGAGGCCACCTATTGGGAAAGCCTCGACCAGATGCTGTCGCGCATGGACATCATCTCGGTCAATTGCCCGCATACGCCGGCGACCTTCCATTTGCTGTCGGCCCGGCGGCTGCAACTGCTGCAGCCGCATTGCTATATCGTCAACACGGCGCGTGGCGAAGTGATCGACGAAAGCGCCATGGTCAGGCTGTTGAGCGAGGGCCGGATCGCCGGCGCCGGGCTGGATGTCTTCGAACACGAACCGGCGGTCAACCCGAAGCTGTTGGAGATGGGCAACGTGGTGCTGCTGCCGCACATGGGCTCGGCCACCATCGAGGGCCGCATCAACATGGGGGAAAAGGTGCTGATCAACATCCGCACGTTCGTCGACGGCCACAAACCCCCCGACCGCATTATCGACGAGGCCCTCTTGCCGGCCTGACGCCGCCATGCCGTCGCAGACGATCATCATCGATTGCGATCCCGGTATTGACGATGCCGTGGCCCTGCTGCTGGCCCTGGCCAGCCCCGACGAGCTGGACCTGTTGGCGGTCACCGCCGTCTGCGGCAATGTCTCGCTCGATCTGACCGAGCGCAACGCCCGTCGCGTCCTGGCCCTGGCCGCACGGCCGGAGGTGCCGGTCTATCCCGGCGCCGGGCGGCCGATCATGATCGCCCATCACGGCGCCACCGTGCATGGCGACGATGGTTTGGGCGGTGTCCCCCTGCCCGAACCGGCGTCGGCGCCGCAACAGCGGGGCGCCGTCGACTATCTGTTGGAAACCCTGGCCGGGCGGCCGGGCGAAATTTCGCTTTGCTGTCTCGGGCCGCTGAGCAATCCGGGCCTGGCCACCGTGCAGCGCCCCGAGATCCTGCGCTCGACGCGGCAAGTGGTGCTGATGGGCGGCGCCGCCGGCCGTGGCAACGTCACACCCCATGCCGAGTTCAACTTCCATGTCGACCCGCATGCGGCGCAACTGGTTCTCCGGTCCGGCGCCGAGGTGGTAATGCTGGGGCTGGACGTCACCCGCCAGGCGCCGATTACCGAGGCTCGGCTGCGCCAGCTCGCCGCCGTCGAGACCGCCGCCGCGCGGGCGGCGCATGACATGCTGGCCTTCTACGGCCAGGGCGACACGGCCCTGCACGATCCTTGCGTGATCGCCTATCTGCTGCGACCGCAATTGTTTTCCGGACGGCGCTGCTGGGTCGATGTCGAAACCCTGGACGAGGAGCGCTTCGGGCAGAGCCGGGTGCAGCCGGTGTCGCCGTATGGCCAGCGGCAGGCCAACGCCCTGGTCATCGATCGGGTCGACGCCGACGGCCTGTTCGAGTTGTTGTGCGAGCGTTTGGCCCGCCTGCCATAGATTTCTATTCGCCGGAAGCGTGGCCGCTCAGGTCGTGGATCGACGGCTGGTCGCCACACAGCGCACAGGCCGGATCGGGTTTGACGGCGACGCTCCTGAAACTGGTGGCCAGGCCATCGTAGATCAGCAGCCGCCCCGACAGGCTGTCGCCGACCGCCAGCAGTTCCTTCAGGACCTCGGTCGCCTGCAGCGTGCCCATCACCCCGGCCAGGGCGCCGAGGACACCGCCTTCGGCGCAGGACGGCACCACTCCCGGCGGCGGTGGGGCCGGGAAGATGCAGCGGTAACAGGGATGGGGTGCTCCCAGATGCGCCTTGAAAGTGGAAAGCTGACCGTCGAAGCGCAACACGGCGGCCGAGACCAGCGGCTTGCCGGCCAGGTAGCAGGCATCGTTGAGCAGGAAGCGGGTCGCGAAATTGTCCGATCCGTCAGCCACCAAATCATAGGGCGCGATCAGCTCCATCACGTTGTCGGCGCCCAGCCGCGTCCGGTGCGCCACGACCTGGGCATCGGGGTTGAGGTCCCGGGCCCGATCACGGGCGCTATCGACCTTGGCGCGATCGATGTCGTCGACGTCATGGGCGATCTGCCGCTGCAGGTTCGACAGGCTGACCAGATCGTCGTCGACCACGCCGATGGTGCCGACGCCGGCGGCGGCCAGATACATCAACAGCGGCGAGCCCAGGCCGCCGGCGCCGACCACCAGCACCTTCGATTGCAGCAACCGGGTCTGGCCGACGCCGCCGACCTCCCGCAGGACGATGTGCCGGGCGTAGCGCTCGATCTGTTGTTCGGTCAGGTCCATCGGCGCCGCCGTGGTCTCAGCCCAGGCCTTCGAACAGGGCGGTCGAGAGATAGCGTTCGGCGAACGAGGGGATGATCACCACGATGGTCTTGCCCTTGCTCTCCGCCCGTTCGGCAACCTCCAGCGCCGCCGCCAGGGCCGCGCCCGAGGAGATGCCGATCGGCAACCCTTCCAGCGCCGCCACCCGGCGGGCGGTCTCGAAGGCGGTCTCATTGCCGATCGTCAGCACCTCGTCGATGACGTCGCGGTTCAGCACGCCGGGCACGAAGCCGGCGCCGATGCCCTGGATATTGTGCGGACCCGGATCGCCGCCCGACAGAACGGCGCTGTCCTCCGGCTCCACCGCGACCATCCTGACCTCCGGCTTGCGCTGCTTCAGCACTTCGCCGATGCCGGTTATGGTGCCGCCGGTGCCGATGCCCGAGACCACGATGTCGACGTTGCCGTCGCTGTCGTGCCAAATCTCCTCGGCGGTGGTGGCGCGATGAATGGCGGGATTGGCCGGGTTTTCGAACTGTTGCGGGATCACCGCCTTGGGCAGTTCCGCGACCAGCTCCTCGGCCCGCGCGATCGCCCCGGTCATGGCCTTCGCCGCCGGCGTCAACTCCAATTCGGCGCCGAGCAGGGCCAGCATACGCCGCCGTTCCACCGACATGCTGTCCGGCATGGTGAGGATCAGCCGGTAGCCCTTGGCGGCGGCGACGAAGGCCAGGGCGATGCCGGTATTGCCCGAAGTGGGTTCGACCAGGACGGTGTCGGCATCGATGGCGCCGGCCGCCTCCATCGCCTCGATCATCGACACGCCGATGCGATCCTTGACCGAGGCAAGCGGGTTGAAGAACTCCAATTTGGCCAAAATATCGGCCTCGACGCCGGCCTCCCGGCGCAGCCGCGATAGACGCACCAGGGGCGTGTTGCCGACGGTATCGACCACCGAATCGTAGATGAGGCCGCGTCCGCTGGTCGTTCGGCCGGGCGTACTGACCCGTTCTTCCATCACCTCTTCCCCGTCATGGGCCACGTTCCGCACTGTCTCAAATCTCGAAATCCGCATCCTTGGCGCCGGCCACGCCGGCCGCTTGTGCCTGGCGGTACAGATCCTCGATGGTCACCGTTTCCAGCCGCGTCAGCACCTGATCGTGCAACTCCCGCCACAGCGGCTGCACCACCGTTCGGCCGATCGGCGAACCGGCCAGGTCGGCGGCTTCCTCCTCGTGGCCGTCCAGGGTATCGACCAGGCGCACGATCTCGGCCACGGTGATGCGCCGGCGCTCGCGGGCCAGACGATAGCCGCCGCGCGGTCCCCGGACGCCGCG
>JASLMH010000136.1 GCA_030746635.1 Alphaproteobacteria bacterium | reverse complement strand
GGCGCCGTGCCGTGGTTGATCAGGATCACCCCGACCTCGCCGCGATAGTCGGCATCGATGGTGCCGGGGCCGTTCAGCACCGTCACCCCGTGTTTCAGGGCCAGCCCCGAGCGCGGCCGGATCTGGGCTTCATGGCCGGCCGGTACGGCCAGGGCGATGCCGGTTGGGATCAAGGCGCGGTCGCCGGGTGCGAGAACGACCTCGTCGGCGACGGCGGCGTAAAGGTCCATGCCGGCGGCGTCCGGCGTCGCCCGGGCCGGCAACGGCAGGTCGCGGCCGTTGGCCAGGCGTTGGATCGGGATCCGGGTGGTGATGTCGTGCACGGTTTAGCTGATGTCGAAATGATCGGCGATCCGTCGGGCCAGGGTGGCGGCGACGTCCTGCTTGCTCATGGTCGGCCAGGAATCGACGGCGTCGGCGGTGACCAGATGGACGGTGTTGTCGTCACCGCCCATGACGCCGGTGCCGTCGGAAACGTCGTTGGCGACGATCCAGTCACAGCGTTTGCGGGCCCGCTTGGCCTGGGCGTAGTCCACCACCTGTTCGGTTTCGGCGGCGAAGCCGACCACCAGGTCGGGTCGGCCGTCTTGGAGATGGGCCAGGCTGGCCAGGATGTCGGGGTTCTCCACCAGGGCCAGGGCCGGCGGCTGGCCGCTGCCGTCCTTCTTCATCTTCTGCTGGGCGGTGCCGTCGACCCGCCAATCGGCCACGGCGGCGGCGCAGATGGCGACGTCGGCCGGCAACGCCTGTTCGCAGGCGGCCAGCATCTGCCGGGCCGATTCCACCCGGACGGTTTCGACGCCGACGGGGTCGGCCAGGTTGGTCGGTCCAGCCACCAGCACGGTGTCGGCGCCCAGCCGGGCGATCGCCTCGGCGATGGCGTGGCCCTGCTTGCCGGAGGAGCGGTTGGCGATATAGCGCACCGGGTCGATGGCTTCATAGGTCGGACCGGAGGTGACGATGGCGCGCCGGCCGTGCAGCGTCGCGCCCGAATTCTCCGCCCCCAGACAGGCCTGGACTGCCGCCAGGATCTCCATCGGCTCGGCCATGCGGCCGGCGCCGACTTCGCCGCAGGCGAGATCGCCCTGACCGGGGCCGACGGTGCGCACGCCGTCGTCCGCCAGGGTGGCCAGGTTGCGGCGGGTCGCCGGATGCTCCCACATCCGGGTGTTCATCGCCGGCGCCAGCAGCACCGGCTTGTCGGTGGCCAACAGCACCGTGCTGGCCAGATCGTCGGCCAGGCCGGCCGCCATCTTCGCCATCAAATCGGCGCTGGCCGGTGCGACCACGAGCAGATCGGCCTCGCGCGAGAGGCGGATATGGCCCATCTCGCTTTCGTCCTTGAGCGAAAACAGGTCCTGATAGACGGCTTCCTCGGACAGCGCGGCCACCGACAGCGGGGTGACGAACTGCGCCCCGCCCCGGCTCAGGACGCAACGCACGCCGGCGCCCTGTTCCTTAAGGCGGCGGATCAGATCGAGAGCCTTGTAGGCGGCGATGCCGCCGCTGATGATCAACAGGATTCGCTTGCCGTTCAGCATGGATTTCCCAAAACAACGACTATCGGCTGTAAATATCGCAACACCACAGTTGGAGCAATAGGTGGGCGGTGCGGTCAAGCCTCCGCGGCCAGGCCAATCTCCGCCAGGATTTCCGCGTTGTGCTGGCCGAGCTCGGCGACCCAGGGCCGGGCCGCCACCGGGGCTGGATCGAACTGTGCCGGGCAGTTGGCGAATTGATAGGCGCCGTCGCCGCCCTCCACCGGCACGGCGGCGCCGCGATGTTCGATTTGTGGCTCGCTCAGGGATTCGCCGATCTCCAGATAGCGGGTACAGGGACAGCCGGCCTCCTGGATCGCCGCCTCGCAGTCATCGGCGCTCAGACCGGCCGACCATTTCTCCACCTCGGTCAGCAACAGATCCCAGTTGCGGATGCGTGCGATCGGTTCGGCGAAGCGTGGGTCCTCGACCCATTCGGGATGGCCCACCGCCTGGGCCAGGCCGGCGAAATTGGCGGGACTGACCGGTGCCACCATGACGAAACCGTCCCGCGCCTTGATCGGCCCGAAGACGATCGGCCGGTCGGGATCCGGCAATTGCGCCGCCTGATATTCATAGGCCAGCATGTTGTGCATGGCGTCCATCATCGCCACGTCGATCCGCTGGCCCTGGCCGGTACGCTCGCGATGAAACAGGGCGGCGTTGATCGCGCCCAGGGCATGGGTGGCGCCGAGGATGTCGGCGACGGTACTGCGGGTGCGCGGCGGCCGTTCGGCATCACCCTGGTAGCGCATCATGATCAGATCGTAGCCCGAGGCGGCGTGAATGATCGGCGCGAAGGCCGCGCGCTGGGCGCTGGGCCCGGATTGGCCGTAGCCGGACACCGAGCAATAGATCAGGTCGGGCCGCGCGGCCGACAGGCTGGCGTAGTCCAGGCCCAGGCGGGCCATCACGCCAGGCCGGAAGTTTTCCAGCACCACATCGACGCTGGGCAGCAGGCCCGCGATCACCCGCTGGCCGAAAGCGCTTTTCAGATCCAGTTCCAGGCTCTTCTTGCCGCAATTGACCTGCCCGAAGTAGGCGCTGCGGCCATCGCGGAAGGGTGGCGCATGGCGCAGGAAATCACCGCCCAGCGGCTCCACCTTGATCACCTCGGCGCCCATGTCGGCCATCAGCCGGCTGCAATAGGGGCCGGCCAGGAACATGGAAAAATCAAGCACCCGCACGCCGTCGAGCGGCGCACCATCGACCTGTGTCTGCGTCATTCCTTACCCGTTGTCCGCAATCCCGGTATCCGCGCCGGCAGCATAGCGGCTGGCCGCCCGGCAAGACAATCAGGCAAGGGTGAGGGGCGTGGGCTAGAAATTGACGTTCAGGCTGAAAAAGAACCGCCAGTGATCGCCCTGCAGGCCTTCCGCCTGGACCTTGTGGGTCAGCGGTTTGGCGACCTCGACGGTGGCGCGTACCTTGTTCGGCAGCAATGTGCGGACACCGATGCCGGCCGAAGCCAGGGAAGTCTTGAAGGTCCCGGAGGCAGGCGTATCGTTCCAGGCCGCGGCCAGGTCATAGAAGCCGAAGACCTGGCTGCTGAGGAATATCCGGTTGCGTTCGGCCAGGTCCTGGCGCAGTTCCAGGTAACCGGCGGCGCCATGATCGCCGGAGGTTTCCGAACCGTCGTAGGCACGGCCGAAGTTGCCGCCGCCGGCGCGGAATTCCTCGGCCGAAAGAACGCCGTCTGAGGCCACCTGCCCCTTCAGGCCGAGCACGGCCGAATAAGGACCGGGCAGGGCCTGCCAGCGGGTGTAGGAGCCGGCCAGTTTGGCGTAGTCGACCTTGCCGCCGGTGCGCGACAGGGTGACATCGTCGTTGTCGGAAGCGTCGAGGACCTCGAAACCCTGGCTGGCCGTGGCGATCAGCAGGTTTTCGCCGTCCAACCCATCGGTGAAGAAGTTGCGCACGGTCAGCCGGGCCGAACGGATGCGATCGTCATAGATCTTGACGCTGCGGGTACGCTCGTCGGTATTGCGGTAATCGAAGGTACCGGTGATGAACAGCGACAGATCGCGGCCCCGGAACAGCGGATGCACCAGGTAGACGGCCAGCCGGCTGTCGCGGCTGTCCAGGTCGAACTGCTTCAGGTGAGCGCCGGATTCGATCAGGCTGTGCCAGCCGTCGATGCCGATCTTGGTACCCTCGGCGTTCAGGGTGTGCTCGTGCTGGATCTGACCGAACAGCAGTTCGCGGGCGCTGTCAGGCACGCTGAAGAGGTACACCCCGGTACGTTCCTGCAAACCCATGAACGAGTTGAAATTGCCGGAAAGCTGGGCGACATGACGACCGACGGTGCGGGTGCTCTTGTTGTCGATGCTGGCGAAGCCCTCAAAAGCATCGTAATCGAGGCTCAACACCAGCACATGGGCGCCGCTGGCCGGATCCAATTGCCGCAGCGCCGGCCGGGCGCTAAGCCCCGGCAGATCGCCCAGCAGCATGACATAGCGTTCCAGCGCCGCCTGGGTCAGCGGCTGTATCCCTTTCAGCTTGTCGGCGATCGCCGTCAGCAGTTCCTTGCGGCCGCCGATCACGCCTTCGAAAACCACCTCTGCGATGAAGCCCTCGACGACGTCGATCTGCAGCAGGCCGAAGTCCAGATCCTGCGGCAGGGCCAGGGCGCGTGAAAGGATATAGCCGTCCT
Source organism: Alphaproteobacteria bacterium (assembly GCA_030746635.1). GTDB lineage: Bacteria > Pseudomonadota > Alphaproteobacteria > JASLMH01. The sequence continues at coordinate 10,498 of JASLMH010000136.1, read as the reverse complement.
GACGGTATTTTTCGGTGATCGCAGTGACGATCTTTTCTATCTCGGCCAGCGATATGCTGCGGGCCAGATAGGGCTCGTAGATCGGCGCCAGCTCGGCTTCGGAATAGACCGTGGCGCCGGTGATCTGTACGCCCGTCAGGACGAAGGCCGGCCCTGCCTCGGCTTTTGCCACGGGCTCCCGCGGCGGCAACGGAATGTCTACCTTGGCGGGTGGTTCGGCTTTTGGTTGGGCCCGTTCCTGGATATCGGCCGGCTCGACGGAGTGAAATTCGTCGGTCTGAGCCAGCGCCGCCGCGGCCCACGACAGGCAGGCACAGAAAATTCCCACGCGTGCGAACGCATGTCGATTGAGGGCCCCCACCCTGCGCAAGATACTTTCGAACATCCGTTCAGCCGGCGATGGCCCAATTCTCCGCGATTGGGGTTGCGACGCCACGTCGCCACCACTATTTTGGTAGAGTAGTGAATGGAAAGTTAACGCCACGTTAACCATTTCTATTGCAAGATCGCTACCAGTTAGAGGGTAGCGTTTTTGTGATCCGGGTACAAAACTGGCCAAAAAAAGCCAATCCTGGGTGAGGGCGGGACCGGGAAACCGGTCATGGTTGGAGCAAGGGTTTGCCAAACCACCGCACCCCGTTAACCATTGCCGGCTCATTTGCGGCGACGTTGACGTTCATTTTGGTGTTTTCCTTCTCATCCCTCGCGGACGGGGTTCCGGACGCGCGGGAGCGGGCGTGGGCCGCGCCACAGCAACTTGCCGCGCGCGGCGAACTCCAACAAAAGGGCGGCACCGGTTCCGGCGAGGGACAAGTGCTGCGTCGGATGGTGCAGTCCAGCGGCGACGTCTGGATCGTGCGCCAGGCTGTCGGCCAGGTACAACTGCAGCGGGTCGGCGCGGCGGCGCGTCCGGTCGTGGTCGGCGATCAACTGGCGGCGGGCGCGCGGCTGGCGACCGGCGCCGACAGCCGGGCGCTGCTGACCCGGCGCAAGGACAGCATCACCGTTTCGCCAGACAGCGATGTGCAGGTCGGCGACAGCCGTGGCGACAGCCTGTTCACCCGGATCATCCAGACCCTGGGCACCCTGCTGTTCAAGGTCGAAAAGAACCCCAGACAACGCTTCAAGGTCGATACGCCGTACCTGGCGGCAACGGTGAAGGGCACTACCTTCACGGTCAGCGTTCGCCCGGAAGGTGCCGCAGTACATGTGACCGACGGCGCGGTGCAGGTGGCGACCCTGGATGGCCGTCAGACGGTCATCGTTCGTCCGGGCGAGACCGGTTCCGTGTCCTCGACACCGGGTGCCGGCGTGAAGGTGCAAAAGCGCCAGGGCAAGGCCAAACCGGCGCCGGCGAACGAAGGCGACCCGGCAAAGTCAGAAAAGACCGAAAAGGCCGAGAACGACAACAGCAACGCCGGCGGCGAGGTCAGGGGCCTGGCCCGCGCGGCCGAAGTTGGCAAGGGTAAGAAAAAGGGTCTGGCCAGGGCCGCGACGGTCGGCAATCGTGACGCCACGGGACCGGGCAATGGCGGCGGCAAGAAGGTTGGCTTGGCCCGGCTTACCACCGCCGGAATTGCTGGCGGTCCGGGACCCGGCAAGGCACGCGGCACGGGATTCGGCAAAGTCGGCGGCAAGGCCTTGGCCAAGATCGGTGGCAAGGGTTTCGGCAAAGGTAAAGGTCTGACCAAGGCCATGGGCGTAGCTCAGCCCAACTTCGCCAAGTTGACCAAAGGCTTTGCCGGCAACGCCCGGGGCGCCGGTTCAAGCCGCAAAGGCGGCATCGTCTTCCGCGACAAGGTCAAGGGCGCGAAAGCCAAATCCGGCAAGGGCGGCAAGGGTCTGGGCCAGGGCCCGAGCGTCAATCGTCAGGCCGCCAACAATGGCGTTGGCGCCGCGGCGACGGCGGGCAATTCGGGCAGTTCGCGCTCGCAGCTTACCGCCGCGTTGGGCAACGTTGTAAGCGCGGCCGCGCCCGGGTCGAGCAATGCCGGCGGCAATAGCGCCTTTGCCGCCGTATTCAGCAATGGCAGCGCCAGTGACATCACCAATTCCGGCAACAACGGGTCGAGCAATGCCGGCGGTAATGTCGTGTCCGCCTCCGTTTCCAACAACGGCAATTCCGGCAACAACGGCAATTCCGGCAATTCCGGCAACAACGGCAATTCCGGCAACAACGGCAATTCCGGCAACAACGGCAATTCCGGCAATTCCGGCAACAACGGCAATTCCGGCAACAACGGTAATTCCGGCAACAACGGCAATTCCGGCAATAACGGCGACAACGGCAATAATGGAAACAACGGCGATAACGGCAATAATGGAAACAACGGCAATAACGGCAACAACGGTAACAATGGCAATAACGGCAATAATGGAAACAATGGCAACAACGGCAACAATAAATAGCCGTTTGCAAAACTGACGACCGGGGTTCGGTGTATCGCCGCCGGGCTTTCGGCCACCCAAGCAGGAGCTATAATCGGGCATGAAGCGGTATATTCCGCAACTTGTCGTTTTCGCTATCGTCGCCCTCGTCTATCTGTTCGGCGGCTTGGATCGCTTCGAGCACTTGCTGATGGACTTGCGGTTTCGCCTGACGCCCCAGGCCGCCAGCGAACGCATTGTCGTCGTCGAAATCGATGAGCGCAGCCTGCGACTCCTCAACGTCTGGCCCTGGCCCCGCAGCTACCATGCGCAATTGATCGATCGGCTGGCCGACGCGGGCGCCCGTATCATCGCCATGGACATCGATTTCAGTTCGCATTCGACACCGGAAAACGATGCCGAATTGGTGGCCGCGCTGAAGCGGGCCGGCGGCCGGGTGGTGTTGCCGGTGTTCAAACAACATACCAGCCTGCAACGGGATGCTTCGTCCCTGGCGGAAACCGGCCCCTTGCCGAAATTCGCCGAGCACGCGCGCCTGGGCTCGGTGGTGGTGCGGCCGGAGAGCGACAGCATGGTGCGCCGGGCGGTGCCCTCGCTGTTCTGGGGCGAACAGGAAATACCCAGTTTCCCCGTTCTATTGGCGGGCGATGCCGGCTCCGCCGCTGGCATGTTCTACGTCGATTTCGGCATTCGCCCGGAGACCATACCGCGCATTTCCTATGTCGACGTGTTGCGCGGAGAATTTCCGCCGCGCATGTTCGAAGGCCGGTCGGTGCTGATCGGCGCCAGCGCCATTGAACTGGGCGATCAGCTGCCGGTGCCCCTGCAGGTCACCATGCCCGGGCCGTTCTTTTTGGCGCTGTCGGCCGAGACCCTCGGTCAGGGCCGCGCCCTGCTTCGCACCGGCCCATTGCCGACGTTGCTGGTGACTTTCCTGTTAGCCATCCTGTTGGGCCGGCGCCTCGCCGATTGGACCTGGCATCGCGGTCTGCTGGTGCTGAGCGGTGGCACGGTGGGATTGTTCGGCATCTCCGCCGGCTTGCAGGCCGGCCTACCGGTCAGCCTGGATGTCATTCCCTGGTTGCTGGCGCCCTGGCTCTGTTACGGCCAAAGCATGATCGCCCTGATCGACCGCCAGGCCCTGCGCATTTTCCGCCAGCGCATGGCGGTGCAGCATCGCCGCGCGATGATGCGACGCTTCGTCGAGAGCAGCTTCGACGGTATCGTTGTCATCGATATCGCCGGCGAGGTTTCCCTGTTCAACCAGGCGGCGGAGGCGATGCTGGGCTATCGCGCCGAGGAAATCGTCGGTCAGTCCTGCGACCACCTGTTCGATTTCTCCGAACAAAACGGTGATCCCGAAGATAACCAGCATATTGCCGACGATCAGCCCGAGCCATTCAAGATCAGTGACCTGCTGGACCTGGAGACGACGGTGCCGGCGATGCGCGAAGGATTGGGTTTGCGCAGGGACGGTTCCACTTTCGTGATGGAGATGTCCATTCGCCGGGCGATGTTGCAGATCAGCCGGCATCCCCTGGAACGGCGGTCGACGCCACGGACCTATCACTTCCTGACCATCCGCGACGTCACCCAGCGCCGCCTGCTGGAAGACACCCAACGCATGGCGGCCGAGGAGGCGGTGGCGGCAAACCGTGCCAAGTCGGAATTCCTGGCGGCGATCAGCCACGAGTTGCGGACGCCCTTGAACGCCATCATCGGCTTCTCGGAAATGATCAAGGACGAAATGTTCGGCCCCGTCGGCAACGAACAGTACAAGAACTATTCGTCCGACATCTACAGCAGCGGCCGGCACCTGCTGGCGATCATCAACGACATCCTCGATATCGCCAAGATAGAGGCCGGTCGCGCCGAACTGGAAGAAGACCTGGTCAATATCGATCACGCCGTCGAGGCGGTGCTTCTCCTGATCGGCAGTCGCCCGGAAGCCGAGGGCCTGACCCTGGATCGCCAAGTTCCGGAGGATCTACCGCCGCTCATCGCCGATGCCAAAGCGATGAAGCAAATCCTGCTGAACCTGGTGTCCAACGCCGTCAAGTTCACCGAGGAGGGCAGCGTCGTCGTCGCCGCCCGGTTGGAGGATGACGGCGGCCTGGCCATCGCGGTAACCGATACCGGCATCGGCATTGCCCGCGACGAAATCGAAAACTTGGCGCAGCCTTTCCATCAGGTGGATAGTTCCCTGGCCCGGAAATTCGAAGGCACGGGCCTCGGCCTGGCCCTGTCGAAGTCGTTGATGGAGCTGCACGATGGCCGGCTGGTGATCGAAAGCGTCCAGGGGGAGGGCACCATCGTCACCTGTCACTTCCCGGCCTCCCGCGTCGAGCCGGGCACCGAAGGTCGGAACGCCGTCGCCTAACCCCTGCGTCGATAGTGCCCTATTCGGGCATGCCGGCCATGTCCACCGGGGCGTAGTAGCGGCGTTCGCCCAGGGCGTCGACCCGGGCCCAGAAATCCGGCCCGGCGGCCAGGCCGATCTCGTTCGGCTCGGCGATCTGTCGCCAGATGTTCCAGGAGTCGGGGTGCAGACGGCTGGCCTCCGCCAGATGGCCCGCCGCCTCGTCATCCTGGCCCAGGCGCAGCAGATGCTGGCCCAGGCGAAACAGCACATGCGCCCGGGCGATCTCGGCGGTCGGCGGCCGCAGGTGGGCCAGCGCCCGGTGATCGGCGAAGGCGTGTTCGCTTGCCGTGCCCCGTTCGACCCAGTCGCGGACCGCGGCGGCATAGGTCGTCTTGGCGCGAACGGTCGTCGTCATGGCGTCATCCGGCATCTTGCCGGTGGTCCGGTCCATGGCGCGAAAACCTTCGAACGCACCGGCCGTTTCGGTCGGCCGCACGATCCGGCCCGCCTCGTCGATCCACACCGCCTGGGGCACGTTGACCATGTTGTAGAGATCGGCAAGGCGATGCTCGCGGTCGATCAGCACCGGATAGCTTGGATTGGCCGCCTCGATCCATGGTCTGGCCGCATCCGGGCGGCCGTCCATGGCGACGGCGATGACGATGAAGTCGTGGTCTTGCAGGTCGTCGTAGAGTTTCTGCCACACGGACAGATCGTTACGACAGCCTCACCACGACGCCCAGGTCGCCAATAGGACCTTGCTGCCCAGATGGTCCGACAGCGTATGCGGCTGGCCGGCCAGATCGGGCAGGGTGAAATCCGGTGCCCGCAGGGTACGCATGGCCGCCGCCCTGGTATCGGCGCTTTCACCCAGGACCCAGACCTCGCCATCGTTGCTGCGGACGCTGGGTTTTCCCAGATGGCGCCAGAAGGCCGCCAGGTTGACGTTGTCGCCGCGAACGAAGGTCACGGCGTTTTCCGCCGGTACCGGGACACAAACCTCGCCCCGGCACAACCCTTCGGGCTTCAGGCTCCAGCCCGTGGCCGCCTCGGCATCGGCGGCGGTCAGCCACAAGTCATCCCCGCCGCTTTTAGCATTGAAGGCGGCTTCTCCGCGTTCGGAAAGTATCGTGGTCATTGATAGTCTCCCCCTGGCAAGGTCCCCACGCCTTGCAACCCACGACAGGAATTATGAACAGCCGGCCGGTGCTTGGCCAGTGGTGTTACCGATAAAGGCTGTCGGGTTCAGCCGGCGCCGATCGCATTGGTCGCGGGCGGGCGCCGGCTATTCGGTGATGTCGTCCCAGAGTTCCTTGACCTTGCGGAAGAAACCCTCGCTTTCCGGGCTGGTGGCGCCGCCGCCCGATGCCTCGAACTGGCGGAGCAGGTCTTGTTGCTGTTTCGTCAGATTGACCGGCGTCTCAACCACCGTCTGCACGTACATGTCGCCACTGCCGCGCGATCGCATGTGCGGCATGCCCTTGCCGCGCAGGCGGAACTGCCGGCCGTTCTGAGTGCCTTCGGGGATGCTGACCGAAGCCCGGCCGCCGCCCATTGTCGGCACGGCGATGTCGCCGCCCAGGGCGGCGGTGGTCATGGGTATCGGCACCCGGCAGAAGATGTTGGCGCCGTCGCGGCGGAAGACTTCGTGCGGCAACAGGGAAAGGAAGATGTACAGATCGCCCGGCGGCCCGCCAAGCATGCCGGCCTCGCCCTCGCCGGCCAGGCGGATACGGGTGCCGTCCTCGACGCCTTCCGGCACGTTGACCGACAGGGTCTTGTCTTTTTGGATCCGGCCCGATCCGGTGCATTGCTGGCACGGCCGTTCGATGACCTGACCGACGCCACCGCAATTGGGGCAGGTTCGCTCGATGGTGAAAAAACCCGACTGCGCCCGCACCTTGCCGTGGCCCTGACAGGTCGCGCAGGTGATCGGTTTCGAGCCGGCCTCGGCGCCCGAGCCACCGCAGCCGTCGCAGACGGCGGTGGTCGGGAAGTTGATCTGCGCCTTCTTGCCGTGGAAGGCGTCATCCAGGGTGATTTCCATGTTGTAGCGCAGATCGGCGCCACGCGTGGCGCCGCCGCGGCGCTGCCGGCCGCCGCCCATGAACTCACCGAACAGGTCGTCGAACACGTCGGCGAAGGAGGAGCCGAAATTGCCGTCGAAACCGCCCGGCCCCATGCCGCCCTCGAAGGCGGCGTGGCCGAAGCGGTCATAGGCCGCCCGTTTCTCGTCGTCGGAAAGCACGTCATAGGCGACGGAGAGTTCCTTGAACCGGGCCTCCGCCTCGGCGTCACCCGGGTTGCGGTCCGGGTGGAACTGCATGGCCAGCTTGCGGTAGGCCTTTTTCAGGTCGCCCGCGTCGACGTCACGGTCGACGCCGAGCAACTCGTAGAAGTCCTGTTCCGGCATTGGGGGGCTGCCCCGGATCAGGCGGAGGTGCTTTTCTTATCGTCGTCGTCGACTTCCTCGAAATCCGCGTCGACGACGTCATCCGTCGCCTCCGGCTCGGCCGGCTGCGGCTCATCCCCCATGTCCGCCGCCGCGTCCTCCTGCTGGGCCTGATAGGCCATTTCGCCCAACTTCATCGAGGCCTGCAGCAACGTCTCGCTCTTGGCCTTGATGTCCTCGATGTCGTCGCCTTCAATGGCTTCGCGCAAGCTGGCGATCGCCGCCTCGATGGCGGTCTTCTCTTCCTCCGGCACCTTGTCGGCCAATTCGGTCAATGATTTTTCGGTGGCGTGAACCAGGTTGTCGGCCCCGTTCCTGACCTCGACCCCCTCGCGCCGCTTTTTGTCGTCCTCGGCATGGGCCTCGGCATCGTTGACCATCTGGTCGATTTCGCCGTCCGACAGGCCGCCGGAGGCCTGGATGCGGATCTGCTGTTCCTTGCCGGTTGCCTTGTCCTTGGCCGAGACGTTGACGATGCCGTTGGCGTCGATGTCGAAGGTGACTTCGACTTGCGGCACCCCACGCGGCGCCGCCGGAATGCCGACCAGGTCGAACTGGCCCAAAAGTTTGTTGTCGGCGGCCATCTCGCGCTCGCCCTGGAACACCCGGATGGTCACCGCCGACTGGCCGTCCTCGGCGGTCGAGAAGGTCTGGCTTTTCTTGGTCGGGATCGTCGTGTTGCGGTCGATCAGCCGGGTGAAGACGCCGCCCAGGGTCTCGATACCCAACGACAGCGGCGTCACGTCGAGGAGCAGTACGTCCTTGACGTCGCCTTGCAGCACGCCGGCCTGGATCGCCGCGCCCAGGGCCACCACCTCGTCCGGGTTGACGCCCTTGTGCGGCTCCCGGCCAAAGAAGTTCTTTACCGATTCCATGACCTTCGGCATGCGCGTCATGCCGCCGACCAACACCACCTCGTCGATTTCGCCGGCGCTCATCCCGGCGTCCTTCAGGGCCGCCTTGCAGGGTGGCGTGGTGCGTTGGATCAATTCGTCGACCAGGGCTTCCAGCTTGGCCCGGGTCAGTTTCATGGTGAGATGCTTAGGCCCGCTCTGATCGGCGGTGATAAAGGGCAGGTTGACCTCGGTCTGCATCGAACTGGACAGTTCGATCTTGGCCTTTTCCGCCGCTTCCTTGAGGCGCTGCAGGGCCAGCTTGTCGCCACGCAGGTCGATGCCGTTTTCCTTTTTGAACTCGTCGGCCAGGTAGTCGACGATGTTCAGATCGAAATCCTCGCCGCCGAGGAAGGTATCGCCGTTGGTCGCCTTGACCTCGAACACCCCATCGCCGATTTCCAGGATCGAAATATCGAAGGTCCCGCCGCCGAGGTCGTAGACCGCGATGGTCTTGCCATCGCCCTCTTTCTCCAGGCCATAGGCCAAGGCCGCCGCGGTCGGCTCGTTGATGATGCGCAGCACTTCCAGGCCGGCGATCTTGCCGGCGTCCTTGGTGGCCTGGCGTTGCGAATCGTTGAAATAGGCCGGCACCGTGATCACCGCCTGCTCAACCTTCTCGCCCAGATAGGCCTCGGCGGTTTCCTTCATCTTTTGCAGCACGAAGGCGCTGATCTGGCTGGGTGCGTAGTTTTCGCCGTTGTGGCCAACCCAGGCATCGCCATTGTCGGCCTTGACGATGTCGAAGGGCACGGTCTTGCTCATCTCCGTCACCGCCGGGCCGTCGAAGGTACGGCCGATCAGTCGCTTGATGGCAAAGAAGGTGCCGTCGGGATTGGTCACCGACTGGCGCTTGGCCGGCTGACCGACGAGCATCTCGTTGTCGTCGCTGAAGGCCACCATTGACGGCGTGGTCCGCGCGCCCTCGGCGTTTTCCACGACCTTGCCATCGCCGCCTTCCATCAGCGCGATACAGGAGTTGGTGGTGCCGAGATCGATCCCGATTACTTTACCCATGCCTAACGATCCTCCGGTGCGGCAGATCAAATGGGCGGCCCCTCAGGCACCGCCCGGATCCCCAATTTGTCCATGGCCGTGGCGCGCCGATCATGTGACGGCGCTCACACGCGGGGTATATAGGTCCGTCATATCCGCTGTGCAAGCTCTCAAGGAGTGGAAAAAGACCGGAAAACGGCCCGTTTCTTGCCAAAATCGTTACACTGGGGTGATTTCGGCCAAGTTTGACTGTCTTTTTGGATCGGCGATGATCGTATCCGCGTCCTATCGCACCGATATTCCGGCGTTCTATGCGGCTTGGTTCCGGGCCCGATGGGCGGCCGGTTTCGCCCGGGTCGTCAATCCCTACGGCGGCCCCTCCTACGAGGTTGCCTTGCGGGGGGAGGCGGTGGACGGTTATGTCTTCTGGACCCGAAACATCGCGCCGTTTCGGGACAATCTGCGGCTGCTGCGCGATGCCGGCCAGCCCTTCATGGTGCAATACACGCTGACCGGCTATCCGCGGGCCCTGGAAAGCCGGGTCGTCGAACAGGGGCCGGGCATCGCGGCGATCAAGGACCTGGCCGCCGAATTCGGCCGGCGCTGCGTGGTCTGGCGCTACGACCCCATCGTCTTCACCTCGCTCACCGAGGCCGCCGATCATCGGCGCAATTTCGCCGCCTTGGCCGCCGGCCTGGCCGGCTCGGTCGACGAGGTTTGCCTCTCCTTCGCCAACATCTACCGCAAAAGCCGCCGCAACCTGGATGCGTCGGCCCGGCGCCACGGCTTCACCTGGCGCGATCCGGCGTGGGATGAAAAACGGTCCCTGAGGCTGGAGTTGGAGGCGATCGCCGCCGATCATGGCTTGACCGTCAGCGTCTGCAGCCAGGCCGAAGCCGGCGGCGCGGCGGCGCGCTGCATCGATGCCGAGCGTCTGTCGGACCTGGCCGGCCGGTCGATCAAGGTCCGCCGCAAGGGCAACCGGCCGGCCTGCCTGTGCGCGGAAAGCCGCGATATTGGCGCCTACGACAGCTGTCCCCACGGCTGCGCCTATTGCTATGCGGTGCGCGACCGCGACCGGGCCGCCGGCAACTACCGGCGTCACGACCCCACTGGGGAATGTCTGAACCCATCTTCGCGCGCCGGCCTTTCATCCGACGGGACGAAAGGGCATACTCCGGCCCTTGGCGCAACAAACGAAAGGAGGTGATCCAATGTCTGATCAAATGCGAGTCGTTACGAAGGTCCGTGGTGCCCGCTGCAGGCAGGGGAGCAGCCTCTCCGCCCGGCGCTGACACCGAGATCACTTGATCAGGGCTATTCGTACGGCCCATTTGGAGAAGGGCGGCCAGGTGCCGCCCTTCTCTTTTCCCAACTCAGCCTGGCTTGACCCCAATCACCGCCGAA
>JASLMH010000135.1 GCA_030746635.1 Alphaproteobacteria bacterium | reverse complement strand
GGCTTGCCCTTGTCCAGGGCGCTGCCCCGGCCGGACAGGCTGGGATTGGTCATGAAATAGCGATGGGCCGCGAAATCGTCCTCGCCGAACTCCAGCCGATGGTAACCGCCCTCGGCGTCCAGCACCCAGCTTTGGCAGCGATCCTTGAAGTTGGCGACCATGATCTGGTCCAGGATCTGTTCGTGCACCGTCGGGTTCTCGATCGGCACCAGGGCCTCGACCCGGCGGTCGAAGTTGCGCGGCATCCAATCGGCGGAGGAGATGTACACCTTGGCCTCGGCCGAGGGCAGGCCATGGCCGGCGCCGAAGCAGACGATGCGGCCATGCTCGAGGAAACGGCCGACGATGCTCTTGACGCTGATATTCTCCGACATGCCGGGCACGCCGGGACGCAGGCAGCAGACGCCGCGCACCACCAGTTCGATCTCCACCCCGGCGTTGGAGGCACGGTAGAGGGCGTCGATCACCTGCAGATCGACCAGCGCGTTCAGCTTGGCCCAGATCACGCCCGGCCGGCCGGCCTCGACATGGGCGATTTCGGCCTCGATCAGTTCCAGGACGCAATCGCGCATGCCCACGGGCGAGATCACCAGCTTGTCGAACAGGTCGGGCTGGGCATAACCGGTCAGGTAGTTGAACAATCGCGCCGCGTCGGCGCCCAATACCGGATCGGCGGTGAAGAAGGACAGATCGGTGTAGGACTTCGCCGTCACCGGATGGTAGTTGCCGGTGCCGAAATGCACGTAGGTGCGCAACTCCTCGCCCTCGCGCCGGGCCACGTAGGACACCTTGGCATGGGTCTTCAGATCCATGAAGCCATAGACCACGTGCACGCCGGCCCGCTCCAGATCGCGGGCCCACTTGATGTTGGCTTCCTCGTCGAAACGGGCCTTCAACTCGATCAGGGCAGTGACCGATTTGCCGGCCTCGGCCGCCGCGATCAGCGCCTTGACGATGGGTGAATCATCGCTGGTCCGGTACAGGGTCTGCTTGACAGCGATGACGTCGGGGTCCTGCGCCGCCTGGGCCAGGAACTGGCCGACCACGTCGAAGCTTTCGTAAGGGTGGTGGACGACGATGTCCTTGGCCCGGATCGCCGCGAAGCAATCGCCGCCCAGTTCGCGGACGCGTTCGGGAAAGCGCGGGTTGTAGGGCTGAAATCTCAGATCGGGCCGCTCGTCGACGATCAACTGGTCGACGTCGGCCAGGCCTAGGGCGCCGTCGATCACCATCACCTCCGCCCGGCCGACACGCAGGTTGCGGGCGACGAAGCGGCGCAGATCCTCGGGCATGGCGGCGTCGACCCACAGGCTGATGGCGTTGCCGCGGCGACGCCGTTTCAGGGCCGATTGGAAGAACCGCACGAGATCCTCGGCCTCTTCCTCGACCTCGATGTCGCTGTCGCGAATGATCCGGAACAGACCGCTGCCCGCGGTCTCGTAGCCGGGAAACAACTGATCCAGGAACAGCCCGACCAGGTTTTCCAGGCTGAGGAAACGGATGTCGTCGCCGGGCAGGCGGATAAACCGCGGCACCATCTGCGGCAACGGCACCAGGGCGTTCATGATCGAGCCGTCGGCGGCCCGCCGCAACTGCAGGACCATGGTGAAGCCGAGGTTCTGTATGAACGGGAAGGGATGCGCCGGGTCGATCGCCAGCGGCGTCAGCACCGGAAAAACGTGCTGCAGGAAATAGCCCGAGAGGAATTCCCGATCGTCCACCGACAAATCCAGCGGTTCGACCAATTGCACGCCGGCCAACGCCAGTTCGTCGACCAAGGCCCGCCAATAGCGCCCCTGCTCGGCGGTCAACCCGACGGTGACCCGTTTGATCGCCGCCAGTTGCTGTGCCGGTGTCAGGCCGTCGTCGCTGACCTGGTCGATGCCGGCGGCGACCTGGCCGTGCAGGCCGGCCACCCGAACCATGTAGAATTCGTCCAGGTTGGCGGCCGATATCGACAGAAACCGCAGCCGCTCGAACAGGGGATGGGCGGCATTGCGCGCCTCTTCCATGACCCGCTGATTGAACGACAGCCAGGATAGCTCGCGATTGATATAACGCTCGCCCGGGTCGCTCGGTAGCGCCGCCGAGGGCTGTCCGCCCCGAATGTCCGCCTGGCTCACGACCGTCCCTCCACGGTCAGTTCACCCGGGTCCAGATCTGCGTCTTGCCGAACAGCGGCAGGCCGACATAGCCGCGGACCTTCAAGGTATCGTCGTCGACCAGGGTCAGGGTGCAGGAATAGGTCTCGCCGTCCTCCGGGTTGTAGATCTCGCCATCGTCCCAGACGCCGGCCTCGCCGTTGGGGACGAAGCCCGTCAGCAGCGGCAGGCCGAGGATCGGCCGTGCCTGCATTTCCTCTTCGGGATTGTTGGCGTCGTGCTTCGGCTCCCCCTCGTCATTCAGCGGCTCCTTGAGCCAGATAATGGTGCCGCACAATTTGTCCTCGCACGGCATTATCTGGACATGCGACTTGCCGCCCTCGGTGGCCCAGACACCGACGGCATCGGCCGCCGCCGCCCCACCGGCCGCCAGCGACCAGGCCGCCAGCATCGCGGCGGCGGCGACATGCGCGATCATTTTGCTCATCTTGCCACGCCCTTTCCGTTGCTTCGTTCTACATGGTGCCGGGGAACGCCCCGCCATCCATCAGGATTTGTTGGCCGGTGATGAAACCGGTATGGACGCTGCACAGGAACGCACAGGCGGCGCCGAACTCCTCGGCGGTGCCGAAGCGGCCGGCCGGATTGTTGGCCGCCGCCTTCGCCGCCATCTCCGCCTCGCTGATGCCGGCGGCGCCGGCCCGATGGGCGATGTTGCCGCGCAGCCGGTCGGTGTCGAACGGCCCGGGCAGCAGGTTGTTGATGGTGACGTTGTTGGCCACGGTCTTGCGCGACAGCCCGGCGACGAAGCCGGTCAGGCCGCAACGGGCACCGTTGGACAGGCACAATTCGTCGATCGGCGACCGTACGGCGGCCGAGGTGATGTTGACGATGCGGCCGAAGCCGCGTCCGATCATGCCATCGACGGTGGCCTTGATCAGTTCGATCGGCGTCAGCATGTTGCCGTTCACCGCCGCCTGCCAATCCGCCAGATCGAAGTTGCGGAAATCGCCGGCCGGCGGCCCGCCGGCATTGTTGATCAGGATATCGGGGTCCGGGCAGGCGGCCAGCAATTCGGCCCGGCCCGCCTCGGAGGTGACGTCGCAGGCCACCGCCGCCACCGGCATGCCGGTTTCGTCGCGTATTTCCCCGGCCGTCGCCTCCAGCGCCTCGGCGCCGCGGGCATTGATGGTAACCGCCACCCCTTCCCGCGCCAGCGCCATCGCGCAGCCCTTGCCCAACCCCTTGCTGGCCGCGCAGACGATGGCCGATTTCCCGGCGATACCCAGATCCATGGTCTATTCCCTAGCTGTCTCGTGCAGGCAATTTCATGCTTCGCGGCTTCAGGCGCCGCCGGCCCCGGCCAATACCTGCCGGGCCAGGGGCACGGTGATCGGCCGCCGACCCGACAACGAGGCGCCATCCAACGCCGCCACCAACCGGTTCGCCGCCGCGAACGAGCGTTCCATGCGCGGCACCAGGTAGGATAACACGTCCTGGCCCACGCGCACTTGCCGGTCGGCGAACATTTTCGCCAGCACCGCCATCAACAGCGGATCGTCCGGCGGACCGATCGCCACCGCCGGCGCCGCCAGCAGCCGGGATTCCAGGTCGGGCGGCCGCAGCCGCCATTGCCGGGGCGGCCGCCGGCCGGTCAGCAGCAGCCAGCCGCCGCCCTCGCGCAACAGATTGTACAAATGCAACAGGGCGACGCCGTCGCCGGCGCCGTCGGCACCATCCAACGCCACCGCCCCGCGCGCCGCCAGCGCCGGCACCGCATCCTGCCGCAGGCCGTCGACCGCCACCCCAAGGGCCTCGCTGCGGGCCCGCCAGACCCCCAACAAATGGCTTTTGCCGCTGCCGGCGGGACCGTACAGGCACAGCGCCGGCGCCGGCCAGTCCGGCCAGCGGTCCAGCCAGGCCACCGCCTCGGCGTTGCAGTCGGCGACCAGGAAATCCTCGCGCCCCAAGGCCGGACGCACCGGCAAATCCAGGACCAATTGACCCTTGGCCGTCATCGCCGCGTCATCTAGCCGCCGCCGTCCGGGCCGGATTTCCGGTCCGAGTCAGGCGGCGCGGCGGCGCCGGCACCGCCCAGGTAAAGCCGGCTTTGCAGATATTCGGCCAGCAGGAAGCGCGTCATGACGCCGATCGCGGCGGCGGCCGGCACCGCGATCAACACCCCGACGAAGCCGAACAGGGCACCGCCGGCCAACAGCGCGAACATCACCCAGACCGGATGCAGGCCGACCCGATCACCGAGCAGGCGCGGCGTCAGGTAATAGCCCTCCATGACCTGGCCGACCACGAAGATGGCGGCGATGATGACGATCCGAAGGTATTCGCCGTCGGGCAGGAACTGGGTCAGCGCCGTCAGCATCGACAGCACCAATCCCACCAGCGCCCCGACGAAGGGCACGAACGAGACCAGACCGCTGAACAGGCCGATGATCAGGCCGAATTCCAGCCCGGCCAGGCTGAGCGCCAGGCCGTAGAAAATGCCCAGGACCAGGCAGACGGTGCCCTGGCCACGCACGAAGCCGGCCATCACGCCGTCGATCTCGTCGAGCAGGCGGCGCACCGTGGCGGCGTGCTGGCGCGGCAGCCATCCGTCCAGGGTCGCGATCATGTGGTCAAAATCGCGCAACAGATAGAACGCCACCACCGGCGTGATCACCAGTAACGAGACGATGTTGAAGAAGGCCACGCCGCCGCTCCAGGCCCCACGCAGCAAGGTGAAGACGAACCCGACCGCGTCGCCGGCGAAATCCTTCACGGCGTCGCCGGCGCCGGCGCCGATATCGATGCCGATCCGGCCGGCGATTTCCACCGCCACCGGCAGCGCCTTGTCCCGCAGCCCGGCGATGTAGCCCGGCAGGCGTTCGGCGAAGCCGACGATCTGCGATTGCAGGATCGGCACCAGCAACAGGGCCGCCAGCACGACGGCCAGGAAGAACAGGCTCAGGACGATGCTGGTCGACAGGCTGCGCGACAGGCCGCGCGCCTCCAGCTTGTCGGTGGGCGGGTCGAGGAAGTAGGCCACCGCGGTGCCGGCGACGAATGGCAGCATGATGCTGCCGAGCAGCCACAGCAACACCAGCAATACGACCAGGCCGGCCGCCCAATAACCCACCTGTTGCCGCCCGGTCATCGCTCCTCCCCTTCCAACGCGGTCATCCGGCGCCACCAATCGAACAGGTACTCGGTGCCCGAGACCACCGTGGTCGCCGCCACCGCCAGGATCAGCAGCCGGACAAAGCCCTCGATACCGGCGGGCTCGAAGGCCATGGCGCCGATAATCGCCGCGACGAGCAGGATTTGCACGCCGGTATTGATCTTCGAGGTCAGCGCCGGCTTCGGCTCGTAGGGCTGATCGAAGGCATACAGCATCACCACGCCGCCGACGATCAGCACGTCCCGCGATACCACCAACAGAACCAGCCAGGCCGGCAGGTTCTCCTGGACGCCCAGGGTGACGTACATCGACATCAGCAACGCCTTGTCGGCGATCGGGTCGAGGTAGCGGCCCAACCGGGTCTGCCAGTCGAAACGCTTGGCGATCAGGCCGTCGACCGCGTCCGACAATCCGGCCAGGCAAAACACCGCCAAGGCGACATGCCATTCACCGATCACGATCAGCCAGACGTTCAGCGGCACCGAGAGCAGCCGGACCAGGGATATGATGTTGGGAATGTTCATTTCTTCCCGGTCTCGCCATCGCCACG
The DNA here is from genome assembly GCA_030746635.1 of Alphaproteobacteria bacterium. Classification (GTDB taxonomy): domain Bacteria; phylum Pseudomonadota; class Alphaproteobacteria; genus JASLMH01. Next base: position 8,904 of record JASLMH010000135.1, on the reverse strand, counting down.
ACCGGGAGCTTCCGCCTCGCCGCCCAGCAGCCGCAATTCCCAGAATCCGTCCACCAGCGCCAGCTCCAGATCACGCTGGGCCAGCGAAACCACCAGGCGGTCGGGGTCGCCCAGAAAGCCGATCAGAACCTGGGCGTCGTGGCGCGAGATCGATTGCAGGGCGATCGATCGCACCATCGCCGAACGGGCCAGGCGACGCCGTACCGCCAGCCAATCGGCCAGCCGGCGCAGACGCACCCGCGCGCTCAGGCTGTCCTCGCTGTCAAAGGTCAGCAGGGTACGCCGTTTCCAATCCTCCTCCTGGCCGAGGGCCACTTGGCGGGCCAGGCGGTCCATCGCCGCCTCCAGATCCTCGCCGACCTCGACCTGATGGTCCGAGATCACCGTGCTGCTGCCGCGCGAGGTGAATTTCAACAGGTTGACCCGTACCCGGGGAATACCCCCCGCGCCCAGATCGATGCGCAGGGCGGCATGGGCGACCAGGACGTTTTCGACGCCATAGCGTTGCCCGATCTCGCCCAAGCGGGCGCTGTCGCCGGACAGCGCGGTATCGGCGCCGATGGTGGTGATGTCCTGCAAATCACCCAGTGGCAGCAGCAGCGGCAGCAGGGTGTCGGCGGGCAGTTCCAGCCGCCCCCAGGCCTCGCGCCAGGCATTGCCGTCCTCGAACAGGGCCACCGCGCCCGCTTTCTCGAACACCGGTAGAACCAGCGTCGGCTTGGCCCGGGTTTCGGAAAACGCCAGGTTGCCGCCGCGCAGCAGCCGACGCATGGCCATCCGATTGAAGCGCACGTTCAATCGGGCGAGATAGCGCACGGCCGAGGTCTTCTCGCCGTCGACCCCCAGGGTCTCCACCAGTTGCGCCACCAACTGGTCGTCGGGATCCGGCAGGCGGGCGTGATCCTCGCGCAGGGTGATCCGCCGCAGCACCCGGCGCAGGGCCCGCCGCTGGCCGTCGCGCAGGGCCTGCTGGCGCGCCACCACGGCCGATTCGGCGCTGGCGTCCACCGCCAGGCCGGCGACCGAAAAGACATCGCCCGCATCGCTGGTCTGAGCCAGGGCCGCGCCGGCCGCCGCAGCGCACAAACAGGCCGCCAGCAGCGCCGTCGCACCGCCTAGCCGCATTACAAACCGAACCGGATCAAGTATCTTCGCCCCCAGGATCGCGGCACCACTTTTTCGCCGGTAGTTATAACCTAGCGAGGATGGCATCAACAGTTACACCTACAAGTCGGCGGGAGTCGACATCGACGCGGGCGAACGTCTGGTACAAGCGATCAAGCCGTTGGCCGCCGGCACCCGGCGGCCCGGCGCGGAGGCCGCGCTGGGTGGATTTTCCGGCATTTTCGATCTCCGCGCGGCGGGCTACGAAGATCCGCTGCTCCTAGCCGCCACCGATGGCGTCGGCACCAAGCTGAAGGTGGCGATCGCCGCCGGCCGGCACGACACCGTCGGCATCGATCTGGTCGCGATGTGCGTCAATGATCTGGTGGTGCAGGGTGCCGAGCCGTTGTTCTTCCTGGACTACTACGCCACCGGCCAGCTGGAGGTGGCGGCCGGCGAGGCCATCGTCGCCGGCATCGCCGAGGGTTGCCGCCAGGCCGGCTGCGCGCTGATCGGCGGCGAAACCGCCGAGATGCCGGGCATGTATGCCGACGGCGACTACGACCTGGCCGGCTTCGCCGTCGGCGCGGTGGAACGCGGCCAGTTGCTGACCGGCGAGGACGTCGCCGAAGGCGATATTCTCCTCGGCCTGACCGCCAATGGGCTGCACGCCAATGGTTTTTCGCTGGTCCGCCGGCTGATCGACGACCATGGCCTGGATTACGCGGCGCCGGCGTCGTTCGCTGCCGAAGCGGACCTGGGCACGGCGCTATTGCAGCCGACGCGGATCTACGTAGCGGCCTGCCTGGCGGCCCATCGGGCCGGACTGGTCAAGGCATTCAGCCATATCACCGGCGGCGGCCTGCTGGACAACCTGCCCAGGGTGTTGCCCAACGGCACCGTGGCGCATATCGACGGCGCCGCTTGGCCGGTGCCGGATTTGTTCCGCTGGCTGGCCGGTCTGGGCGGCATCGCGGCCGGCGAGATGGCCCGTACCTTCAACTGCGGCATCGGCATGGTCGCCATCGCGGCACCGGCGGCGGCGGAAGCGGCCATGGCGCTGTTTAGCGACCGGGGCGAGACGGTCTGGCCGATCGGGGAAATTCGGGCGGCGGCCGGAGAGCCGGCCCGCGTCGAGCTGACCGGGTTGAACCTGTAGTCATGGCCAGCCTGAAAGTCGGCATCCTGATATCGGGCCGGGGCAGCAACATGCGGGCCCTGATCGAGGCCTGCGCGGCGGCGGATTTCCCGGCCGAAGTGGTGCTGGTGATTTCCAACCGGGCCGATGCCGCCGGCCTGGCCCTGGCCGAGGCGGCCGGCGTGCCCTCTCGGGTGATCGACCATCGCGACTACGACGATCGCGAGAGCTTCGATACGGCGATGACCGAGGCGCTGCGCGAGGCCGGCGCCGGCCTGGTCTGCCTGGCCGGCTTCATGCGGCTGTTGAGTGGCGAGTTCTGCCAGCATTGGCGCGACCGCCTGATCAACATCCACCCGTCCCTGCTGCCCGCCTTCAAGGGCCTGCACGTGCAGGAACGGATGTTGGAAGCCGGCGTCCGGATCGGCGGCTGCACGGTGCATTTCATCCGCCCGGAGATGGACACCGGCCCGATCATCGTCCAGGCGGCGGTGCCGCTGGCGGCGGATGACACGGCCGACAGCCTGGCCGCCCGCATCCTGGAACAGGAACACCGCATCTATCCCCTGGCCCTGCGCCTGATCGCCGAGGGGCGGGTTCGCATCGTTGGTGAACGGGTACTGATCGACGGCCTGGCGCTGCCCGCCGAACGGTTGCTCAATCCACCGCCGGTTTAGACGAAATCGATACCGACCCCATCGGCCCGCGCGGTTGCGGGGCCAATGCGAAGCCGATATAAACCGCGCGCATTTTGCCCGGATAGAAACAAGAAAGGCCCGCCGCCATGGCCCTCGAACGCACCTTCTCGATCATCAAGCCCGACGCCACCCGCCGCGACCTGACCGGCCAGATCACCGCCCGTCTGGAAGGCGCCGGCCTGCGGGTGATCGCCTCGAAACGGGTGTGGATGAGCCGGGGTCAGGCGGAAGGCTTCTATGCGGTGCACAAGGAACGGCCGTTCTTCGATTCCCTGTGCGTCTTCATGACGTCGGGCCCGGTCGTGGTGCAGGTGCTGGAGGGCGAGGACGCGATCGCCCTGAACCGCGAGGTGATGGGCGCGACCAATCCAGCCGAAGCGGCCGAAGGCACCATCCGCAAGGATTTCGCGGAGTCGATCGAGGCCAATTCGGTGCACGGCTCGGACGCGCCGGAGACGGCGGCGGTGGAGATCTCCTATTGGTTTGCCGCCACCGAGATCGTCGGTTAGAACCAGCCCCGTTCCATGGAGCGGTGACGCGGGCGAGTGGGTAGCGCGCCATGCTGCACATCAACGGCCTGGTCTACCGCATCGCCGGGCGCGATATTCTGGACGGCGCCTCGGTACATGTGCCGGCCGGCCACAAGGTTGGCGTGGTCGGCCGCAACGGCGCCGGCAAAAGCACCCTGTTGCGCCTGATCCTGGGCGAACTGGCGGCCGACGACGGCGATATCCGGCTGGCCCGGACGGCCCGCGTGGCGATGGTGGCGCAGGAAGCGCCGGGCGGCGAACAAAGCCTGATCGGCCATGTCCTGGCCGCCGATCACGAGCGTGCCGCGCTGCTGGCCGAGGCCGAGGCCGCCGACACGGATGCGGCACCGGAGCGCATCGCCGAAGTCCATCAGCGCCTGGCCGATATCGAGGCCCATACGGCACCCAGCCGGGCGGCGGCGATCCTGGCCGGCCTGGGCTTCGACGAGGCGGCCCAGGGGCGGCCGCTGGCGTCGTTTTCCGGTGGCTGGCGGATGCGGGTGGCGTTGGCGGCGGTGCTGTTCTCGGCCCCCGATCTACTGCTGCTGGACGAACCCACCAACTATCTGGACCTGGAAGGCACCCTGTGGCTGGAAGGCTATTTGCGACGCTATCCCCACGCGGTGCTGCTGGTCAGCCATGACCGGGACCTTCTGAACCGCGCCGTCGGCGCCATCCTGCACGTCGATCGCGGCAAACTGACCCTGTATCGCGGCGGCTACGACGATTTCGAGGCCCTGCGGCGCGAGCGCCAGGCCCAGCAGGAAAAACTGCGGGACCGCCAGGAGGCCCAACGCAAGCACATGCAGGCCTATGTCGATCGGTTCCGTTACAAGGCCAGCAAAGCCCGGCAGGCGCAAAGCCGCCTGAAGGCCATTGCCCGCCTGGCGCCGATCGCCGAGGCGGCCGCCGACCCGACGATCGGCTTCCAATTCCCCGCGCCCGGCGAGCTGCGCTCGCCGATCATCAGCCTGGACGGCGCGGCGGTGGGCTATGGCGACGACCCGGCGGTGCTGTCCGGTCTTGATCTGCGCCTCGACGCCGACGACCGGGTGGCCCTGTTGGGCCGCAACGGCAACGGCAAGACCACCCTGGCGCGGCTGCTGGCCGGCCGGCTGTCGGCCCGGACCGGCGAAGTGCGCCGGGGGTCGAAACTGCGGGTCGGCTATTTCGCCCAGCACCAGATCGAGGATTTACGGCCCGAGGCCACCGCCATCGACCATCTGGCGCCGCTGCTGCCGGCACTGTCGCCGGCCGAGGTGCGGGGCCGCCTGGGCGCCTTCGGTCTGGTTCAGGACAAGGCCGGCGTGGCGGTGGCGCAGCTTTCGGGCGGCGAACGGGCCCGCCTGGTACTGGCCCTGATCAGCGCCGGCGCGCCGAACCTGCTGATCCTGGACGAACCCACCAACCACCTGGACGTGGACGCCCGACAGGCCCTGGTGCAGGCCCTGAACGATTTCGCCGGCGCGGTGTTGTTGATCAGCCACGACCGGCACCTGGTGGAATTGACCGCCGAGCGGCTTTGGCTGGTCGCCGACGGCGGCGTGCGGGTTTGGGACGGTGACCTGGAGGACTATCGCCGTGCCGCCCTGCGGCCGGACGACGGCATCAATGGTGGGGCTCCACCACGCCCGGATCAGGCCGCCGCTGCCGGCGGACCGACCAAAACCGAGGCCCGCCGGGCCAAGGCCCGGGCCCGCGAGCGGCAGGCACCCCTGCGCCGGGCCGTGCGGGAGGCCGAACAACGCCTTGCCGGTCTGGAAAGCCAGCGCCAGAAGGTCGCCCGGGCCCTGGCCGACCCCGGCCTGTACACCGAGGGCGGCGATCGCCTGGCCGACCTCAACCGTCGCCAGGCCGATCTGGACGACGTCATCGCCAAGGCGGAGGCGGCCTGGCTGGCGGCGGCGGAACGACTGGAAACGGCCAAGACGGCGGATAACTAAGGCTTTCGAGGTCGCTTCCCGGCGAAATCTTTAGAGTTGGTTAGGAACCGTGGCGTAAGGTCCCTATTGCCCGGGGTGAATCGGCTCGGGTGCGGCGAAGTTGCCGGTGAAACATGGATCGCCATGACCAACGCTAGCGCGCATGCCACGCCATCCCGAACGGCAACGCTGATCGGCGGCCCGGCAATCGCTGCGGCGTATCCATTTCCGACGATCGAGCGACGACGACCGGCAGCATGACCGAACTTAAGAGCATCACCCCCGCCGAACTGAACGCGGTCCTTCGGGCCCATGAAAAACTGTCGAAAAAGCAGCCCGGTGGTCGCCGCGCGAACCTCTCGTTCCACGACCTGTCGGACCTCGATCTTTCCAGGCGATTGCTGTCGCTTGCCGACTTTTCCAGCTCCAGCCTGCAGCATGCCAGCCTAGTCGAAGCGTCGCTGGTCCGCGCCACCCTGTTCGGCACCGACTTGCGCACGGCCAATCTGCGCCGGGCCGACCTGAGCCACGCCGATCTGCGCGGCGCCTGCCTGCGCGGCGCCGATATGACCGACGCCAAACTGGTCAAGGCCGATATGCGCGAGGGCGTCATGGCCCACTACGACGGCAACGGCATGCACTACGACCACAAGAACGCCGAGCTCTCCGCCGCGCTGGCGACACGCGCCGATTTCTCCGGCGCCAAGCTGTCCAGCGCCTTCGTGATGCGCACCGATTTCTCCGACGCCATCCTGCGCGACGCCAGCCTGACCGGCGCCGATCTGCGCAATTCTGTGTTTACCGGGGCACAATTGGACGGCGCCGATTTGAGCGGTTCGAATTTCATCGGTGCCAACTTGGCCGGCGCCAGCCTGACCGGCGCGAAAATCGACCAGGCCGATTTCAAGGAAGCCGATCTGACGGGCGCCATCGTCGACCCCCAGGCGCTGAAATCACCGGCGTTGCGCGAGGCGAAACTGCCGGAGTCCCATGCCGGTGTCGCCGAGCGGCTGGAGGAAATCCTGGCGGCGCACCGAGTCTGGGCCAGCGGTGGCGGCAAGGGCGGCAAGCAGGCCGATCTGCGCCACGCCGATCTCAGCGGCTGCGATTTGCAGGAGGTCAACCTGGCGGCGGCGCTGATGGCCTCGGTGGTGCTGAAACAGGCGCTGCTGGCCCGCAGCGTGCTGGCGAATGCCGATCTGTCCGGCGCCGACCTGCGGACGGCCGACCTTGCCGAGGCCGACCTTAGGGGCACCCGACTGGAACGTGCCACCCTGAACGGCGCCAACCTGGCCGGCAGCAACCTGGGACCGCTGCGCGGCGTCGGCGCCGGCGGCAAGAGCCTGCCCAGCCTGTTGCGCTTCGCCCGCCTGCGGGGCGCCGATCTGCGCGGTGCCAACCTGGCCGAGGCGCAATTGGAAGGTGCCGATTTCGAGGGTGCCGATCTGGCCCACGCCAATCTGAGCGGCGCCAAGGTAGCCAACGCCCGCTTCCACGGCGCCAAACTGAGCGGCGCCCGACTCGACGGCGCCAACATGAACGAGGCCCACCTCCGGGCCGATTGAGCGTCCCGGGTCGATATGGTCAGCGATCTTGCGAATCTGCGCAAAAACCACAAAACAAGTGGAATTTGCCGGAGATCGCCATGCGAAATATCACTGTCACTGAATTCCGCCGGAACTTCAGCCGCTTTCAGCATGAGGCGCGACGGCAGCCGATTGAGGTGACGAGTTACGGCCGAACCGTTGGTTACTTTGTTTCCGAGGCCGAATTCCACCACTATCAGGATTTGCTGCGACGTGAGCGGGAAGTGCTCGCCGTCGGCCAACTTCCGACCGACGCACTGACGGCGATCACGGCGGCCACTTACCCGGATGGCCGCGACGATCTAGACGGCTTGATGGATGATGAGGGCGCCGGGTAAGCACCGTGCGCCTACCCGAAACTACCCGCCGCGCGCCGCCTTGGTGGCGGCCGGGTCCAGCACCTGGGTCTCGGGGTCTAGGCAGACGCCATAGTCGGACCGCGCCGCCGTGGGGCTGATGACGCCTTGCCGGACCTCCTCGGCGACCTGTTCGGCCGGCCGCTCGAAAGGATCGCCATAGCCGCCGCCACCGCCGGCCTGCTGGTGGAATAGGGTGCCCGGCGGCAAATCACGGACGATCTCCTTCGAACGCGGCGTCCGCACGGTGCCGTCCGGCAGGTGGAACCGCATGACGTTGATCGAACCGGCCCGGCCGCCGAACAGGCCGAAGGCCCGTGCCGCCTCGACGATGCCGTCGCCGAAGGCAATCGCGGTCTGCCCCTCCCCGGCCATGACGAATTCGGTCTCGATACCCAGGCCGCCGCGCCAACGGCCGGGACCGGCGGAGTCGGTCAGGTATTCGTGGTGCTTGAGGAAGAACGGGTTGTGCACCTCGAACATCTCATAGTCCTGGGCCAGGATGCCGCCGGCGCAGTTGATCAGCCCGATGTGGTCATAGCCGTCGGCGCCCCAGGTGGCGCCGGAACCGCCCTTCAGGGCGAGAAACAGGATATCGACGAACTTCTCACCGCCCCGTCGGGGGTCGTCGCCGGTCACCACGGCGCCCATCTGACGGTTCCATCCCGCCGTCACCATGCGCGGCAGGGCCTGGGCCAGGGCACGGAATATCGCGTCCGAAGTCGTCCCGGTCAGGGTATTGCCGAACGTGGTGGCGGCGGGATAGCCCGCGTTCAGGTACGAGCCCTCGGGGTTGATGATGTGGATCGGCCTGGTGATGCCGTCATTGTGCGGGATATCGGGATTGATCAGCATCAGGAAGGTGAGCATCAGGGCCGAGGCGGTGGTCGAATAGGGCGCGTTGACGAAGCCGGGCGTCTGCGGCGAGGAACCGGTGAAATCGAAGGTCACCTCGTCGCCGGCGACGCCGACCCGCAGCTTGCAGGTCAGCACGGAGCCCTCGCGCACGCCGTCGTAGAAAGCCTGGCTTTCACCTTCATAGACGCCATCGGGGATGGCCCGGATCTCCTTGCGGACCATGGCCTCGGCCGATTGGTAGAGGTGTTCCACGTGGTCGCGGAAACGTTGCAGGCCGTGGCGCGCCACCAGGGCCCTAACGCCGCGCTCGCCGACCACGGCGGCGCCGATCTGCGCCTTGATGTCCTCTTCCACCATCTGCAGCCGCACGTTGGCGAAAATCAGCCGCCAGACGTCGTCGCGGCGCCGGCCGCCGTCGAACACCTTGATCGGCGGGATGCGAAAGGCTTCCTGCCAAACCTCGCGGGCCTCGGGGTTGTAGCCGCCCGCGACGGCGCCGCCGATATCCGCCTGATGGCCCTTGCAGGCGGCCCAGCCGACCAGCGTGTCGTCACGGAAGACCGGGCGGAACGCGGCGACGTCGTTGTTCTGGTTGCCGCCCGAGAACACGTCGTTGTGCAGCATCACGTCGCCCGGATGAACGTCGTCGCCGAAATATTCGATGATGGTCTTGCACACCGGCTGCAGGGCGAAGGCGAGAACCGGGATGTAT
>JASLMH010000134.1 GCA_030746635.1 Alphaproteobacteria bacterium | reverse complement strand
CCGGGCATTCTTCAGCTCCTTTTGTTGGAACTGTCCCCTAATTACCGTGTCTCACTTTTGGGGTTCATTCCAATCCCAGTCCCCTGCGGGGAGTGGGTCATGTCCCCGGTTGCACCGTCGTGTAATGCGGTCAGCGCTGGCGTTTTTTCAGGTCGCGGAAGTCGTGGATGTTCGGGCTTTGGCGGGGGTCTTCTTCGTCCGGGAAGATCTGCGCCTTCTGCACCTTCTGGGTGCCGGTGGTGGGCAGGCTGTCGACGAACAATAGCCAGCCCGGCGCCTTGTAGTAGGCCAGGCGTTCAAAGCACCAATCGAACAGGGCCCGGGCCTGGCCGTCATCATCGGCGGCATCGGGCATGGCGACGATGCAGGCCAGCACCTCCTCGTCGCGGATCTCGTCCGGGGCGCCGATCACCGCCACCTGGGCGACGCCGGGGTGGGCCTGCAGGCAGGCCTCGATCTCGGCGGCGGCGATGTTCTCGCCGGAGCGGCGGATGATGTTCTTCTTGCGGTCGACGAAGTACAGCATGCCGTCGTCGCCCTGGCGCACCGTGTCGCCGGTGTGGAACCAGCCGCCGCGCCAGGCGGCCTCGGTCTCCTCTTCGTTCTTCAGATAGCCGGCGAAGAACCATTTGCGCGGCTCGGCGGCGGTATGGCGGACCAGCAGTTCGCCCTCCCCTCCCGACGCCACGTCGTTGTCGTCGTCGTCCACCACCCGGGCCTCCAGGCCGGGCTCGGGGATGCCGAAGGCGCGGCTGTCGATGCGGCGGGGTTCGTGGCAATCGGCGATCATGCGGCCGGTTTCGGTCATCCCCCAGACCTCGACCAGGGGGAAGCCGAAGCGCTCCTCGAAGGCGCCGTGCAGTTCCGGTTCGATGCCGGCGCCGACGCCGAAGCGGAGCTGGTGCTGCTTCTCTTCCGGCGTTTCCGGCTGGTTCATCAGCAAAGGCGGCACCACGCCCAGGTAATGGATGGCGCTGGCCCGGGTGGCGACCACGTCGGCCCACCAGCGGCCGGGGTGGAAGCGGTCCGGCGCGATCAGGCAGCCGCCCGAGAGGAACAGGGCGGTGGCGCAGACCGCCTGGGCGTTCATGTGGAAGAACGGCAGCGGGTTGAGGATGCGCTCGCCCTCGCCGAAGTTCAGCCGGCCGCCCATGGACAGGTACCATCGCCCGGCGTTGATGTAATAACCGTTGCTCAGGATGCAGCCCTTGGGCCGGCCGGTGGTGCCCGACGTATAGAGCAGGCTGCATTCGCTCTCGATACCGGCCGGGCCGTCACGGGGCGCCGGGCCGGGATTTGGCAGATCGTCGGGCAGGGTATCGAAGGGCACCACCGGCAGCGGTTTCCGCCGGTCCGCCGCCACCCGCAGCAGGTCCTCCAGCCGGCTTTCGATGACCACCGCCAGATCGGCCTCGGAATGGTCCATCTGGTAGAGCATTTCGTCGTGCCGGTAGTCCGGGTTGATCGGCACGATGCCGCAGCCGAGGCTGTTCAGGGCCAGGAAATGCAGGAAGAATTCGGGCCGCTGTTCCAGCAGCAGGGCGACCCGATGGCCGTGGCCGTAGCCGGCCGCGGCATAGCGCCGGCGCAACGCCTCGATGCGGGGCCAGGCCCGGGCATAGCTGAATTCGACGCCGTCGGGATGATAGGCGCGCCCGGGCATCGGCGTGGCGCAGACCGCGCCGTTGTCGGGCCAGCGTTCCGTCGCCCGGCCGAACACCTCGTGGACCGTCGTGAACTCGAACTCCGACATCACCCGCGCCTTTCACCCTGGTTGCCCAAACAGCGGACCGCAGCATAACCAATTATCCCGACGTGAGTCGCGACGGTGCCACCGGGGACACGATATCGGGGAGATCGCCAGCGTCGGCACCATGGATTGCCGGATCAAGTCCGGCAATGACAAATTGCATTTATTATCAATAAGTTCCGTCATGCCCGGGCTCGACCCGGGCATCTCGTGCCGGCCTTCGCCCCGCTATCCGAACTTGTGGTTCTTCGGGAAGCCCTTGGGAGCCAGGCGGCCGGCCTGGCCGCGCTTGCCCAGCCAGTTGCCGACGTCGAATTCCGTGCGCGGGCGGCCGCCGGCCTGGACCCAGGTCAGGCCCTCGGCGGGCGTCAAGGTCTTCACGTCCGACAGGCCGCCGTCCTTGTAGCGCTGCAGCACCACGCCCCGGCCCCGGGTCATTTCCGACAGTTCCGACAGGGGGAAGATCAACAGCTTGTGGTTCTCGCCGATCACCGCCAGGTGGTCGCCGGCGACGGCGGTGCAGGCGGTGGCCTCCACCGAGCCCGAGACGTTCAGGACCTGCCGGCCGCCGCGGGTCTGGGCGACGATCTTGCCTTCCGGCACGATGAAGCCGCGGCCGTCGCTGGCCGCCACCACCAGCTTGCGCTCGGGGTCGTGGACGAACATGGCGACGATGTCCTGATCGTTGGCCAGATCGAGTAGCAGCCGCACCGGCTCGCCGTTGCCGCGGCCGCCAGGTAACTTGTCGCAGCCCAGGGTGTAGAAGCGGCCGTTGGTGGCGAACAGCACCAGCTTGTCGGTGGTCTGGGCGTGCAGCCAGAAGCGGCCCCTGTCGCCTTCCTTGTAGCGGACGTCGTGGCCTTCCTCGATATGGCCCTTGAGCGCCCGCAGCCAGCCCTTGGCGGAGCAGACCACGCTGACCGGCTCCCGCTCGATCAACGCCTCGACCGGTACCAGATCGGCCATCGGGGCGTCCGCGAAATCGCTGCGGCGCGGTCCCAGCACCGGGTCGTCGCCGAATTCCTTGCGCATTTCGCGGATTTCGCCGGCGATCACCGACCAGCGCTGCTTTTCCGACTTCAACAGCGCCCGCAGACCCTTGCGCTCGTCCTTCAGGCCGTCGTGCTCGCGCTTGATCTCGATCTCCTCAAGCCGGCGCAGGGCGCGCAGGCGCATGTTCAGGATCGCCTCGGCCTGCAGATCGGTCAGCTTGAAGGCCTTGATCAGGGCCGGCTTGGCCTCGTCCTCCTCGCGGATGATGCGGATCACTTCGTCCAGGTTCAGATAGCAGACCAGGTAGCCGCCGAGGATTTCCAGCCGCCGGTCGATCCGCCCCAGGCGGTGGTTGGTGCGGCGGACCAGCACCTCGTGGCGATGGTCGAGGAAGGCCTGCAGGGCCTGGCGCAGGCTCATCACCTTCGGCGTCTGGTCGGCGTCGAGGACGTTCAGGTTCAGGCCGATGCGCACTTCCAGGTCGGTCAGGCGGTACAGGTGCTCCATCAGCACGTCGGCCTCGATGCGGCCCGAGCGCGGCTCCAGCACCAGGCGGATGTCCTCGGCCGACTCGTCGCGGACGTCGGCCAGCAGCGGCAGTTTGCGCTGTTGCAGCAACTCGGCGATCTTCTCGACGATGCGTCCCTTCGGTACCTGATAGGGGATTTCCGTGACGACGATGTTGTAAGTGCCGCGCTTGCCCTTTTCCACCTGCCAGCGGGCCCGCAGGCGGAAGCCGCCGCGGCCCGTGCGATAGGCCTCCAGGATCGAGGCGCGGTCCTCGACGATGACGCCGCCGGTGGGGAAGTCCGGCCCCGGCACCAGTTGCACCAGCTTGTCGACGGTGGCCTTGGGGTACTTGATCAGGTGCAGCAGGGCGGCGCACAGCTCTCCGACGTTGTGCGGCGGGATATTGGTCGCCATGCCGACGGCGATGCCGGCGGCGCCGTTGGCCAGGAGGTTGGGGAAGGCGGCCGGCAGGACCGCCGGCTCGTCTTCCTCGCCGTCGTAGGTGGTGCGAAAATCCACCGTGTCCTGATCGATGCCGCGCAGCAGGGCCTGGGCGACGGCGGTCATGCGCGCCTCGGTGTAGCGCATGGCCGCCGCGTTATCGCCGTCGACGTTGCCGAAGTTGCCCTGGCCGTCGACCAGGGGATAGCGCTGGGCGAATTCCTGGGCCAGGCGGACCAGGGCGTCGTAGATCGCCTGATCGCCGTGGGGATGGAACTTGCCCATGACGTCGCCGACGATGCGGGCGCATTTCTTGAAGCCGGTTTCCGGATCCAGCTTCAACTGCCGCATGGCGTACAACAGCCGCCGGTGCACCGGTTTCAGGCCGTCGCGTACGTCCGGCAGGGACCGCGACATGATGGTCGACAGGGCATAGGACAAATAGCGCTCGCCCAGGGCCTCCCCCAGGGGCGCGTCGCGGATTTCACCGGCTTCGAGAATCTCTGTCATGGCGCGATCATATCACCAGATGTTGTGGTCGTGCGTGAAATACGGTCAACCAGTCGCGTCCTGGCCGCGGGCAGGGGCTGGTTGTGCGGGGTGAAGATCTGGCTTTCCAGGAAGTGTCCGGTCAAGGCCAGGCCGTCGAGGATCTGGCCGGCCTCCAGATCGCCGGCCTGGGCGCCGAGCAGGAACGGCGGCAGCGGCAACAGCCGCTCGCGATAGGGCGCCGCCGCCGCCCGGCTGACCGCCCGGCCCAAACGCGGCGAGACGAAGGCCAAATCCTCGGTAGCGCCGGTGACGGCGCAGCGGCTGAGGTCGAGGGCGAAGCCCAATTCCGCCAGCAGCCCCAGTTCGAAACGCACATACACTGCGGGCCAGGCCGGCGAGTCGGCCAGGGCATCCAGCAGCGCCGTGAAGCCTTCGAACAGGGCCGGATGCGGCTCCCGCTCGGGCAACGCCGCCGCCACCACACCGACCGCCGCCGTCAGCCCGGCCAGGCGGTCGCCACTCGCCAGCAGGGCCGCCGCCCGGGCCCGCTGCAATTCGACGGTGAAGCTGCCCAGATGTTCCGACAGCCGGGCCCGCCAGGTCGCCGCCACCTCGTTGCCGGGCTGCAGCACGCCGCGCAGCCGGCGGCCGCCGCCGCCGCGTACCAGCCCGGCATGGCGGCCATGCTGGCGGGTCAGCAGGTTGACGATCGCCGAGCTTTCGCCATGGCGCCGCACCGACAGCACGAAGCCTTCGTCCGACCAGTTCATGGATTCCTTGTAGCATGGCGCAAGGCCGGCGCAGAATACCAGGCTAGACGGGGGACAGGCGCATGAACGACAACAACCGGGGCTACACCATTCAACGGCGCGAGCGGATCGCCGAGGCCGAGGGGCTGCGGGTCTCGATCCTGACCCTGGCGGCCGGGCAGGAGGTGCCCTGGCACCACCACAGCGAAATCGACGACGATTTCTTCTGCATGGACGGGCCGATGCTGGTGCAAACCCGACAACCCGACGCGGCGCACGAACTGGCCCCCGGCCAGACCCTGAAAGTGCCGGCCGGGCAGCCGCACCGGGTCACCGGCAAGGATGACGGGCCCTGCCGTTTCCTGATCGTCCAGGGCATCGGCGTCTACGACTACGTTGCGGAAGCGGACGCGCCGTGACCATCTGAACTGTCGGAAATCCTTACGCTTTGGCCGGCCGCCGCCGGGCACGGCTGAAGTAACCCATTGATCTTAATGAACGCCTGAATGTTGGCACATCTCTTGCATGGGTCGTGACGGGAACAAAAGTTCCCGTTTGGAGGCGTACCCATGGTTCGAACGGCGGATTGGAACTCCCGGCTTCCACTGCTGGCTTTCGCGAGCCTTTTGCTCGTGGCGGCGCTATGGGCCCAGACGGTCAAGGCGGCGCCGATTTTCTCGCCCGGCGCGCTGGATCCCGGCGCCACGATCATCGATTTCGAGAGCATGACACTGGGCACCACGGTGCCGATCACGGACGGCCAGGTGGTGATCGATTCACCCACCGGTTCGATGAAGATATTGCCGCAGGGTTACACCCAGTATCCGGGGGTGTTCGAGGGCCAGTATCTGGGCCAATGGCCGACCACCTTCACCTTCGATTTCGCCAACCCGGTATCCGAGTTCGGCGTCGGTGTGTTCGATCCCAACTATCCCAATACCAATCTCGCCGCCTACGACAGCCAAGGCGGGTTATTGGAACCTCAGATATTTGTTCCGACCGGCTCCCCCGGCGGCGGTTGGTCGACCTTCGTCGGTTTCGTGCGCGCCAATGCTGACATCGCCCAGGTGGTGTTGACCGCGCAGTCGGGCGATTTGATTGGCATCGACAACGTCACCTATTTCCGTGAAGCCGCAGTTCCAGCGCCGGCGCCGCTGGCGCTGCTGCTGGTCGGCCTGGTCGGGCTGGCCGCCGCCCGACGCCGGGGATAGATCCGCCGAAAATCAGCCCTTGCCGCCGAGACGGGCCAGGAAGTCGGTCAGGCGCTGGCCGACGTCCGGAATGTCGTAGGCGGTCTCCCGCTGATAGGCCAAGCCGTCGTCCAGGCCGGCATTATCCGCCTGTTTGCACAAATCCTTGTAGGCGGCGATGGCGCCGGGGCTGTTGCTGGCGATGGCTTGGGCCAGGCCATCGACCCGGGCATCCAGTTCGGCCAGGGGCACCGCCTCCAGGGCCAGGCCGATGGCCGCCGCCTCGACGCCGTCTCCTGGCAACCGCCAAACCCGCCAGCCCGCCGCCGAATAGCAAAAGGGTTGCCGGCTCGGGTGTCGTGACAGTGGTGAACAGGGCGAACGCAAGATCGAGACCAAGATACGTGCTCCGGGTTGGGTCCTCTACATTGCCTGATGATGAATAATCCGCAAGGCTGTCCATTAAGTTAATTGCCTCGACGGCAGTGAACGATGTTGGGTTCGTTTCGTATGGGATGTAGAGCCGACACGCTATGGTGTAATTACATCCAATGGTTTTCTCTGGGTCGGCGTCGAAATTGCCCGCGGTAGTGTCTAGGAAGACTTGGTCCAGCAATGCCTGCGCGGCCGATGTTGCGGCGGCGGCCGTCTGAAAAGTGAAATCCGTGGTGGCGTCATCGCATCCGTTGAACAGGTCAGTGCACCTTCCGTCGCGAAAAGTTACGTCGTAGCGGGCGCCGTCTATCAAGACATTTTTCGCGCCGCCCAAGTTGCTCCCGTATATTTGTAGGGTCACGTCACCTATGATTAGGTCCGCCCGTGCCGAAGGTGACGACAGAGCGACAATAGCCATCCCGATAAGCATGGCGAAGGCGATTGATGTGACTCTGTACATGGCCGATTTTCCTCCCGTTTCGGCTCCGTGGCACGAACCAATGGCGGTTGCGCTCACGCCTTTGCAAATCGCCAAGAAAAGAACGTGCCAGCCAATAGTTGATGTGACGTCATCAAAGGCTTAGGCGCTTCTATGGAATCCTTAGGTTCCAATTATGTAAAAATGCTAACAGTTCTGGTCGTAGTAGGCCAGAGACGCCGCATTTTTCTGCCTCCCGGGCGCGGCGCCGTTGCCCCCGCGGCACCGTTTGGCCCCGGAATTACACCGTGTCACTGTAATTCCCAGGTGTATAAATCGACATGTTCGGCAGCCTTCGCCCATCCGATATAACCCTGTCAGTCCTTGAAATACGGTGTGATATCGAAGGCCGTGCACGCCAAAGCTGCGGACAGGTCTGGGATGCGCTCCAACGCAGAGGTGCCGGCGACAGTGTCGATACTGTTGTCTTCGAATGGCAGGCTTTCGATCCGGCCCACCCGAACCGTAGGAAATCCTTACACTTATTTTTCTTCGCGCGGCCGACTTCGCGTTCACGGCGCAGGTCTTTACCCAACACGCCGAAATCTTCGAGGGCAAGTATCTGGGGCAGGGCGTGACCAACTTCAACTTCGATTTTGCCAACTCGGTGTCGCAGTTCGGCGTCGGCGTGTTCGACCCCAATTTCAACGGTACCAACATCGCCGCCTACGACAGCCAGGGCGCGCTGCTGGAGCCGGCGGTGCAGATCCCGACCGGCCCGACCGGCGGCAGTCATTCTGCCTTCTTTGGCTTCGCCGGGCCGACCGTCGCCCGGCGCCGAGGTTAACTCTCTTAACTATCAGCTCTTGCCGCCCAGCCGGTCCAGGAAGTCCGCCAGGCGCTGGCCGACGTCGGGGATGTCGTAGGCGGTGTCGCGCTCGTAGGCCAGGCCGTCGTCCAGGCCGGCATTTTCGGCCTGTTTGTACAGGTCCTTGTAGGCGGCGATGGCGCCGGGACTGTTGGCCGCGATCGCCTGGGCCAGGGTTTCGACCCGGGCGTCCAGTTCGGCCGCCGGCACCGCCTCCAGGGCCAGGCCGATGGCCGCCGCCTCGACGCCGCCGAAGGTGCGGGCGGTGAAGGACAGCTCGCGTGCCCGCATCTGGCCGACCCGCCGCGGCAGCCGTTGGGTCATGCCCCAGGAGGGGCGGAAGCCGAGGATGGCGTGGGTGTCGCCCAGCTTGGCCTCCTCGGCGACCATGGCGATGTCGTGGGCCAGCATCAGTTCCATGCCGCCGGTGAAGCAGAAGCCGTTGACCTTGGCGATGGTCGCCTGCGGCATGGTCTCGACCAGGGTGAGCACCCGCAGGGCGGCGTTGTTGAGATCGTCACCGACGTTGCCGGACGAGATGTCGATGCCCTTGGCGCGCAGGGCCTTCAGGTCGACACCGGCGGAAAATGCCCGGCCGGCACCGCTCAGCACCATCACCGAGATGCCGTCGTCGCCGGCGATCGCCTCCAGGGCTTCGCCCAGTTCGCCCAGCAACTCGGTGGTCAGGGCGTTCATCGCCTGCGGCCGGTTCAGGGTGATGCTGACGACCCGGTCCTGCCGGGCCACGGTGATGTCTTGATAGGTCATTGGTTACTCCGAAAAAGCGGACGCGGCCAATTCCAGCCGCCGCCAGCCGTCGGGGCCATGCGCTTCCAGTGGCTGGAACCGCGCCTTGTAGGCCATCTTGCGGCTGTTCTCGATCCAGTAGCCCAGGTAGACGTAAGGCAGGCCGCGCCGCCGCGCTTCCTCGATATGCCACAGGATAATGTATTTGCCCGGACTGTCGCCGCTACGGGTGGGATCGAAGAAGCTGTAGACCAGCGACAGGCCGTCATCCAGCACGTCGGTCAGGCAGACGCCGTACAGCGCCTCGCCGTCGCGGTAGTCGACCACCTCCGAGGGCACCGGCGTGTCCTGCACCATCGCCACGTAGTCCTCGAACGTCATGCCGGCCATGCCGCCATCGCCATGGCGCGAGAGGACGTAGCGATGGAACAGGGTGAAATGTTCGTTCAGGGCCCGGGCCGGGGTCGCCCGGGCGGTGATGCCGGCGTTGCGGCGGGCGATCCGTTGTAAACCGCGGCTCGGGCTGAAATCGTCCACCGGCAGCCGCACCGGCACGCAGGCCTGGCAGCCGGGGCAGTTCGGCTTGTAGGCGATGCCCTGGCTGCGGCGGAAGCCGGCGCGGGATAGCTGATCGTGCAGGCGCGGCGGCGTGCCGGCGCTGGCCAGGTCGGTGAACACCATCTGCTCCACCTGTGCCGACAGATACGGGCAAGGCGATGGCCGCGACATGTAGAAGTAGGTCAGCGATTGGGGCGAAAACGGCTTCATCCGGGCATCAATCGGCGATTGCGTCAGAGACCATAATACCAGGGTGCGAAAAAGGAAAAAGCCAGCCAGAGCAAAACAATCAACGGCGCGCCGCCGCGCAGGTAGTCGGCGAACCGGTAATGGCCCGGGCCCATGACCAGAAGATTGGTCTGATAGCCCATCGGCGTGGCGAAGGAACAGTTGGCGGCGAAGATCACGGCATGGACGAAGGCCACCGGCTCGACCCCGACGGCCAGGGCGGTATTGATCGCGATCGGCGTGAACAGCACCGCCGTGGCGTTGTTCGACAGCACGTTGGTCATCACCGCGATCAGCGCGAACATCGCCGACAGCATGATCGTTGGGCCGAAGCCGGCGAACGCCCCCGTCAAATGCAGGGCCAGATAGGCGGCGCCACCGGTGGCTTGCAGGGCGGCGCCCATGGCCAGCGCGGCGGCGACCAGGAAAGCCACCCGACGATCGACGGCGCGGGCAGCCTGATGCACGTTCAGGCAGCCACTGGCCACCATCGCCAGGGCGCCGGCGAGGGCGGCGATGGCGATCGGCATCAGGCCGGTGGCGGCCGCCAGCACCACGGCGGCGAAGATCAGCCGGGCCCGGCCGGCCTGATGCAGGGACGGCAGTTCATGGGCCGACCATTCGATCAACAGCACTTCCCGACTGGCCCGCAAGGCCATCACCCGCTCCCGCGGGCCGGCCACCAGCAGCACGTCGCCAGCGTCCAGGCGGATCTCCTCCATGCGTCCGCGCACCATGCGCGAACGCCGCTGCACGCCGAGGATGATGCAGCCGGTATGGTAGTGAAAAACGATCTGCCGCAGGTTGCGGCCGATCAGCCGCGAGGCCGGCGTCACCATGACCTCCGCCAGCAGGGTATCGCCGGCGGCCTCGCCATCGCCGTCATCGGCGGCCTGGGCGACCAGTTCGGGGGTCTTGGTGATGGCGTCGGTCAGGGCCGCCCGAGTCGCCGCCAGCACCACGGTGTCGCCGGGCCGCAGGTTCACGTCCTCGAACGGCGGCAGGTGGGTGTCCTCGCCGCGCTGGATCAGCCGTACCGTCATGCCCTGCAGATGCGGGATCATGCCGGCCACCGCCGATTGCCCGAGCAGCGGGCTGCCCGGTCCGACGTCGATCTGGGCGATGAACTGCTTGCCGCCGCCGGTGATCTCGGCGGTCATCGAGGCGCGGTCGCCCAGCAGCCGCGGCAGTACCAGCAGCACATAGGCCAAACCGACGAGGGCCAGGACCGTGCCCGGCACCACGAAGTCGAAGAAGCCGATGGCCGGCCGTCCCATGCCGGTGACGGCGCCCGAGACGAGGAGGTTGGTGGAGGAGCCGATCAGCGTCGTCATGCCGCCCAGGATGGCGGCGAAGCTGAGCGGCATCATCAGGCGCGAGGTGGAGCGGTTCATCCGTTCGGCCATGGCGGCCATGACGGGGATGAAGATGACCACCATCGGCGTGTTGTTGATGAAGGCGCTAAGCAGGGCGATGCCCATCAGGGCCAGGGCGAGGACCAGGGACGACCGCCGCCGCGAGCGGCCGGTCAGTTGCCGGATCGGTTCCTCCAGGGCGCCGGTGCGGATCAAGCCCTGGCCGACCACCATCAGCGCCAGCACGGCGACCAGGGCGGGATCGGCGAAGCCGGCGAGGAGGCGGCGGGCGTCCAGGCGGCCCTGTTCCAGCTCCAACGGCGCGAAATGAAACAGCAGCAACAAAGCCGCCAGCAGGGCCAGCGAGGTCTGCTCCAGGGGAACCCGTTCGCTGGCGTAAAGCACGATCGCGCCGGCGATCAACGCGAACGTCGCCCACATCTGCCAAGTCGGATCGACCGCCATCATGACGCCATCATGGCCGCTGCCGGCGCGGCTTGCCAAGGGCCATGCCGTGGCCCAGTCTGCGGCCGGAAAGGTCGGACAACCGGAGAACAGGGCGATGAGCGTGAGCATCGAGGATATCCGCCGGGCGCACCAGGCCATGGACGGGGTGGTGGTGCGCACGCCCTGTTCCCATTCGCGGACTCTGTCTGGGATCACCGGCGCCGAGGTCTTCGTGAAGTTCGAAAACCTCCAGTTCACCGGCTCGTTCAAGGATCGCGGCGCCTTGATCCGCCTGCTCGCCCTGGGCCCGGCCGAGCGCCAGGTCGGCGTCATCGCCATGTCGGCCGGCAACCACGCTCAGGGCGTCGCCTACCACGCCCAGCGCCTGGGTATCCCGGCGACCATCGTGATGCCCGAGGGCACGCCGAACGTAAAGGTCCGGCAGACCCGGGATTTCGGCGCCGAGGTGATCCTGCGCGGCCAGACGGTGGACGAGGCGGCCATCAGCGCCCGCCAGTTGTGCACGGAAAGGGGGTTGGTGTTCATCCATCCCTACGACGACGAGGCGATCATCGCCGGTCAGGGCACCATTGCCCTGGAAATGCTGCAAGAGGCCCCCACTATCGACACCTTGGCGATTCCGATCGGCGGCGGCGGCCTGATCGCCGGCAACGCCATCGCCGCCAAGGCGCTGCGAGCGGATATCGACATCGTCGGGGTGGAAACCCGGCTCTACCCCTCAGCCTATCAACTGCTGCACGGCCAGGCGGTCGACTGCGGCGGCCAGACCATCGCCGAGGGCATCGCGGTGGCCGAGCCGGGCGGCCTGACCATGCCGGTGATCCGCGAGCTGGTCGGCGAAATCCTGCTGCTGGAGGAGCCCGACATCGAGCGGGCCATCGATTTGCTGATCACGGTGGAGAAGACCGTTACCGAGGGCGCCGGCGCGGCCGGCCTGGCGGCGCTGCTGGCCTATCCCGAACGGTTTCGGGGCCGCCGGGTCGGCCTGATCCTGTGCGGCGGCAACATCGACACCCGGATGCTGGCTTCGATCCTGATGCGCGGTCTGATCCGGTCCGGCCGGATCACCCGCATGCGGGTGGAGATCAGCGACCGGCCGGGGACCCTGGCCAAGGTGGCGCAGATCATCGGCGATTGTCAGGGCAACATCCTGGAGGTCCTGCACCAGCGGAATTTCCCGGAAGTGCCGGCCAAGCTGGCCGAACTGGACATCGTCATCGAGACCCGCGACCGCGAGCATGTCGGCGAAATCACCGGTGCCCTGGCGGCAGCCGGCTACCGGGTGCGGGAACTGATCAACACCCCGAATGAGCGTTAGAGCGCAACCCCACAAGGTCGAATAGCAACCTAGATCCGGGCGTCCAGGCTGGCATAGCGGCCGCGGTAGTAGAGCAGGGGCGCGGCTCCATCGCTGTGGCGTAGGCCGTGCACCCGGCCGATGAAAATCAGATGGTCGCCGCCGTCGTGCCGGGCGTCCAACCGGCAATCGAAGCTGGCGACGGCGTCGGCCAGCAGCGGATTGCCCAAGCGCGAGATCTCGTGATCGACCGAGCAGAAGAATGACATGCCGTCATTGGCGAAACCCTGCGAGAGGCGTTGTTGATCCTGGCGCAGCACGTTGACGGCAAACCGCCCGGCGTCGAGAAAGGCTTGCAGATTGGTGGAGTCGCGCCCGAGGCTGAACAGCACCAGGGGTGGTTCCAGCGACACCGAATTGAACGAATTCACCGTCACCCCCACCGGCCGACCCTCGGCGGAGGTGGTGGTGACGACGGTGACGGCGGTCGCGAAACAACCCATGGCGTCGCGAAAGGCGCGCGGATCGATACTCATGGCCCGATTGACTACCCCATTCCCCAGATCGCTTCATCGCGGGCGCCGGCCGCCGCCGCGGATGATCCCATGCCCATTGATATAGCGGCCACTGGCGCCACCGGCAAACCGGCGCCGCGGTTGATCGGCTTGTCGGCGGAGAATTTGTGTAGATTATTGCGGATTGTTCGGGATTTGCGCCATGATCGTTGTCGTGAGGGGGGCCGCGATCGGCTGGCGGGAATTGGCGAACCGAAGCGTC
This sequence comes from Alphaproteobacteria bacterium, assembly GCA_030746635.1. Taxonomy (GTDB): domain Bacteria; phylum Pseudomonadota; class Alphaproteobacteria; genus JASLMH01. The sequence continues at coordinate 1,596 of JASLMH010000134.1, read as the reverse complement.
GAGTGGGCGGTTGGAAAGCAGGCGACCATGAAGTTGCGGGCGATGGCAACGGCGGGACCGCGCCGCGCCGTGCGGTTGGCTGTTGTCACGGTTTTGCCGGCCCTGGCCCTGGCGGCCGTCGCGCCGGCGCGGGCCGGCATGGCGCCGACCGCGGCCGCCGACCAGCCGCGGCGGCTGGAACTGGACGGTGTCTTCAATTCCTTCTCCTATCGCACTCTGCAGCGTTCGCTGAAGGGCCGGCGGCTCGATGTGCGGCCGCTGGGCGGCGTCCAGGGCAGGCACCAACCGTTGTTGTTCCTGACCGGTGCCAGCGAGACCGACGGGCATGACTTCGCCGCCGAGACCGACCTCTACAATGGTGCATCCTGGTTAATCGAAGATATTAAGATTGGCCGTTATGCTGTTAATATCATTCAAAATACCCGTGATGTCAATGCAGCGACTTCGGGCCCTGGACGGCTGCAAAGGGTGTTTTCGGTTGCCGGCGAGAATGCTCTCGGGCTGTTCGGCGATCAGCAGATCCTGGAAGGCGAGGTCTCGTGGTTCCACGGTGACTACGGCGACGGCGCCGCAATGTCGCGCGACCAGTCCGACAGTGGATTTACCTTGAGTCTGAACCGCCGGCGCCAAGGCCGGCCGGTGAACTATTCCCTGCGCTACGAATATTACGGCAACGACTATCAGCCGGCCGGCGGGGGCAAAACGCCGAACCGCCGCGCCGCCGAATTCCGTGGCGGTTGGCAGTTCGACAATCGGCTCGAGCTGAGCGGTCGCCTGCAAAGGCTTACCGATGGCGTCGAAGGCGCGGCCAAGGTCGATACCGATACCCTCGGCCTGACCCTGGGCGGGCCGCTGCCGCTCGACTATCTGCCCGGCCTGAACGGCCGTCTGGATACCTTTGTGCAGGGCCGGGAAGACAAAGCCGGGACCGCCAACCGGTTCACCAGGTCGGCAACCCTGAATTTCGGCCTGCCGCTGCCCGGGCGCTGGGCCCTGCGCGCCGCCGGCCTGCTGCGAAGCGTGGATAACCGGAACACCGACAGCAACGTCAACACCCGGCAGGCCGATCTTGGTGTGTCCCACGGCCTGGCGCTGGGGAAATTCAGGGGCACCATTTCGTCGGGCCTGCGGCTGCGTGGCGTCAGCGGCGGCGGCGCCAGCAACGATGTCGGACCCCGGCTCCAACTGCGGTTAGCCCGCGACAACCACGTACTGGCGGCCGACTACAAGCTGCTTTACCGGCACCGACGCGCCGCTGCCGGCGGCGATAGCGCCAGCCAGGACCTCACCCTGTCCTACGACCATGGCCCGGGACCCTACGCCTTCGGCCTGAAAGCCGACCTGCAACGGCGCGATATCCATTCGGGGCGGGATACCGATGCGGCGAAGCTATCGATTTTCTGGCGGATGTCCTTCGACGGGGCGGCCCGCGGTGCGGTGCAGGATGGGCCGATCGGCAGACTGGTGGAAGTGCCGCTATTTGCCGGTCGAAATCCGTGGAGTCTCGAGGAATTTCGCTAGGCTGGAGCGTTTCGATTTGATCGAAACAGCCTGGCCAACACCATTAGCGCCAGCTGGGCGTCGATTGCCCGCCCC
>JASLMH010000133.1 GCA_030746635.1 Alphaproteobacteria bacterium | reverse complement strand
GCCGGCGCCGACGATTCCGACCACGGTCGAATGGCGAATATTGGCGTCCAGCCGGTAGATCGAGACACCAAGGTAGCGCGGCAGAATCTGCGGCGTGATCGCGTAAATCAGGAATTTCGGAAAGCTGGCGCCGGTCGCGCGCACCGCCTCCATCACGCCCGGCGGCATGTTCTCGATGTCCTCGGCCAGCATTTTGGAGATGAAGCTGAGGCTCGCCACGATCAAGGTCAGCACTCCGGCCAGCGGGCCGAAGCCGAAGATCTTGACGAAAATGATGGCGATGATGACTTCGTGGAATGTCCGGGTGATGACGATGATCCCGCGCGCCGCCAGATAGATCGGTCTCGGCGCCAGGTTGCGCGCCGCGCAAAGGCCGACCGGGACCGCCAGCGCCATGCCGAAGAAGCTCGCGGCGAAAGCCATCTGGACGCTCTCGCCGACGCCCTTCAGCAACAGATCCCAGCGCGAGAAGTCAGGCGGAAACATCCGCCCAAAGAGGTTGCCCGCGCGGTCGAACCCCTGGGCGACGCGTGGCCAGTCGATTTCGAGCGAGCCGACGGACCAAAAGAGATAGACCACGACCAGGGCCACCACGCCGCGCTGCAAGATGGGGTTGGTAATCAGTCCCGGTCGCTTCCAGGTGGTCGGCCAAGGGGTCGCCTGGTCCGTCGACGGCGTGCTCATCCCGCCGCGGCCTCACTCTCGAGATCGCCGCGCCGGCCGGGACGCTGCCCATCCTCGCCTTCCTCGTCGCGGTCGATGGAGGTGCTCCAGTCTTCCTCGCCGTAAATCTCCGTCAGCACGGCATCGTTCAAATCGCCGGGCTTGCCGTCGAACACGATCTTGCCGGCGGCCAGCCCGATGATCCGGTCGACATGGGATTGCGCCAGTGGCACGTCGTGAATGTTGAGCAGCGTCGGGGTGTCGCGTTCGTGGGCCAGCTCGACGATGATCCGCATGATTTGCCGCGAGGTCTTGGGGTCGAGGCTGGCGGTCGGTTCGTCGACCAGCAGCAGGTCCGGTTGCTGCATCAGCGCGCGGCCGATGCCGACGCGCTGGCGCTGGCCGCCGGAAAGCGCATCCGCCCGGGTGTTCTCGTAGCCTTGCAGCCCGACCCGGTCCAACAGCTCGTAGGCCGCCTGGACATCGGCGGTTGGATAATTGCGGCGGTAGGTGCGCCAGAAGCCGACAAAGCCGAGACGGCCCGACAACAGGTTCTCCATCACCGTCAGGCGTTCGACCAGGTTGTACTCCTGGAAGATCATGCCCATGCCCCGGCGCGCCCGGCGCAAGGCGCCGCGACCGAGCTTGGTGATCTCAACGCCGTCGAGCACGATCGAGCCCGAGGTCGGCTCGACGAGCCGGTTGACGCAGCGGATCAGGGTCGATTTTCCGGCCCCCGACGGGCCGATGATGGCGACGACCTGCGGTTGGTCGATGGTCAGGCTGACGCCGTGTAACGCCCTGAGTCCGGTCGGGTACTGCTTGGTGAGATCGGTAATTGCCAGCATCGATACATCACTGAATAGGCCACGGCGATCCAATTGGGAACCGCCGTGGCCATGTCATTTTTCGGCTTATTGCGCGGGCTTATTTCTTCTTCTTCTTTTTCTTCTTTTTCTTGAGCTTCAGGCCCTTCAATGCCGCGTCCGAGTATTCCACGCCGTTGGTTTTCTGGATCGTCCGGATATCCGTCCAATGCTCCTTGAAGCTGATCGAAATAAACCGATCGGACTTCTTGCCGAATTCCTTTTTCAGGGCCGTGCCCGTCCAATCGAACGACAGGAAGGCATGGGCGATCTTTCGCTTCAGGTCCGGATGGAGATTGTGGGCATAGCCGTACGAGGTGGTCGGGAACAATCTGGACTGCCAGATGATCCGCAACTTATTCTTGTCCACGACTCCCTTGTCGTGCATGCGCTCCATGACCACGTCGGCGATCGGGGCCGCATCGTAGTCCTTGTTGGCGACGCCCATGATCGAATTGTCGTGCTTGCCGGAATAAGTCACCTTGTAGTCCTTGTCCGGCACCACCCCCAGCGACTTGAACAGCGCACGGGGTGCCTGGTTGCCGGAATTCGAAGACGGCGTGACATGGGCGATCTTGCGACCCTTGATGTCGGTGACCTTCTTGATGTCGCTGTCCTGGTGGGTGATCAGCGCCAACCGATAGCCAAACGAGCCGTCCGCCTTGCCCATCATCGCAATCGGAACGTATCCAGCGAGATTGACGCCGAACACGGTCGGACCGGTCGAAATTCCGGCCACGTGCAGGCGGCCCGAGCGCATCGCCTCGACCTGCGCCGCGTAGGACTCGGCGCCATACCACTTGACCTTCTTGCCGGTCTGCTTGGCCAGATAATCCATGAACTCCGAGAATACGTTCACGTAAACGGATGGATCCTCGACCGGCGTGTAGGAGAAGATCAGCGTATCGGGATCAATCCACTTGCTCGGATCGGTCGGCGTATCGGCGACCAGGTCGCCATCGTCGTCGCAATAGCGGCTGTCGAGATCGCCGCGATTGCCGCAGGCGGCCAGGGCGCCGGACGACGCGGACAAAAACAGGCCGAGCGCCATGGCGCCGGCCAAGCCGGCCAACGACAGATGGCGTGATAAGGTGGTGACGGTCATACGAAGCCTCCCTTGGTTGCCTGGGCCCCGCCGGCCGCCGGCGTTTTGATCGCCGAACCCTTGTCCATCCGAGCCCCCCGGACGACCCGCGCCGTCCGTCGATGGATGATGGGGAGGGGTTGAAGGCGAGTCAACGGCCATTTCCGCCGTTGGCGACGGGTTTATTCTGGATGCAGCCGAGTCCACCACAATATGCTATAGAGCACCCCCCACCTGCCCGGTCCCGGTTCCTCCGGGGCTTGACCAGGACGGCAAAATTAAAGATCAAACGCGGTACCGGCGCCATGAGGGGCCCGGAAAAACCGCGACAAGGGCGCAACAAGCAACAGGTATCGAGAAAGAGCGGACATGAGAGCTAGGGGCTTGCCCGAACAGCAAGGCTTGTACTCCCCGGACAATGAGCACGAGAACTGCGGCGTCGGTTTCGTCGTCAACATCAAGAACCGGAAAAGCCACGACATCATCCGACAGGGCCTGCGGATTCTGGTCAATCTCGACCACCGGGGCGCGGTCGGCGCCGACCCGCTGGCGGGCGACGGCGCGGGCATATTGCTGCAGCTTCCCGACCGGCTGTTCCGCGAGGACTGCGCCGAGGCCGGCATCGAGTTGCCCGCCGTGGGCGCCTATGCCGTCGGCATGGTGTTCCTGCCGCGCCAGGACGAGGCCCGGGCGCAGTGCATCGCGGCCCTGGAAGAGGCCACGGCGGCCGAGGGACAGACCGTGCTGGGCTGGCGCGAGGTGCCGAGGGACAATTCCTGCCTGGGCGAGAGCGTCAAGCCGGACGAGCCGGTGATCCGCCAGATTTTCATCGGCCGCGGCGCCGAGACCGCCGACCAGGACGCCTTTGAGCGCAAGATGTTCGTGATCCGCAAGCAGGCCCATCATCGCCTCTGGGGTCGCGAGATCGATGGCGGGGATGCCTTCTACATCGCCTCGCTGTCGAGCCGCACCGTGGTCTACAAGGGCATGGTGCTGGCCGGCAATCTGACCGTCTACTACGACGACCTGCGGGACGAGCGGGTGGAATCCGCCCTGGCCCTGGTGCATCAGCGCTTTTCCACCAACACCTTCCCGTCCTGGCGCCTGGCCCAGCCGTTCCGCTACCTCTGCCACAACGGCGAGATCAACACCGTACGCGGCAACACCAACTGGATGGCGGCGCGCCGGCATTCGATGGAATCCAAGATCCTGGGCGACGACCTGGCGAAGCTGTGGCCGGTGATCGTCGAGGGCACCTCGGATTCGGCCAGCTACGACAACGCCTTCGAATTGCTCGTCGCCGGCGGCTATTCGCTGTCCCAGGCAATGATGATGATGATCCCCGAGGCCTGGAACGACAACGTCCTGATGGACCACGGTCGCCGGGCCTTCTACGAATACCACGCCGCCCTGATGGAGCCATGGGACGGACCCGCCGCCATCGCCTTCACCGACGGGAGGCAGATCGGCGCCACCCTGGACCGCAACGGGCTGCGCCCGGCCCGCTACGTGGTCACCGACGACGACCTCGTGGTGATGGGTTCCGAGGTCGGCGTGCTGCCGATCCCGGAAGAGAAGATCGTCAAGAAATGGCGCCTGCAGCCGGGCAAGATGTTCCTGATCGATCTGGAAGAAGGCCGGATCATCGACGACGAGGAGATCAAGGCCTCCCTCGCCGGGGCCAAGCCCTACCAGAAGGTGCTGGACGATACGCAGATCCATATCGAGGACCTGCCCAGCGAGGTCGGGCCGATGCCGCCCGATCCGCAGACCCTGTTGGACCGTCAGCAGGCCTTCGGCTACACCCAGGAGGACGTCAAGTTCTTCCTGACGCCGATGGCGGTGGCCGGCCAGGACCCGATCGGTTCGATGGGCGTGGACACCCCCCTGGCCGTGCTGTCCGACCGCTCGAAACGGCTGTACGACTATTTCAAGCAGTGCTTTGCCCAGGTCACCAACCCGCCGATCGACCCGATCCGCGAGGAACTGGTGATGTCGCTGGTCTCGTTGATCGGGCCGCGGCCGAACCTGCTGGACCTGGAACAGGTCGGCACCCAGAAACGCCTGGAGGTACGGCAACCGGTTCTGACCAACATGGATCTGGAACGCATCCGGCGGATCGAAAACCACGTCGACATGGCCTTCCGCACCTATACCCTCGACATCACCTATCCGGTGGCGCAGGACACCGCCGGCATGGAACCGGCCCTGGAAGCGCTGTTCCAGCGGGCCGAGGAAGTGGTGGACCGCGGCTACAACATCCTCATTCTGTCGGATCGCGCGGTCGACGCCGATCGCGTCGCCATCCCGATGCTGCTGGCCACGGCCGGCGTGCATCATCACCTGATCCGCGAGGGCCTGCGCACCGAGGTCGGCCTGGTGGTGGAGACGGGCGAGGCCCGGCTGGTGCACGATTTCTGCCTGCTGGCCGGCTATGGCGCCGAGGCGATCAACCCCTACCTGGCCTTCGACACCCTGTCGTCCCTGCGCCCGACCCTGCCCGAGAAGCTGGCCGAGGAGGAAATCCACCGGCGCTACATCAAGGCCGTGGACAAAGGCATGCTGAAGGTGATGTCGAAGATGGGCATCTCCACCTATCAGTCCTATTGCGGCGCCCAGATCTTCGACGCGGTCGGCCTGGCCGAGGACTTCCTGCAGCGCTATTTCACCGGCACCCATTGCGCCATCGACGGCGTCGGCCTGACCGAGGTGGCCGAGGAGACGGTGCGCCGGCACGTGGTCGCCTACAGCGACGCCCTGGACCTGCGCGACGCCCTGGACGTCGGTGGCGAACTGGCCTACCGGCTGCGCGGCGAGCGCCATGCCTGGACGCCCGAAACCGTGGCCCTGTTGCAGCACGCGGTGCGAGCCGGCGATGAGGGCAAGTACCAGGCCTTCGCCGAGCGGATGAACGAGCAGGACAAGAAACTGCGCAATCTGCGCGGCCTGTTCGAGTTCAAGTTCGCCGGCGACCCGCTGCCCCTGGACGAGGTCGAACCGGCGTCCGAGATCGTCAAGCGTTTCGCCACCGGGGCGATGTCGTTCGGCTCGATCAGTTGGGAGGCGCACACCACCCTGGCGATCGCCATGAACCGGCTGGGCGGCAAGTCCAACAGTGGCGAGGGCGGCGAGGAAGCCGAGCGCTACCGGCCGCTGCCGAACGGCGATTCCATGCGCTCGGCGATCAAACAGGTCGCCTCCGGCCGGTTCGGCGTCACCGCCGAATACCTGGTCAACGCCTCCGACATCCAGATCAAGATGGCCCAGGGCGCCAAGCCCGGCGAAGGCGGCCAGTTGCCCGGCCACAAGGTGGACGAATGGATCGCCCGGGTGCGCCATTCCACCCCCGGCGTCGGCCTGATCTCGCCGCCGCCGCACCACGACATCTACTCGATCGAGGATCTGGCGCAGCTGATCCACGATTTGAAGAACGTCAATTCCCAGGCCCGGATCAGCGTCAAGCTGGTCTCGGAGATCGGCGTCGGCACCGTCGCCGCCGGCGTCTCCAAGGCCCATGCCGACCACGTCACCATTTCCGGTTTCGACGGCGGCACCGGCGCCAGTCCGATCACCTCGATCCTGAACGCCGGCAGCCCGTGGGAAATCGGCCTGGCCGAAACCCACCAGACCCTGGTGATGAACCGCCTGCGCGGCCGCATTTCGGTGCAAGTGGACGGCGGCCTGCGCACCGGCCGCGACGTCGTCGTCGGCGCCCTTCTGGGCGCCGACGAATTCGGCATCGCCACGGCGGCGCTGATCGCCGAAGGCTGCATCATGATGCGCAAATGCCACCTCAACACCTGCCCGGTGGGGGTGGCGACCCAGGATCCGGAACTGCGCAAGCGCTTCGCCGGCCAGCCCGAGCATGTGATCAACTATTTCACCTACGTGGCCGAGGAGGTGCGGCAGTTGATGGCGCAACTGGGCTTCCGCAGCTTCGACGAGATGATCGGCCGGCGCGACAAGTTGGAGACGCGGGCGGCGATCGATCACTGGAAAGCCAAGGGCCTGGATCTAACGCGCATCCTGCACCCCATCGACGGCGGCCCGGGCGTCGCCGTCCATAACTGCGAGGAACAGGATCACGGCCTCGAGGCGGCGCTGGATCATCTATTGATCGAACAAGCCCAGCCGGCCATCGAGAGCCGCCAGCCGGTCAGCTTCGAAACCGGCATCGCCAACGTCAATCGCACCGTCGGCGCCATGCTGTCGGGCTTGATCGCCCGGGAATACGGCCATGCCGGTCTGCCCGACGACTCCATCGGGGTCAAATTCCGGGGCAGCGCCGGCCAGAGCTTCGGCGCCTTCCTGGCCCACGGCGTCAGCTTCGAATTGGAGGGCGACGCCAACGACTATGTCGGCAAGGGCCTGTCGGGCGGCCGCATCGTGATCCGGCCGCCCCAGGCCAGCAGCTTCGTGCCCGAGCAGAACATCATCATCGGCAATACCGTGCTGTACGGCGCCGTCGACGGCGAATGCTATTTCCGCGGCGTCGCCGGCGAGCGCTTCGCGGTGCGCAATTCCGGCGTCACCGCGGTGGTCGAGGGGGTCGGCGATCACGGCTGCGAATACATGACCGGCGGCATCGTCGTGGTGCTGGGCGGCACCGGCCGCAATTTCGCCGCCGGCATGTCGGGCGGCATCGCCTACGTCCTGAACGAGGGCAACGATTTCGACCGGCGCTGCAACATGGCGATGGTCGAGCTGCAGCCGATCGCCGACGAGGACCAGGCGCTGGAGGACCACGACCACCAGGGCGGCGACATGGAGACCCAGGGCCGGGTCGACATCGTGCACGACATGACCCGCTATGACGCCCAGCGCCTGCGCGGCCTGATCGAGCAGCACCTGCACTACACCGACAGCGAACGGGCGCGAACCATCCTCGATCGCTGGGACGACTACCTGCCGAAGTTCGTCAAGGTGATGCCGGTCGACTATCGCCGGGCGCTGCAGGAAATGCAGGCGCAGTCCCGGGCCACCGAGCGCCCCGGCGTCAGCGTCGCGGTCGGCGAGTAGCAGCCATGGGCAAGCCGACCGGATTCAAGGAATTCGTTCGCCGCGACCGCTCCTACGCGCCGGTCTCCGAACGCCTGCGCCACTACGGCGAATTCGTCATCGACCTGTCCGAGGCGGAGGCCCGACAGCAGGGCGCGCGCTGCATGGATTGCGGCATCCCCTACTGCCATGACGGCTGTCCGGTCGACAACATCATCCCGGACTGGAACGATCTGGTGTTTCGCGGCCAGTGGCGGCGGGCCCTGGACGTGCTGCATTCCACCAACAATTTCCCCGAATTCACCGGCCGCGTCTGCCCGGCGCCGTGCGAGGCGGCCTGTACCCTGAACATCAGCGACGACCCCGTGACCATCAAGACCATCGAGTGCGCGATCGTCGAGAAGGGCTGGGAGGAAGGCTGGATCGGGCCAAGCATCCCGGCTCGGCGCACCGGCAAGACCGTCGCCGTGGTCGGATCCGGTCCCGCCGGCCTGGCCTGCGCCCAGCAACTGGCGCGCGCCGGCCATGGCGTCGTGGTGTTCGAAAAGAACGCCCGCATCGGCGGCCTGCTGCGCTACGGCATTCCCGACTTCAAGCTGGAAAAGCGGGTGATCGACCGGCGCATGGCGCAGATGCGCGCCGAGGGGGTGGAGTTCCGCCCCAACAGCCATATCGGCGTGACCATCCCGGCCGAGGAAATCCTGGAAAAATTCGACGCCCTGGTGATGGCCGGCGGCTCCGAGCATCCCCGCGACATGGAGGTGCCCGGCCGCGAGTTGGACGGCGTCCATTTCGCCATGGATTTCCTGGGCCAGCAGAACCGCCGGGTCGCCGACGAGGCGATCGGCAGCAATCAACCCCTCCTCGCCGAGGGCAAGCACGTGGTGGTGATCGGCGGTGGCGATACCGGCTCGGACTGCGTCGGCACCTCGAACCGCCAGGGCGCCGCCTCGGTGACGCAACTGGAAATCATGCCGAAGCCGCCGGAGCGCGAGGACACGGCGTCGACCTGGCCGCATTGGCCGCTGAAGATGCGCACCTCGACCTCGCACGAGGAAGGCTGCGAACGCGACTGGGAGGTTTCGACCAAGGCGATCAAGGGCGCCAACGGCCGGGTCGAGGCGCTGGAACTGGTACGCGTGCGCTGGGATCAGGACGGCAACGGCGGCATGGCGATGCGGGAGATCGCCGGCAGCGCCTTCGAGATCAAGGCCGATCTGGTGTTCCTCGCCATGGGCTTCGTCTATCCCAGCCGTCCGGGCATGCTGGACAGCCTGGGCGTCGAGCTGGACCCGCGCGGCAACGTCCTGGCGGATACCGTCAGCTACCAGACCTCGGTCGACCGGGTGTTCGCCGCCGGCGACATGCGCCGGGGCCAATCATTGGTGGTCTGGGCGATCCACGAGGGCCGCCGCTGCGCCATGGCGGTCGACGAATTCCTCACCGGTCCGTCGCGCCTGCCGAGATAGTAGCTTCGGGGGTAGCGCCGGCGCGCGGTGGGGCCTTACCCCGTTCCGATGTCTCTCAGGACGTGTTTCATGATCTTGCCCGAAGGCGTACGCGGCAAGGCTTCGACGAATATCGCCTCCCTCGGCATCTTGTAGCGGGCGATCTTGCCATCCAGAAAAGCCAGGATCCCGGCGCCGGTAAGCGTTTCGTCGGCGCTGACCACGAAGGCGACCGGCACTTCCCCCCATTTGTCGTCGGCCCGGCCGATCACGCCGGCCTCGATCACCGCCGGATGTGACATGATGGCTTCCTCGACCTCGGCCGGATAGATGTTTTCGCCCCCCGAGATGATCATGTCCTTGATCCGGTCAACGATGTAGATGAAACCGTCCTCGTCGACCCGCGCCGCGTCTCCGGTGTGCAGCCAGCCGTCCCGGATGGTCTCCGCCGTGGCCTCCGGATTGTTCCAATAGCCGATCATCACATGATCGGCGGCGACGATGATTTCGCCGGTCTCCCCGACATCGATATCCCGCCCCCGTTGGTCGACCACCCGCACCTCGGTATGCAGAAAACCCTTGCCGGCCGAGCCGATGCGCCGGATCGCTTCCTCGCCGGTGATCATGCAGGCGGGGCCGCAGGATTCGGTCAGGCCATAGACCTGCTGCACCTCGATGCCCATCGCCGCGTAGGCCTCGATCAGCGGCACCGGAACCGGGGCCGCGCCGGCCATCGCCCAGCGCAGACTGGCGTGCGAGCAGCTTTCCCGTTCAGGCACCTGGGCCATCGCGGTCATCATCGCCGGCACCAACAGGGTCGCCGTGACCCGCTCCGCCTCGATCTGACGCCAATAGTCCGCCGGATCGAACTCCGCCACGCTGATGATCGTCATGCCAATGTACAGGCCGAGCATGATGATCGACGAGGAGCCGACATGAAACATCGGCATGCCGGTGATGAAGCGGTCGTCCTTGCTCACCTCCATGGTCGCCGCCAGGGTGATCAGGGTCCACATCATGGTGCTATGGGTATGGACCACCCCTTTCGGACGCCCGGTGGTGCCCGAGGTGTACATGATGAAGAGCGGATCATCGTCCCAGCCGGCCAACTCCGGTGGTTCCTCCGGCGCTTGCGCGCGCAGTTGGCGGAAATCGTGCGCCGGCGCCACGGTTTCCCCGCTGTCGGCGCTGCGAAGGTAAAGCGTCAGCCCGCACAGCCGATGTGCCGGTTCGCGCAATGCCGCCGCGACGTCATCGAATGCACCGTCATGGACCAATGCACGGCTCCCCGAATCCGCGAGAATGAAGGCCAGTTCCGGCACCGCCAGCCGCCAATTGAGCGGCACGCAAACCGCGCCGAGCTTGGCCAGGGCATAGTAGAGCTCCATGAACTCCGCCGAATTGGCCATCAGAATGGCAATGCGATCGCCTTTCGAAACACCCAGGCCGCTCAGCATGTTGGCGGTCTTGTTGACCCGGCGATCCAGTTCGCGAAAGGACAGACGCAAACCACGGTGATGCTCGACGAAGGCCTCCTTGCCGGGGCTGATGTCGGCCCGCTTGGCAACCAGATGGCCAATGCTCAAACCCATGCCGCCCCCTCAGGCCACGGCCTTGGTGAAAGTGGCCATGTCGAAATAGTCGCGCCAGACCTTGATCTTGCCGTCCTGCATTTCGAAGATGCCGAAACAGGGTAAATCGACGGCCTTGGCGCCCAGCTTGGTGCGGTCCAGCCGTTCCACCATGACGATGTCGTCGTTCGCCAGCAGGTTCAGGATGTCCCACGTTGTCTCGGTCCAGGGCGCGATAAAGCCGCCGATGAATTTCCTCAGGTTATCGCGCCCGCTCACCGGCCCGGCCGGCATGTTGTGATAGGTCCCGTCCTCGCAGAAGTAGCCGACCAGTTCCTCGGCATCGAGCCGCGACCAGGCGGCGACGAAATCCCTGATGATCGTTTCGTTATCCTGCATGTCCTGCTCCCCAAGGTTCGCCACTTATCCATCCCGGCATTGCCGCCGGTGCTTCTCGCTCTATGCCTGCGGCTCGACGACCACCCGCACCACGCCCTGGTCCTTGCTGGCCAAACGACCCAGGGCCTCGTTGACCTCTGCCAAGGGATAGCGGGCCGACACCGAGGCGCTCAGATCAAGCCGACCGGTGGCGATCAGGTTGAACAGATCGGCAATATCGCTCAGGTCCATGCCGAAGGAACCGATCACCGCGTTTTCCCCGCCAACGAAGGAAATCAACGGCGGCAGGACCGGGCGCACCATGCCGACGCCGACGAACACCGCCCGGCCGCTGCGATCGAGCAGGCGCACGGTCAGTTCCGCCGTCTCCTGGCGACCGACGAATTCCAGGGCCAGATCGACGCCGCGCCGCCCCAATTGAGGGCGCATCGCTTTCGCCGGATCGCCCTCGCTCGGGTCTATGGCGATATCGGCACCCAGGGTTAAGGCCCGATCGCGCGCCGCCTTGTCCGGATCGACGGCAACGATGAACCCCGCCCCCATCAGACGCGCCAGCATGATGGCATGAGTGCCGAGGCCGCCGCAGCCGACCACCGCCACCGCCTCGCCGGCCCGCAGGTTGCCGCGGCCACGCAGCGCATGAAACGGCGTCGAGACGCCGTCGGTGATGATCGCCGCCACGTCGAAGGGGATGCCGTCGGGTATGGGGATCACCGCCCGTGCCGGCGCCGCGATATAGTGGGCCAGGGAACCGTCGCGAGCCATGCCGTATACCTTGGACGCCTCGCACAGGGATTCCCGCCCGGCCCGACAGAACCGGCACCGCCCGCAAATGGCGGAGGGAAACAAGGCCAGCCGGTCGCCTTCCTTGATGCCCGTCACCTCGCTGCCGATGCCGGCGACCTCGCCGGCACCCTCGTGACCGAGGGTGATCGGCGTGTGCGCGACCGGGATATCGCCGTCGACGGCAAGATGGATGTCGGTGCCGCAAAGGCCACAGGCGGCGACCCTGACCAACACCTCGTCCGCCGATGGTTCCGGTATGGGTACTTCGTCGATGCGCAACGGTTCGCCCGGTTCGACCAGGCGGGCGGCCAGCATGTTTCCCATCATTCCCTCCCCTCGCTTGGCCCGGTCCGCAGGCCGGCGGCCAGCATTTCGAAAACCCGGCCCATTTCCCGCGCCCTCGGCAGGGCCGAGGCGCCAAGGTTCTGTCGCGTTTCCCGCAAAGTCCTCAAGCCGATGAAGGCGCCCCACAACAGATCGGCGGCGATGCGTTCCTCGCCGTCCGTCACCACGCCTTTGAGGATGGTGGCAAGACGGCGGAAATTGTCGCCCGAGGCGCCGGCGATCTCGCTCTTCACTTCGGCGCTGATGTTCATCGTCGCCTGCGGCCGCGCCAGATAGCCGAACATATGGACGTATTCGGGATGCTCCCGAATGATCAGGTCATAGGTCTTCCAGACCCGGATCAGGCGCTCCTCGGGCGGCAGATCCGCGGCGATGATCCGATCCAGCAGATCGGCCGTGTAGGCGATGCCCTCGAAGAGCAGGGACAGCAGGATTTCGTCCTTGTTGCGGAAATAGTGGAACAGGGTTGCCTCCGACAACTCACAGCGCTCGGCGATGCTCTTGGTCGTCGTGCCGTTGAAACCGCGTTCGAGCACCATTGTCCGGGCCGCATCAAGCACCGACTGCCGGCGTGCCTCCTTCTCGCGCTGACGCCTTTCCTGAATACCCATGCCTCAATCCCCCAATAGCCGGGCGATGGTTTCCCGTTGGATTTCGCTGGTGCCCTCGCCGAGTTCGAGCACCTTGCAGTCGCGATAGAGACGCTGCGCCACGCCCTCGCGCATGTAGCCTTGCGCACCGCACAGATGCAGGCAGCGTTCCGCCGCCCAGGTGCAGGTTTCGGTGGCGAACAGCTTGGCCATGCTGGCCTCGCGGTCGAACGGCAGGCCGGCATCGACCAGTCGCGCCGCGTGCAGGGTCAACTGCCAGGCGGCCTCCAACTTGGTGGCCATTTCGGCCAGCGTGAAGCGGACGAATTGTTGCGCGATCAGGGGCTTGCCGAACTGCACCCGTTGCCCGGTATAGGCCCGCGCTTCCTCCAGGGCGGCCCAGCCGGCGCCGACGCCGAAGGCGGCGCTGGCGATGCGTCCCAGGATCAATACCTTCATTGCCTGCAGGAACCCGGTGTTCTCCGGTCCCAGGCGGTCGGCCGCGTTGACCCGGCAGCCATCGAAGACGATCTCCGCCATTTCCGAGGCGCCCATGCCGAGCTTGTTCAGCGGCGCGCCGACCGAGACGCCCGGGTTGTCCCGTTCGACGACGAACAGCGACAGCCCCTTCAAACCCTGTTCAGGGTTTGTCGACGCCACCACCACCATGAAATCGGCGAAGGTTGAATTGGTGATGTAGAGCTTGGCGCCATCGAGCACATAGTCATCGCCGTCGCGCCGCGCCCGCGTCGACACCGAGGAGACGTCGGAACCGGCGCCGGCTTCGGCATAGGCCCAGCAGCCGATCTTCTCGCCGCGCAAGGCCGCCGGCAGCCAGCGCTGCTTTTGCGCCTCGCTGCCGAGATGGAACAGCCCCGCCGAGGCAAGCGCCGTATGGACATAGGCGCCAAGGGCGATCGCCGACGATCCGCGCGCCAACTCGGCGCACAGCAGAGCATAGTGGACGGCGCCACCGCCGCTGCCGCCAACCTCCTCGGGGAATGCGATGCCAAGCCAGCCCAGCCCGCCGAAACGGCGGAGGAGCTCTCGCGGGTAGCGCTCCTCGAGATCCCAGCGCATGGCGTTCGGGCGGATTTCCTTGTCGACGAACGCCCGAACCGAGTTTCGGAACTCGACTTCCGTGGGTCCCAGGGTGGGATCGTTCATGATGCCATGCCCTCTGCCGGTGAAATGTGGAAGGTGCCCAGAAACAGCGCCGATACGACGCCGTCAGCATCGGATATCTTCGCCTCCAGGGTGGCGATCGACCGGCCCAGGCGGATCAATTCCGTCTCCGCCTTGAGCTGCCCGGGTTTCGTCGGCCGCAGATAATTGGCCACGATCGAGACGGTGGAGACCGGCCGGAACTCATCGAGTGCGTTGGTCAGCAACGACCCCATGGCGACGTCGGCCATGGCATAAAGCACCGCCCCATGCACCACGCCGAAGACGTTGCAATGTTCGCCCGTCGTCTCCAGGGTCGTCAAAACGCCGCCGTCGGCGGCGTTTTGGCGCCGAATGCCCATGTTGTCGGTCACCGGGTCCGCGGCCCATTTGTGACCGGCGATCGGATTTGCCAGGTTATCCATGCTGTTTCCCGATGCTCCCCCTATCGGCCGGCGAATTTCGGCGCCCGCCGCTCCTTGAAGGCCATCACCCCTTCCATGTGATCCTCGCTTTGCAGGCATTGAACCTGGGCGAAAATCTCGTAATCGAATTCCTCTTCCATGCCGCGCTCAAGGGAGCGGCGGATGGCCTGCTTGGTAAAGGCGAGCGCCCGCGGCGCACCGGCGGCCAAACTGGCGGCAAGCTTGGCGACCGTTCCATCCAGTTGGTCATCGGGCACCACCCGGCTGGTCAGGCCGATGCGATCGGCTTCTTCCGCCTCGACGAAGCGACCGGTCATCATCATATCGGTGGCCTTGCTCAAGCCGATCAGCCGCGGCAGGAAGTAGCCGGCCGACATATCGCAGCCGGCCAGACCGATCTTGACGAACGGCGCGCAGAAACGCGTGCTTTCGCCGGCGATGCGGAATTCGCAGGCCATCGCCAGGCCAAGCCCGCCGCCGACCACATCGCCGTTGCAGCGGGCGATGACCGGTTTGGAGATCGTGGAGATGAGCCTTACCGGATCGAGGTAGTGATCGACAATGGTCTGCCATTCCTCCGGCGT
>JASLMH010000132.1 GCA_030746635.1 Alphaproteobacteria bacterium | reverse complement strand
ACGGCCGGAAGTTCGGCGGCGTCAGAGCTCCGGTGCAACTGGCCGAGGTGCAGCATTTCGAGAAGTGGAACATGGCCTGGCTGGGCGCCGCGACCCTGTCGACCTGGCTGATCGGCGGCTTCGTCGGTCTATAGAAGCAACCAGGGCGCGCGCCCTAACGTCAGCCGTTTCCAAAACCTACCGGATCGCCACGGGCGAGCCGGTCGGACCCGGGCTCGGCCGGCGGACCCATTCACAACCACTTGTCGCGTGACGGGATGCCGATGCCACCCGGCCTACCTGCCTTGCAATGCCCGAAGCCGGCAATTAGTCTGAAAAATGCGCCTAAAATCGGGCGTTGAGTGTCAATTGGGGAGGACTTTCGATGAAACGAATAGCATTTGCTTTAACGGCTCTGATCGGCGGACTTGCCTTGGCCGGGCAGGCCCAGGCGGCCTGCAAGGACAATTGGAAGGAATGCGCCGGCAAGTCATGGGTCGACGGCAACGTCATGGAAACGCCGTTGGGCTCGAAATGGTGGCCGCACCCGATGTGGGGCAAGGGCGACCAGGCCGGCTCGACCAACTGGTACAAAAAGGCCGAAGTCGTCAAACGCGGCTCCGATCTGATCAAGACCGGCCAGATGTATCAACTGGGACAGCAGTACCACTCGAAAATGCCGATGTTCGGCGACCGCAAATTCGTGCTGCGCATTCCCGGCTCGCCGACGGGCGGCCCATTCGGCTCGAACAAGATCGTCTGGCATGATGAATTCCTGGCCACCGAGATCAGCCAGGCTGGTACCCAGTTCGACGCTCTGGGCCATGTCGGCGTACAAGTTGGCGCCGACGGCGATAAAGCCAACATGCGTTTCTACAATGGCTTCACCGTCGCGGAGTTCTCCAACGCCTACGGCCTGACGAAGCTCGGCACCGAGCAATTGCACCCGATCTTCGGGCGCGGCGTGCTGATCGACCTGGCCGCGGCGCGGGGCGTCGAGTCGATGAAGGCCGGCGAATGCGCCTCCATGGCCGACGTCAAGAAAGCCTTGCAGATGCAGGGCATGGCCAGCTTCAAGTTCGAGAACGGCGACGCCATCATGTTCCGCACCGGCTGGGAGAAGTTCTGGGAAGATCCCAAGGCCTATAACGCCGGACAACCCGGCATCTGCATGGACGTCGCCCGCTGGGTGGCCGAGGATGTCAAGGCCGGCGTCACCGGCGGCGACAGCTGGGCCGCGACCGACCCGGTGCCCTATCCGAACGAGCCGGCCTGTGCCTTCTGCGTGCACAGCTACCTGCAGACCCGGCACGGCATCGTCAACCAGGAGAACCTGCGGCTGAAGCAACTGGCCGACGACAAGGCGTATGTCTTCGCCTATGTCTATTCGCCGGTGCCGATCCGTGGCGCCACCGGTTCGATCGGCTCGCCGCTGGCGATCCGCTAACAGTACCAAATCGGCAAAACTGCCAAGGGCGCGGATTTCGCCGAGAAGTCCGCGCCCTTACTCTTTGGGAATCTCTCCAAGTTACCGGCCGACTAATCATCCAAAAGGGAGGTGGAACGGATATGCAGGCGAACATGGACGGGCGGGTGGCGTTGATCACCGGCGGCAGCGAGGGTTTGGGCCGGGCCATGGGCCGGAAATTCGCCGAGGCCGGGGCCGACGTCGCCCTTGCGGCACGGCGACCGGAGGTGTTGGAGGCGGCGCGGGCGGAGATCGCCGATGCCAGCGGCCGGACCATCCGCGCCTACCCGACGGACGTCAGCGACGGTGGCCAGGTGGCGGCGCTGTTCGAGGCCGCGGTCGACGATTTCGGCCACGTCGATGTGCTGGTCAACAACGCCGGCACCTCGCAAACCGGCAAGTTCGGGGAGATCAGCGACGAGGTCTGGCAATTCGACATCGACCTGAAGCTGATGGCCGCGGTCCGTCTCTGTCGTCTCGCCCTGCCGGGCATGAAGGAACGCCGCTGGGGCCGCATCATCAACGTCCTCAACACCGCCGCCAAGGCGCCGCGCGGCGGCAGCGCGCCGACGGCGGTGACCCGGGCGGCCGGCATGGCCCTGACCAAGGTATTGGCCGGCGAGGGCGCCCCCCACAACGTCCTAGTCAACGCGCTGTGCACCGGCATCATCGAAAGCCAGCAATGGGTGCGCCGGCACCAGAACCTGGCCCCCGATACGCCGCTGGACGATTTCCTGGCCAACATGGCGGTGGAACGCGGGGTGCCCCTGGGCCGCCTGGGCACGGCCGAGGAATACGCCAACATGGCCTGTTTCCTGGCCTCGGACGCCGGCTCCTACATCACCGGCACGGCGATCAACGTGGACGGCGGTCTGTCACCGGTGGTCTGAACCCGGCGCCGGGCGGACGGCTTGACAAGCGATCAGTTTCGCCCAATATTTAACTGATTGGTTAAATATTGTCGAATCAGATTCATATTGGGGAAGACGACCATGGGACAGTTTCACGGCCTGGGCCTTCCGGGTGAAAGCGACGCCTACCGGGCGGCGCGGGACCGCCTGCTGGCGGCGGAAATGGATCTGCGACGGCAGATCGAGGCGGTGGCGGCGCAACGCCGCGAATTGCCGCCGGGCGGTGCCTTGAAGGAGGACTATGTCTTCAGCGAGGGCGCGGCCGAGCTGGCGGACCGGGAGACGGTGCGGCAAACCGCCTTTTCCGAGCTGTTCGATGCCGGCAAGGACAGCCTGGTGGTGTACGGCTTCATGTATGCCCCGGGCGGCGAGCCGTGCCCCATGTGTACCTCGTTCCTGGACAGCCTGAACGGCAGCGCGCCGCACATCAGCCAGCGGATCAACCTGGCCGTGGCGGCCAAGGCGCCGATCGGGACCATCCGAGACTGGGCCCGCCGGCGCGGCTGGAGCAACCTGCGTCTGCTGTCATCGGGCGATACCAGCTACAACAGCGACTATCTGACGGAAACACCGGACGGCAGCCAGGTCCCGGTCCTGAACGTTTTCCGCCGGGACGATGGCGGCATCCACCACGTCTACACCACCGAGATGCTGTTCGCGCCGGCCGAGGAGGGTCAAAACAACCGCCACATCGACCTGCTGTGGCCGCTGTGGAACGTCTTCGACCTGACACCCGAAGGCCGGGGCACGGACTGGTTCCCGAGCACGGCGTATTAGAGTTCCACGAGCTCGGCCCAGGCGCTTCCGACGAAGTCGGAAAAACTAAATCCGCCAGGCCGAGTGCATGGCGGCGATGCCGCCCGAGAGGTTGCGCCAGGTGACGTTGCCCAGGCCGGCCTCGCCCAGCATCGCCGCGAACCGCTCCTGGTCGGGGAAGGTGCGGATGCTCTCGGCCAGGTAGCGGTAGGCCTCTTCGTCCCGGGCCACGTAGCGGCCCAGGCGCGGCACCACCCCGAAGGAATAGGCCTCATACACCTCCTCCCAGCCGGGTAGCGCCAGGCGCGAGAATTCGAGGCATAGGAAACGCCCGCCGGGTTTCAGCACCCGGCGGATGTCGGCCAGGGCGCGTTCCTTCTCGGTCATGTTGCGGATGCCGAAGGCGCAGGTCACGGCGTCGACCGAGGCATCGGGCATGGGCAGTGCTTCGCCATTGGCGCACAGCCAATCGATCTCGCCGGCCAGGCGCCGGCGGGCCGCCCGGACCCGCCCCACCGCCAGCATCTCCCGGTTGATGTCGGTCACCGTGGCCCGGCCGCCGCCGCCGTGGAGGAAGCGGAAGGCGATATCGCCGGTGCCGCCGGCCAGGTCCAACAGATGCATCTCCCGCCTGGGCCGCAGCCAGGTGATCAGGGCGTCCTTCCACAGCCGGTGCAGGCCGCCCGACATCAGGTCGTTCATCAGATCGTAGCGGGAGGCCACGGAATCGAACACGCCCCGCACCCGCGCGGTCTTCTCTCCACGCGGGACTTCCTGGAAGCCGAAATCGGCGGTGGCGGTTGGCTCCATGGCGGGTCGGCTCGCGCTGCTATCGCGCCGACGGCTCGAAGGTCACGACCTCGTTGCGGACCGGCGGCAGGGTCATCAGGAAATCATAGATAGCACCCAGGTCGCGCTCCGTCATGCCGGCATATTCCCACCACGGCATCACCGTGCCGGCATCGCCGGGGCGCAGCTTCGTGGTCCGAGCGGCGGCCAGGCTGCTGGCCTTGAAACGGGCGATGAAATCCTGGCGCCGCCATTCGCCGATGCCGGTGTCCCGATCCGGCGTGATGTTGGCGCTGCGCACCAGACCGAAGCCCGGCATGGGGAATTCCCGCCCGCCGGCGAATTCGGGGCCGATGTATTCGCCCCCCTCGAAGCGGGTGTGGCAATGCACGCATGCCGCCAGGGTGGTCAGATATTCGCCATGGGCCGGGCCGTCCTCGGGGGCCGAGCGCCGGCCGGGCGGCAGTTCGGCGGGAAACGCCCGCACCAGCAGGTTGACCGGAAATTGATATTCCGCCCTGGCGGTCTCCGTCGGCACCGCCGGCAGCGTGCGCAGGAAGGCGATCACCGCCTCGACATCCCGGGGATCGGCCTTGGCATACAGATCGTAGGGCATGTTCAAGGAGATCGGCTCGCCACGGCGGTCGACGCCGACGGTGATGGCGCGAAAGATCTCGCCGTCGCTCCAATCGCCCAGGTTATGAGGCGTCAGGTTCTTGGAATAGACGGTGCCGGGAAAGCCGTCCTCGGGACCCCAGCGAAAACCGCCAAGCCATTCCCGGCCCCGCTTCGGCGGATGGCCGGCGCGGTCCACCATCGGATCGGAGTGACAGCCCAGGCAGGACATCACGTGCTCGGCCAGGTAACGGCCCCGTTCGATCCGTTCCGGCGTGGCGGCGACAGAAATCTCCGGCGCCGGCCCGACGTCCGGCAGGGCGTATTGGATGTAGCCGACGCCGCCGGCGACCAGCAGCACGAACATCACCAGGCCGATCAGCACACCCTTCAGGACTGTTCCCATGGCACCTTTCCCCCTCTCCGCCACCCCGTTGGCGACCCCAACCATAGCATTGCCGGCCTCGGGAACCGACCTCGGGTGACCTAGGCCACCGCCTGCAATCCCTTCTTGGCGACCAACGTCAGCAGCTTCAACGAGGCACCCCGCGGACGTTTCTCGCCCCGCTCCCACTGGCTCACCAAGCCGGTGGTAACATTGAGATAGCGGGCGAAAACCGCTTGGCTGACTCTCTCGCGCGCTCGGATCTGTCGGATCTGCTCGGGCGCCAGCTCTTCGACCGGCGTCAGGCACATCTCGTCGAACGCCCTCATCGTCCGCTTGGCCATGACGCCCGCTTCCCGCAGACCAAGCGCGGTCTCGTGCACGGCAGCCAGGGCATCGCTCTTGTATTCCTTAGCCATGATAAGGAACCTCCGTGATCGTTCCATTCCCCATCGCCGCCGCCAGCGCGCCATCGTCCAGCGCCAACATTTCATCGGCGAGAAACCGAAAGGCCTTCAACTCGTCCCGCCGGATATTGTCCTGCCCGCTTTTGACGAAGCCAAAGACAAAGAAGGCCTTCTGGCCCCGCCGAAAGAGGATGATGCTCCGGAAACCGCCGGATTTGCCCCGGCCTCCGCGAGCGATGCGTTGCTTGATCACGCCGCCACCAAGATCGGCGTCGACAAGTCCCGCCTCGACCCGCTGAATAGCTTCCTGTAATGCCGCGTCGGCAATCCCCGCGCGATCCGCGAAGCGCGCGAACGGCTTGGTCTTGAAAACGCGCATCCAATTCGGGGTCCCCAAACTACAATACTAAGTGATATAGCACTTAGTATTGTAGACTTCAATGAGAGCCTGGTGGGCAGAGCCCACTGGTCGAAGATTTCCGATCAAATCGGAAATAGACTAGGCTCCGCGCCATGCCCGAACTGCCGGAAGTGGAAACCGTGTGCCGCGGCCTGGAAGGGCCGTTGATCGGCCGTCGCCTGGCCCGGGTGATCCAGCGCCGGGATAGGCTGCGCTGGCCGCTGCCCGAGGACTTCGCCGGGCGGCTGCGCGGCCGTCGGGTGGAGGGGCTGGATCGGCGGGCCAAGTTCATCCTGGCCCACCTGGACGACGGCATGGTCTGGATGACCCACCTGGGCATGTCCGGCCGGATGTTCATCCACCAATCCACCAGCCCCGAGGCCGGCAAGCACGACCACGTGCTGATCGAGACCGACCGGGGGCAGTGGCTGGTGTTTCAGGACGTCCGGCGCTTCGGCATGATGGACCTGGTCGCCGAGGACGCCCTGGCCGAGCACCCCCTGCTGCGCGATCTGGGCCCCGAGCCCCTGGGCAACGGCTTCAATGCCGAGGTGCTGTCGGCGGCCCTGGCCGGGCGGCGTACGCCGATCAAGTCGGCGCTGCTGGATCAGAAACTGGTCGCCGGCCTGGGCAACATCTATGTCTGCGAGGCCCTGTTCCATGCCGGCATCTCGCCCCGGCGCCTGGCCGCCACGGTGCCGGGCCGGCGGGCCGAGCGGCTGGTGCCGGCGGTCCGCCGGGTCCTGCGGGCGGCCATCGCCAAGGGCGGCTCCAGCCTGCGCGACTACGTCCAGGCCTCGGGCGAACTGGGTTATTTCCAGCACGAATTCGCCGTCTACGGCCGCGAGGGGGAGCCCTGCCAGAGCTGCGGTGGGGCCGTCAAACGCCTGGTCCAGGCCGGCCGCTCGACCTTTTTCTGCTCCCATTGCCAGCGCTGAGGGTGCCCACTCCCTCCGCTTTGCTATAGTCGCCATGTAGTGTGGTGAAAAAAGAGACCAGCGGGAGTGGAGCATGAGCAAGGTTCTGGTGGACGTGGACGGCCCGGTACGCACGGTGACCCTGAACCGTCCGGACAGGCGGAACGCCCTGGACAACGAGACCATCGAGGCATTGATCGCGGCCTTTCCGCCCGATCCGGGACAGAACGAACGGGTCGCCGTGCTGCGCGGCAACGGCCCCTCCTTCTGCTCCGGCATGGACCTGACCCAGCGCCAGGCGGCGTTCGGCAAGACCACGGAAATCGAGACCATGCTGCGCGCCGTCGAGGTGTTTCCCCTGCCGGTGGTGGCGGTGGTGCACGGCCCGGCCATCGCCGGCGGCAACGAGTTGGCCCTGCATTGCGATTTCGTGGTCGCCAGCAGCGAGGCCATTTTCGGCATGTCGCTGTCGCAGATCGGCCTGGCCCCGACCTGGTTCCTGGCCAAGAAACTGATGGAAGTGGCGGGCCCGGTGGCGACCCGCGAGATCCTGCTGCTGGGCGACCCGTTGCCGGCCACCCGCATGCACGACCTGGGCATTATCGCCCGCGTCGCCCCACCGGATGAATTACAGGATGCGGCGCAGAAGGTGATCGACCGCCTGGCCGCCAACGCGCCCCTGTCCCTGCGCATCATGAAAAAGACCCTGGTGCGGCAGATGGAATTCCGCGATGCCACGCCGCACGACGACCTGAACGCCACGGTGCGCGAGGTCAGCACCAGCGACGATGCCCGCGAAGGGGTGGCGGCGCGGATGGAGCGCCGGCAGCCCGATTTCAAGGGCCAATAGGGGCGCGGGCCGGCCATGGCGATACGCATGGAAAAACCCTGGCTGCCCCTGGACGCCGACGCGGTCGAGGCCTTGAGCGGCGATCTCGGTGTCTATCAGGTCGCCGACGGCGCCGGCACCGTGGTCTATATCGGCTATGCCGGCGGCCGCAGCCTGTGGGGCCTGCAGGGCGAATTACGCCAACAATTGGCCGAGCGCGGCGAGGGTTACCTGTTCAGGGTGGAAATCAACCATCAATACCTGAGCCGCTGGGAAGAGTTGCTGAAAGTGCATGACGGCGAGCATGGCGCCCTGCCGGCGGGCAACGAGGAACACCGGCCACGGCGCATCGGCCGCCTGAGTCCGGGCTAACGCCCGTGCACTTCCGGCCGGGCCACCCGCTCCCCCGTCCCAACCACCCATAGATGGTACCCTCGGGGTGGTTGGGACGGGGGAGCGGGTGGCTTGGTCGCTCCAGTAAAACTGGAAACGAGTTAGGAGAGCGTAAATGGATCTGGAACTTTCCGACGAACAACGCCTGCTGGTCGAACAGGTGCGCCGCTTCGTGCGGCAGGAGATCGAGCCCCTGGAAGCGCAAATGGACCCCGACGCCAGCGAACTGCCGGCCGATGACCGCCTGCGGCTGATCGAGCTGACCACCCAGATGGGCCTCTACAACATGGACGTGCCCGAGGAGTACGGCGGCTCGGGCCTGGACCTGGTGACCCGGACCCTGCTGGCGATGGAGATGGCGCAGCATCGGGCCGGTCTGTACGCTCCCTGTTTCGGGGTGTTCGGCGGCATGGGCCTGGCGCAACTGTATGACGCCAACGACGACCAGAAGGAGCGCTACCTGTTCCCGGTGCTGCGGGGCGAGAAGAGCGGTTTCTTCGCCCTGACCGAGCCCTCGGGCGGCAGCGACCCGGCCCGCGCCATCCAGACCCGGGCGGTGCGGGACGGCGACGATTGGCTGATCAACGGCCAGAAGATCTTCATCTCCGGCGCCGACAAGGGCGACTTCGGCCTGGTCTTCGCCCGAACCGACCCGGAAAAGGGCCGGGCCGGCGTTACCTGCTTCATCGTCGACGCCGACAGCCCGGGCTTCCACGTCCGCCGGGTCGTGCACACCCTGCGCTCCACCCACTATGCCACCGAGCTGCAGTTCGAGGACCTCCGGGTGCCGCCCGAGAACATCCTGGGCGAGGTCGACGGCGGCTTCGGCATCGCCAACGAACGCCTGACCCGCAACCGCATCCCCTATGCCGCCGGCTGCCTGGGGGTCGCCATCCGTGCCCAGGAGATGGCCATCGAATACGTCAAGATCCGCGAGACCTTCGGCGACCTGCTGGCCACCCGGCAGACGGTGCAGAACATGATCATCGACAACGAGCTCGATATCCGCACCGCCCGCTGGCTGACCCTGGCGGCGGCCGACAAGGCCGAGCGGGGCGAGCCGTTCCGGGCCGAGGCGGCAATGGCCAAGATCGCCGCCACCGAGGCCGGCGGCCGGGTGGTCGACCGGGCCATGCAGATCCACGGCGGCTACGGCGTGACCAAGGAGTTCCCCTTCGAACGCTGGTACCGCGAGATGCGCATCCGCCGCATCGGCGAGGGCCCGAACGAGGTCCAGCGTCTGATCATCGCCCGTGACCTGATCGGCGGGTCTTTCCATTAAGCGGTACGGCCGCTGCCGGTACCGAGACGCAAGAAGCGTGCCCTATGCCATTCATCCTTCGAGACGCCCACTGCGCGGGCTCCTCAGGATGAGGAAAGTGTTTTATTTTCAACGAATTACCTCATGCTGAGGAGGGCGCGCAGCGTCCGTCTCGAAGCATGTCTACAAGGTCATTCCTGCCGCAATCTGGATCAAGCCGGCAGAAGCCGGCTTTCCGGCACCAGCACCTGGCCCTGCATCAGCCGCCGGGCGGTGCGGTAGACCACCACCCGCTCGACGGCCCAGCCGTTCCCTTCGCGGCGGACACGGGCGCCCACCGGCAGGGCGCCCGACGGCGTGCCCAGGCGCAGATCGGCCTCCGATCCGCAGCCGGCGCGGGCCAGGCGATGGGCGATGGAGCCGTCCAGGCCGGCGGCCACGGCCAGGCACATGCCACCCGTGAGCGGCACCGCCCGGTGTACCTGGCCCATGGAGACCATGCGCACCGTCAGGTCCTGGGCCTCGGCGGTCAGTTCACCGCCGTCCAGGGTGGGCGCGCGCGTGGGCGGGGCCAGAATGGCCAGCTTCGGGCTGGACCGGGAGCGTTCGGAGACCTCCGCCGCCGTTGCCCCCAGGCCCATGCGGACGCCGGCCAGGGCGCGGAGCTGTTCCAGCCGCGCCATCGCCTCGACGTCGGCTTCCAGTGCCGCCGGCGGCTCGGCCGCCGTCAGGCCGAAGTCGGCCGCCGCCGCGAACACGCAGGCGTTGGTGGCGTCGACGCAGGAGACCTCCACCACCGCGCCGTCCGGCAACTCGACATGGTCGATCAGGCTGTCGGTGGGCAACAGTTTGCCGGTGCCGGCACCACCCGGGTCCAGATAGTCAAGGCGGATGCGGGCACCCGTGCCGGCGACGCCGGGAATGGCGAAGTCGCCCGCCACCTCCGCCCGGCCGCCGGCGACCGGGAATCGGCTTTCGAAAACCTTGTCGGTGTTGGTGTTATGGACCCGCACCAGGGCCTCGCCGTCCTCGACGGCGATCAGCCCCTCATCGACGGCGAAGGGACCGACGGCAGAGGAAAGATTGCCGCAGGTGGCGCCGTAGTCGACCTCGGCGGCGCCGATCACCACCTGGCCGAAGGTGTAGTCGATGTCGATGCCGGGGCGGTCGGAGGGGGCGATCACCACCACCTTGGACAGCGACGAGACGCCGCCGCCCATGCCGTCGAGCTGCCGGCCGTGGGGATCGGGGCTGCCGATGGCGGCCAGGAAGATGGCGTCCCGCGCCCCTGGTTCGGCGGGCAGGTCCCGGTCGTGGAAAAACACCCCTTTCGAGGTGCCGCCGCGGATGAAGGCCGCCGGGACCGCCCGCTGCGCCATGGCCCTGCTCAACCCATGGCCAGGGCCGCCGCGCTGGCCCCGGCGATGCGCCCGAACACGGCACCGGAAACCAGGCCGGTGCCGCCCGGATAGTTGATGTGGAACAGCCCGCCGACCATCTCGCCGCAGGTGAACAATCCGGGGATCGGCCGCCAATCGGTGCCGATCACCCGGGCGCACTCGTCGATCTTCAGGGCCCCGAAGGTGAAGGTGATGCCGCCGGTGGCCGAGTAGGCGACGAGGGGCGGTTTGTCCAGGCGAAGCGCCCAGTTGCTCTTCTCCGGGTCCAGGCCCTTGGTGGACAGGCCGTCCTTCCGCGAAGGATCGAAGCCGTCGTCGTCGGCCGCCGCCTCGTTGAATTCGTGCAGGGTACGCAAGGCCCGTGGCCGGTCGTCGAGATCGAGCAGTTCGACCAGCTCCTCCAGGCTGTCGGCGGTGATCGGCTGGCTGGTCTGATAACGCGGCTCCAGCAGATGCACCGTCTTCTGATCGAAGATCTGCCAGGCCAACGAGCCTGGCTGCCGCAGGATTTCGCCGCCGTACTTGGCGTAGGTGTAGAGCCCGACATCCTCGCCCTCGTCGACGAAGCGCAGGCCCAGGCGGTTGACCATCACGCCGTAGGGGTAGGACAGACGGTTGCTGCGGTCGGTCCGCTCGCGGTCGGCGAAGTCGGGCCATTCGTTGCTGATCGGCGTCGAATGGCGGCCGCTCCACTGCCCCCAGGGCAGGGCGCCGATGGCCAGGGCCATGCGCAGGCCGTCACCCTGGTTGTGGGCGGTGCCGCGCACCTTGGCGTGATCCCAGGGCGCGCCGAGATACTGCGCCCGCATCTGGGCGTTGGCCTCGAAACCGCCGCAGCCCAGCACCACCGCCTTGGCCGTCAGTTCCTCGACACCGTCGCCGCCGCGCGCCCGGACGCCGCGGACCGTACCCTTTTGATCCTGCAACAGGCCGACGGCGCCAACGCCGTAGCGGATCTCGATGCCGTTGGCCTCGGACTTGGCGAACCAGGCGCGGGAGAGGCCCACGCCTTCGTGTTCGGCCCGGATGATCGCGCCTTTCTGCCATTTCAGGCGGTTGCCGACCCGTATCGCCGACAACGACACCGCCGGTTCCATCGGGATGTCGGCGTATTCGTGCATCCAGCGCACGGTGTCGTAGGAATTGCCGATCAGGATGCCGGCCAGGTCGCGATCGGTCTTGTGGGCGGTGACACGCAGCAAATCGGCCATGAAGTCGTCGGCGGAATAG
This sequence comes from Alphaproteobacteria bacterium, assembly GCA_030746635.1. GTDB lineage: Bacteria > Pseudomonadota > Alphaproteobacteria > JASLMH01. Next base: position 3,199 of record JASLMH010000132.1, on the reverse strand, counting down.
GGCTCCACGTCCTCGAAGAAGCCCGGCACCTCGGCCTCCGCATCGGGTACCAGGGGTTCCAGATCACGGCCCCGGTTGAAGGCGATTCGCAACAGCCCGCCGCTGAAATGGGTATTGCCGCCGCGCTCTTCCCGCGAGGCTTTTTCCAGCACCAGCACCCGCCCGGCACCGTTCTCGCGGGCCGAATTGGCGGCCGCCAGGGCCGCGTTACCCGCGCCGACCACGATTACGTCGAAATCCGTCATACCAGCCACTCCCCGACAACACCGCGTCGGCGCCGCCTCGACCCGACGGCTCCATTGAATGCGCGGATGACCCGTCGTGTCAAAATCCGCTGCCTTTGCAGCCGCGACAACCGGCCCGGCGCCGTTCGCGCGGACGGTACAATACTGCTATCTTTCCACCCAGGAGGGACCCGACACCAGGGCAGGTTTCTTGGGGAACGAGCTTGTCTGATAAACGGACAGAACCAGGGCGGAGCGAGAGCGAACGCCGTCAGGTCACGGTGCTGTTCGCCGACATGGCCGCATATACGCCATTGGCCGAACGGTTGGGCGAGGAGGACACCTTCCACCTGATCGGCCGCATCACGGCCGAACTGACGGCGGCGATCAACGCCCATGAAGGCAGCGTGCACGAGTTCTCGGGCGACGGCATCATGGCGATCTTCGGCGCGCCCCAGGCGTTGGAGGACGCGCCGCTGTACGCCTGCCGCGCCGCCCTGGAGATGCAGGCCCGGCTGGGCGACCTCGGCGACGACCTGCACCAGGAATTCGGCGTCCGACCGGCGGTGCGCATCGGCATCCACACCGGCCCGGTGATCGTCGGCCGGCTGGGCGACGATGAGCCCCTGACCTACGCCGCCCTGGGCGACACGGTGAATGTCGCCGCCCGTCTGCAGGCCCTGGCCGAGGCCGGCCGCATTCTAATCAGCGCCGCCACGCAACAGAACGTCGACGGTTACGTCGACGTCGCGTTCGCCGGCGAACGAGAATTGCGCGGCCGGCGGGAACCCTTGGGCATCTACCACCTGGAGGACATGGCCAACCTTGTCACCCGTTTCGATGCCGCCCGCAACCGGGGCCTCAGCACCTTTGTCGGCCGCGGGACGCAACTGGACCAGCTACGGCAAAGCTGGCGCGACGCCAAGGACGGCGAAGTCCGCGTCGTCAACGTGATCGGCGAGGCCGGTATCGGCAAATCCCGGCTGGTGCACGAATTCCTGCAGGAACCGGCGGCGGAGGGCGTGACCGCCGCCCGCGCCGAATGCAAGCCGGGCGGCACGGCGACGCCGCTGTTGCCGTTTGCCAACATCGTCCGCGCTTCGTTTCGCATCGGGAATGACATGCCGCCTGAGGCGGCCGTGGAACAGTTGCGGGAGGGCCTGGACGACCTTGGCCTGGAGGAACGCTCCAACCTGCCCTATCTGGCGCATCTTCTGGGCCTGCCGACCGGCGGGGTCGATTTGCGCCAGAAGGGCGCCGAAATGGTCGGCGCCCGTATTCGGCGGGCCCTGCGCCGGGTGTTGTTCGCCTATTGCGAGCAGCGACCGGTTATCATCCTGCTGGAGGATCTGCACTGGCTCGACAGCGCCTCGCACGAATACCTCCGCCAGGTCCTAAGGCTGCGACAGAACCTGTCGTTGCTGGTGATCTGTACGTTTCGGCCGGAATACCAGGCACCCTGGGCGGATTGGCAGCGCACCGCGGAATTGAACCTGCCGCCGCTGTCGACGGACGATACCGCCGCTCTGTTGCAAGGGCGTCTGGGCATGCACGAGGTGCCGGGGGATATGCTGCGGCAGGCCATCCAGCGATCCGATGGCAACCCCCTGTTCGCCGAGGAATTTGCCGGCTACCTGGCCGACCGGAATGGGACCGGCGGCGAACATCGAAAGGGCGGTACGAGCGCCGATGGGCCGGTTCTGCCGGCAACCCTGGAAAACCTGTTGTTGCAGCGCGTCAGCGGATTGGAGGACGAGCCGCGCGCCCTGTTGCAGGCCGCCTCGGTGGTGGGACGGCGGTTTTCCGCCGAGTTGGCAAGCGAGGTCGCCGGCGTCGACGGCGCCGCACCGAATTTCCTGGCTTATTTGCAGCAGCAGGAACTGATCTTCAAAACCGAAACATCCGAAGACGAATTCGTTTTCAAACACGCCCTGGTGCGCGAGGTGGTGTACGGCAGCCTGTTGCGCAGCCAGCGCGAAAATTGGCACGCACAAGCAGCGGAAGTGATCGAACGCGAGTTTGACGGCCGCCTGACCGAAGTCGCCGACATCCTGGCAAACCATTTTCAACGCAGCGCCCGGCCCGATCGGGCGGTTCGATATGTCGCCATGGCCGGCAGTCGGGCGGCGCAAATGTTCTCGATCGATCAGGCCGACCTGCGCTTCAGCCAGGCGGCGGAATTGATCGAGGCGCATCCCGGCTGTGTCAGCGAGGCCTTTCTGGCCGACATGCTGAACGAATGGTTGCAGGCCCTGGGTTGGCGCACCGACTACCGCCGCATGCTGGAGTTGACCGAGCACTATCGGCCGCGGGTTGAAAGTCTGGGCGAGGGGCGGCCGCTATCCCGCTTCCTGTCCTGGCAGGGCGAGGCGACGTTGAACGTGGCGCGTTTCGACGAGGCGATCGAGATCCTGAACCGCGCCCTGGCCATCGGCACCGCCATCGACGACCACGATTGCATCGGTCATGCCTGCGTCAATTTGATGTGGACCTATTCCCTGTCGTCCGCCGGCCGGCCGGCGGACGCGGTCGATCGCTTGGGCGACCGGGTGCTCGCCACCGCCGACGGCACGGATGGGCTGTATCTCAAGAGCCTGCGGCTGGTGCTGTTGAGCCTGCACGTCGCCAGCCGCGGCTACATCGGCAAGGGGCGGGACTATGCCGAGCAGTTGCAAGTCATCGCCGACGACACCGGCTATCCGCCGGCCCAATCGTTCGGCCTGATCATGTCCGGCTATACGGATCTGTTTTCGGAAGACTATCAGTCCGGGTTGGACAAACTGCGGCGGGCGGTGGCGGTATCGGGCGGCGCCACCGAGCGTTTGGCGGCGGAGAGCGGCATCGCCCTGGCCCAAACCCTGTCCGGCGAGGTGGCGGCCGGGCACGAAAGACTGTCCGCCGTGCGCCAGCGGGTCCTGGACACCGACTATCTCACCCTGTTGACGGTGCTGGACCTACCGATCGGCGTCGCCTTG
>JASLMH010000131.1 GCA_030746635.1 Alphaproteobacteria bacterium | reverse complement strand
TGCTGGGCGCGGTGCTGGCCTGGTGGTGTACTTCGCTGGTCGGCCCATCGCCGTTGCTGGGTTTCCTCCTGGCCATGGTGGTGGCCCCCGTGGCGGTCGCGGCCATCGCCGTCGTCGCCGACTGGGCGGTGCTGCGGCGGATCGACTACAACCCGGAAAGCACCATCGTCGCCACCATCGGCCTGCTCTACATCATCCAGCAGGTGGTCCTCACCCTTTACGGCCCCGACGCCCGGCCGGTGCAACCGCCGATCTACTTCCGGGTCTCGTTCCCTTGGTTCGGCTATTCCGGCTACAAATTGGTGGTTGTCGGCCTTTCGGCGGCGTTGCTGATCGGCACCTGGATCGCGATGTCGCGGACCCGCCTGGGCCTGTACATGCGGGCGACGCAGCAGGACCCGGAGATCGTGCAGACCTTCGGGGTGCCGGTACGGCGCATCTACGCCACGGTGTTCGCCATCGGCGCCGGCCTGGCGGCGATCGCCGGCGTGCTGGTGGTGCCGATCCAGCAGGCCCACTACCTGATGGGCCTGGATCCGCTGCTGCTGTCGTTCATCGTCGTCATCATCGGCGGCCTGGGCAGCCTGCGCGGCACCATCGCGGCGGCCTTCCTGATCGGCCTCGGCGACGGCGTCATCTCGGTATTCTTTTCGCCGACCCTGGCCAAGATCCTGGCCACCGTGCTGGTGGCGCTGGTGCTGGTGGCCCGGCCCGGCGGCCTGTTCGGGGAGGCCCAGGAATGAGCGTCGGCGGTCGGGTGCTGTTGCTGCATCTGGGCATCGTCGCCCTACTGTTCGCGGCACAGTTCGTGCTGCCGGCCTATCACCACGGCGCCGCCGCCCGGATCCTGGTGCTGGCCGCCTTCGCCGTCGGCTACAACGTATTGTTCGGCTATACCGGCTTGTTGAGCCTGGGCCACGCCATGTTCTTCGCCGCCGGGCTGTACGGCGCCGGCCTCAGCGTCTTTTACCTCGGCTTCGGCGCCTGGGGGGCGCTCGGTCTGGGCATCCTCTCCGGCCTGCTGCTGGCCTTCCTGTTCGGCCTGGTGGCGCTGCGCACCGGCGGTGTCGCCTTCCTGATCGTCACCCTGATGTTCGCCCAGGCCTGTTTCCTGACGACGCTTTATTTCAACGAGATCACCTTTGGCGACCAGGGCTTCGTGATTTCCCGCCAACTCGGGCCCCTGGACCTGGGCCTGGCGCAATTCCCGTTCGCCGAGCCGGCGGTGAAGTACAACATGGCCCTGGCGGTGTTCGCCGCCTGCTTCGCCGGCTCGCTGTTGCTGGTCCGCTCGCCGCTCGGCCGGGTGCTGGTGGCGATCCGCGAGAACGAGCCGCGCACGCGGATGCTGGGCTACGACACCTGGCGCTACAAGCTGTTGGCCCTTGTGATCTCGGGTGCCATGTCGGCCGCCGCCGGCGCCACTTACGCCTTGTTGTTCTCCTACGTCGGTTCGACCTTCGCCTCGATCCAGTACTCGATCTATCCCCTGCTCTGGACCCTGCTGGGCGGCCTCGGCACCACCATCGGGCCGCTGCTCGGGACCGGCCTGATGTACTACCTGGTGGATGTCTCCAGCGGCCTGACCTCGGCCTATCTGCTGATCGTCGGCCTCGCCCTGGTGGTGCTGGTGGTCTGGTTCCCCAAGGGCATCATGGGCGCGCTGCGGGAGAGGTGGCTGCCATGGCTGCCGTAGAGCTGCTCGCCACCACCGCCCTGAACCGCCATTTCGGCGGCCTGCAGGCGGTGCGGGACGTGCAGTTCAGCCTCCGCCAAGGGGAGATCCGCGGCCTGATCGGCCCCAATGGTGCCGGCAAGACCACCCTGGTCGGCATGATCAGCGGCCGCCTGCGGGCCAGTTCCGGCGGCATCGCCTTCAAGGGCCGGGACATCACCCGGCTGAAGTCCTGGCAGCGGGTGGCCCTCGGTATCGTCTATACCTTCCAGGTCACCTCGATCTACCCGAACCTGAGCTGTTACGAGAACCTGGCCCTGGCGGTCCAGCGGCGGCTGCCGGGCGGCCTGGCGATCCGGTTCGGCGGCGGCGAGGGGGCGATCGCCGGGCGGGTGGCGGCGGCCCTGGCGCGGGTCGGCCTGGAAGAAGACCGCGACCGCCTGGCCGGCGAGCTGCCCTATGGCCACCAGCGGCTGTTGGAGGTCGCCATGGGCCTGGCCCTGGAGCCGGAACTGCTGATCCTCGATGAGCCCACCCAGGGCCTGGCCGAGGGCGAGATCGCCCAATTCTGCACCCTGGTCCGCGAGATCGCCGAAGGGGCGACTGGGGCCACCGTATTGCTGATCGAGCACAACATGGAGGTGGTGCTGGACCTGGCCGAGCGCATCACAGTGATGGACCGGGGAGCGGTGATCGCCGAGGGCACGGCGGCGGAAATTCAAGGCGACGCGCAGGTCCAGCGCGCTTATCTGGGGACCTGAGACATGTTGCGCCTGGCCAATGTCGATTGCCACTACGGCGCCGTGCGGGTGTTGGAGGATCTGTCGTTCGAGTTGGCGGCGGGGGAAGTGCTGGGCCTGTTGGGCCGCAACGGCGCCGGCAAGACCACCGCCCTGAAGGCGATCATGGGCCTGCTGCCGCCACGGTCCGGTTCGATCGTCTGCGACGGTGCCGAGCTGACCGGGCTGAAGGCGCATGAGATACCGCGCCTGGGCATCGCCTATGTGCCCCAGGGCCGGCGGCTGTTCGCCGAACTCAGCGTCGAGGAGAACCTGCGCATGGGGCTCTTGGCCCGGCAGACCGGCGACGACGTGCTGGCCCGGGTGCAGGAGATGTTCCCGGTGCTGACGGAACGGCGCGGCCAGCGCGGCGGCACCCTGTCGGGCGGCGAGCAGCAGATGCTGGCCATGGCCCGGGCGCTGTGCCTGGACCCGAAGCTGTTGCTGCTGGACGAGCCCAGCGAGGGCCTGATGCCGCGCATGGTCGACGAGGTGCTGCGGACGGTGACGGCCATGAAGGCGCAAGGCGTCGCCGTATTGTTGGTCGAACAGAAGGTCGACGCCGCCCTGGCGGTGGCCGACCGCATCGCCTTCCTGGAAAACGGCCGCCTCCGCCAACAGGCCAGCCCGGCCGAGCTGGCCGCCGACCCAGAGCCGCTGCATCGTTACGTCGGCGTGCGGCGGTAGCCGGTCTTCCGAAGTTCGGAACCCTATTCCACGGGCCCGACCTGCCGGCCCATGAAGGCTTCGTAGACCTTCAGGATGGCGGTGACGTTCTCGCCGCCCTGGTCCTGGCCGCGGGCCATGCGCATGACGCTGTGGACCGGCGGCCCCAACAGCAGCGGTAGGTCCAACTCGTCCGCCAGTTCCAGCGCCAGGCGCAAATCCTTGTAGGCCAGATCGACGGTGAAGCCGGGGGCGAAGTCGCGGGCGAAGGCGCTTTTCGCCAGGCCGCGGTGGCTGCGGCTGTCGCCGCTGCTGTTGCGGATCACCTGATCCAGGATGCCGGGATCGATGCCGGCGGCGGTGCCCAGCATCAGACCCTCGGCGGCGGCGGTCATGGTGCAGAAGGCCACCATGTTGTTGCACAATTTGGCGATGCAGCCATTGCCCAGTTCGCCGGTGTGGATGATGTTTTCGCCGAACGATTCGAACACCGGCAGGCAGGCATCGAACGCCGCCCGATCGCCGCCCACCATGATGGCGATGGTGGCGGCCTCCGCCCCGGCCACGCCGCCGCTGACCGGCCCATCCAGGGTGACGATGTCCTTCGGTGCCAGTTCCGCCGCGATCCGGCGCATCATGGCGGGGGAATTGGTCGACAGATCGACGAAGATGGTGCCGGGTGGGGCATGTTCGCCGATGCCGTCCGGCCCCAGGGCCACGGCCTCCACGTCCTTGGGCATGGGCAGCGAGGTCATCACCACCTCGACCTGGCCGGCCACGCCGCCGATGGAGCCGCCGGCCGTGGCGCCGAGGCCAACGCAGGCCTGCACCGCCTCCTCCACCAGGTCATGCACCACCACCTGGTGACCGCCCTTGATGATATTGCGGCACATGGGACCGCCCATGTGGCCCAGCCCGATAAACCCAACCTTCATGGCGCTTCTCCTCGATGGCCAGCGAACGTCCCGAAACGTCGTCCGACGATAGCCGAAGGCGGCACCTCGGGGAAATTGGTCGGCCTGGCAGGACAATATTTCGACCGGAACCAGTCCCCCTACGCCACCAGCCTTCGCCAAGGCTACGGCCGGCAGGAGGCTACGGCCTTCGCCGACCGAAAGTCGGCTTCGGCCGGCTGAAGGTCGGGGGACACGCCTTCGTCTAACGATCTCCGGGTGGCCTGCCACCCGAAGCTCGAAGAGCGAAGGGTGGTGGAGCCGAGGGGAATTGAACCCCTGACCTCGACGTTGCGAACGTCGCGCTCTCCCAACTGAGCTACGGCCCCGGTGGCGGAATTTCGTCGCGCATATAGGAACCAAGGCCGAGAGCTGTCAAGGGGCGCTTGCATTGCCTCCGGCCGCGCATTACATCTGCGCCTAGCGCCCGCGCGGCGGCAAGGGGGATTCTTGAGGATCGCATGTGTTCCTTCATCGAATTGATCGCCACCATCATCAGCCTCTACTACTGGCTGATCATCATCCAGGTCGTGCTGTCCTGGCTGGTCGCCTTCAATGTGGTGAACACCCAGAACCGCGTGGTCTACACCATCGGCGATTTCCTCTACCGCGTCACCGAGCCGGCCCTGGCGCCGATCCGCCGCTTCATGCCTAATCTGGGCGGCATCGACGTCTCGCCGGTGATCCTGATCTTCGTTCTGTTCTTCCTGCAGAACTTCATTCGCGAAGTTTCCGGCTGCAGCCATTTCTATTGAGCCCCGTTTGGGGACCGGGCGATGCCCTTTAGGGCCGTTGCGAATGGCGTGCGGATCGCCGTGCGCCTGCGTCCCGGCGCCTCGGCCAACCGCATCGACGGCATCGAGCCCGCCGCCGACGGCGGCCGTCGCCTGGCCGTACGGGTCACCGCCAAGCCGGAGAAAGGCAAGGCCAACAAGGCCCTGTTGAGGCTCCTGGCCAAGGCCTGGCGGCTGCCGCAGAGCCGCCTGGAGGTTGCCGGCGGCGCCCGATCGCGTGACAAGCAGGTGCTGCTGCGCGGCGAGGCCGCGGACGCCATGGCATTGCTGGCGCGCTGGCGCGACGGACAGTACTCTTCCGACCCGGCGAATCGGTTGGACGGGAGCGGCGGTGGATGACGGCGGAAATTATCGACGGCAAGGCTTTCGCGCTTGATCTGCGGCGGCGGGTGGCGCAACAGGCGGCCGGGGTGAAAGAGCGGCACGGCCTGGTGCCGGGCCTGAGCGTGGTGATCGTCGGCGACGACCCGGCCAGCCAGGTCTACGTCCGCAACAAGGGCAAGGTGGCGGACGAGATGGGTTTCAGATCCGACACCGTGCGCCTGCCGGAGGACACCGAACAGGCAGACCTCATCGCCACGGTGGCGGGCCTGAACGCCGATCCTGGCGTGCACGGCATCCTGGTGCAACTGCCCCTGCCCGAACATCTCGACGAGGCCGCGGTGGTCGACGCCGTCGACCCCGACAAGGACGTCGACGGCCTGCACGTGGTCAATGCCGGGCGCCTGGCCGCCGGCCTGCCGGCGATGGTGCCGTGCACGCCCTTGGGCTGCATGATGCTGTTGCGGGACCGCCTGGGCGAGGACGGCCTGGTCGGCCAACGGGCCCTGGTGGTCGGCCGCTCCAACCTGGTCGGCAAGCCGATGGCGCAATTGCTCCTCGCTCAGCATTGCACCGTCACCATCGCCCATTCCCGCACCCGCGACCTGCCCGGCCTGTGCCGGGAGGCGGATATCCTGATCGCCGCCGTCGGCCGGCCGCGCATGCTGGGCGGCGACTGCATCAAGCCGGGCGCCGTGGTGATCGACGTCGGCATCAACCGCATCGACGCCGGCGAGGGCAAGACCCGGCTGGTCGGCGACGTCGATTTCGAGCAGGCGGTCGGGATCGCCGGCGCCATCACCCCGGTGCCGGGCGGCATCGGCCCGATGACCGTGGCCTGCCTGATGGCCAACACCCTGACCGCCGCCTGCCGCGCCGCCGGTATCGAGGAGCCGGCCGCCGAATAGGGCTCCTTTGGCTCAGCCCGCACCACCCCGCGCCCCCACCCGGCCACCCAATCGTACGATGCCATGGCCGATGGGGTGGTGCGGGTTCTGCCGATGAAATCGGATCGCCAAAAAGTGTGACGGCCGTCATCTCGACGATGGCGCCTTTGTGTCATGATTCCATCGTTGCCTGGAGGAACCACCCGATTGGGGAGGACTGGCAATGTGGCAATTGCATTATCTACGTATCCGTTTGACCCTGCTGCCGATCTGCGCGGTGGCGCTGCTGCTGATCATGGCGGGCGTGGGCGCCGCCTGGGCCGGACCGAACACCGACCGGGCCCAGGCCCTGGTGCAAAAATGCCAACAGCAGATCCACAAGGCCCAGGCGGCTGGCGACCGCAAGGCCCTACAGGCGGCCAAGCAGCGCTGCCGCAAGGCCCTGCAGGCTCACGACCGAAAACTGGCCAAACGGGATCGGGCCAGGGACAAGGCGCGCGACAAGGCACGGGACAAAGCCAAGCAGGCCCGCAAACGGCGCCAGGCCCGGCGCGACCAGCGGCAAAATCAGGACTGATATCGCCGGCCGGCCGAATGGCCCTATAATCGACGCATCAACAACCGACCCGACCGCGCGCACGCGGCCAGGGTCGGATATGTATGTGCCGGTGATAGGGAGGACTGAGCCATGCGCCTGCGGCAATTCGTATTCGTGGCCGGGGAACTGGCGCCGGCGGTGGACGACATCACCGCCGTGCTGGGCCTGTCGGTCTGCTTCAAGGATCCCAACGTCGGCCATTTCGGGCTGGAGAACGCGCTGTTGCCGATCGGCGGTAACCTGCTGGAAGTGGTGGCGCCGGTGCAGGACGGCACCACCGCCGGCCGCTATCTCGAGCGGCGCGGCGGCGACGGCGGCTACATGGTGATCCTGCAATGCGGCGATGCCATGGCCGAGCGGCGGCGCATCGCCGAGTTGGGCGTGCGCGACGTCTGGCGCCATGACGACGACGACGCCACCGCCACCCATTTCCATCCCGCCGACGTGCCGGGGGCCATCCTGTCGATCGACGACATGGGCCCGGACGTCGACTGGCACGACGACCTGGCGCGCTGGAAGTGGGCCGGCCCGGACTGGCAGGCCCATGTCCGCACCGGCGTCACCCAGGCCATCACCGGCGTCGAGATCCAGGCCGACAACCCCGACGCGGTGGCCGAGCGCTGGTCGGCGGTGCTGGATCGGCCGTTGACCACGGCGGCGAGCGGACCGGCGATCGATTTGGACAACGCCCGCCTGCGCTTCGTCGCCGACACCGACGGCCGCGGCCTGGGCGTCAGCGGCATCGACATCCTGCCCCAGGACCGCCCGACCATCCTGGCGGCGGCCGAGGCCCGCGGGCTACGGCAGGGCGACGACCGGATCATGCTGTGCGGCGTGCGCGTCAACCTGTAGCGCCGAATGCCATGACCGACGAGCCTGAACAGCCGGTCGAACGGCGGCTGCTGGCGTTGCTTGACCATCTCGGGATCGCGCGGGCGCATTTCGGGGTGCAGAACAGCACCGAATTGAACCCGCTGATCGCCGAACGGCCCCATTGCCTGTCCTCGCTGACCCTGGCCGGGCCGAACCGGCTGCTGGCCGAGGCGGTGCGGCCGGTGGCCGAGCGGCTGTACGTGATGTACGGCGACGCCGGCGCCGGCGCCGAAGCCGTTGCCAGGGCGATGCCGGACCTGCCGGAAACGAGGTACCTCCGCTTCGACGACTACATGGTGCTGATCTGGACCGACGTGCTGGCCGATCACGCCGCGCGGGTCCTGGATCTCTGGCCGGCCTTCCTGGACGAGATGCAGGCGCTGGCTCCGGCCACCCCCCTGGACGGCCCGGCCGAGGATGGCGAGGTCGTCGGCATCACCTACCAGTGCCAGGGCAGCGGCCCGGCGCTGGTGCTGCTGCCGTTGCTGCTGTCGCCGTCGCAATGGCAGCCGCTGATCGACCGCCTGGCCGAAAGCTTCCGGGTGATCCGCCTGGGCGGGCGCTGGCTGGGTGGCGCCGGCTTCATCGAGGCGCGCAGCACCGATCCGGGTTACCTGCGGGCGGTGCGCAGCCATGTCGACGAGATCGACATCCGGCCCGGCGCCTCGGTGTTGGACGTCGGTTGCGGCAGCGGCGCCCTGGACCGCTGGCTGGCCCGCCGCACCGACGGCGCCAACCCGATCACCGCCGTCGACCTCAACCCCTATCTGCTGCGCGAGGCCAAGGCCCTGGCGGTCGCCGAAGGCCTGGCCGAGGTGATCGAGTTCCGGCCGGGCAACGCCGTGGATTTGCCCTTCGACGATGGGAGCTTCGACATCGTCATGTCGCACACGGTGATGGAGGAATGCGACGCCGACCGCATGCTGGCGGAGATGATCCGGGTCGCCCGGCCCGGCGGCCAGGTGGCGGTGATGGTGCGGGCCACCGATATCGGCGTCATGTGGAACCTGCCGGTATCGGCGGCGATCCGCGAGCGGGTCGAGGCGCCGGTACCCTCGGTGGAGGCCGGCGGCTGCGCCGATGCCGGCTTGTACCGCCGGTTCGGGCAAAGTGGCCTGACCGACCTGAAACTGTTCCCGACCATGATGACGGTCAGCGATCCCGATGGGGTGATCTGGGCCTACTACGAGCCCTATGTGCTGTCGCAGCTCGAGCCGGACGAGATGGCGGAATGGCAGCGGGCGAAGGCCGAGGCCATATCGGAGCGCTCGATCCTGTACGCCCGCACGCTGCACTGCGCCGTCGGCCGCAAGCCAACCTAGGGAGGAGAGGCGATGCCCCTGAAACGCATGGTTTTGGAGATCGGCATGGGCACCGACATTCGCGGCGGCGAACCGACCAAGGCGGCGGTGCGGGCCCTGCGCGACGCCCTCTGGCACAACTCCCTGACCGTCGCCAACGCCCTCGGCCAGCCGGTCGACGCCATGCAGGTGGAGGTGATCATCGGTGTGCCGAAACCGGACGAGGTCGACCGCGACGCCGTGCTGGCGGTGCTGCCCCACGGCGGCGGCACCGTCCAGGTGGTCGAAGGCGGGTTGGAAATCCCCAACGAAGCCGGCACCGATGCCACCCTGATCGCCAACGCCGCCGCCGTCGTCCGCCTGGACCTGCCGTCAGGGGGAAGCTGAGATGAACAGCAAGCGCGTGATCCTGGAACTGGGCAGCGGCAACGACCTGCACGGCGGCGATTACACCAAGGCCGCTATCCGGGCAGTCGAGGACGCCATTCATCACAGCTCCCTGAGCCTGATCCGCAGCCTCGACGTCGACCTAGCCACCATGCGGGTCGAGGTCACCGTCGGCGTGCAGCAACCCGACGAAGTCGACCCGGCGGCGGTGCAGGCGACCCTGCCGGTCGGCCAGGTGAATGTGCGGGTGGTCAAGGGCGGCCTGGACGTCGCCGACGAGGCGGTCGGCGACGTCGCCGTGATCGCCAGCGCCGCCGTGGCGGTGAGCCTCGATCTGCCCTAGCCGTGACTGAGCAGCGGCAATGTCGCGACGATCGGCGCGAGGTGCTGATCCAGGCCCTTATCGAAGGTGAGGAAAGCGGACCGGCCCGCGAGTGGACTCGTGAGGAACTCCTAGCCGAGGCGCGGCGGCGGGCGGCTACGTAGGCTCCCTGCGAGATGCCCGGGTCGAGCCCGGGCATGACGGTAATCTATTGAAATTAAACGATTATCCGTCATTGCCGGGCTTGACCCGGCAATCCATCTCGACAGACGGCACGGCCTCACCGGGCGGGCATGGCTGCCTGCTACTCCCGCTGCCGATGCAGCAAGCGCAGCCTGAGCGCGTTCAGCTTGATGAAGCCTTCGGCGTCGCGCTGGTCGTAGACGTCGTCCTCCTCGAAGGTGACATGCTCCAGGCTGTAGAGGCTCTTGGCGGACTTGCGGCCGACCACGGTGGCGCTGCCCTTGTAGAGTTTTACCCGCACCATGCCCTCGACGCAGTCCTGGCTCTTGTCGATCAGCGCCTGCAGCATCTCGCGCTCCGGCGAGAACCAATAGCCGTTGTAGATCAGCTCGGCATAGCGCGGCATCACCTCGTCCTTCAGGTGCATGGCACCCCGGTCCAGGGTGATGCTCTCGATGCCCCGATGGGCCGCCAGCAGCACGGTGCCGCCGGGGGTTTCATAGATGCCGCGGCTTTTCATGCCGACATAGCGGCCTTCGACCAGGTCGAGGCGGCCGATGCCGTTGGCACCGCCCAACTCGTTCAGCCGGGTCAGCAGGGCCGCCGGGCTCAACCGCTCGCCGTCGATGGCCACCGCATCGCCCTGTTCGAACTCGATCTCGATATAGCTCGGCGTATCGGGGGCCGCCTCCGGGGCGACGCTGCGGGAATAGACGAACTCGCCCGGCTCGTGCCAGGGGTCTTCCAGGGCCTTGCCCTCGGCCGAGATGTGCAACAAATTGGCGTCGACCGAAAACGGCGCCTCGCCCCGCTTGTCCCGGGGGATCGGGATCTGGTGCTTCTCGGCGAAGTCGATCAGGGCGGTGCGCGAATCCAGATCCCATTCCCGCCACGGCGAGATCACCCGGATATCCGGGTTCAGGGCGTAGTAGCCCAGTTCGAACCGGACCTGGTCGTTGCCCTTGCCGGTGGCGCCGTGGGAGACGGCATCGGCGCCGGTCTCGGCCGCGATCTCGATCTGTCGTTTGGCGATCAGGGGCCGGGCGATCGAGGTGCCGAGCAGGTACAGGCCTTCGTACAGGGCGTTGGCGCGGAACATCGGGAAGACGAAGTCGCGCACGAACTCCTCGCGCAGGTCCTCGATGTAGATTTCCTTGATACCCAGCATTTCGGCCTTGCGGCGGGCCGGCTCCAACTCCTCGCCCTGACCCAGATCGGCGGTGAAGGTCACCACCTCGCATTGGTAGACCTCCTGCAGCCAACGCAGGATCACCGAGGTATCCAGACCGCCGGAATAGGCCAGGACGGCCTTTTTGACTTCGCCGATCATCCGCTTGCGCCTTTTGTCCAAAGGGGAAAAACCGGCGCGCAGTATAGGCATTTGCCTCCGGCCGGCAAGCGCGACGACATGGCGAGACGCGCTTTTTGGGCGCGACCTTCGCCGCCCCGCGCCCCCACCCGACCACCCAATCGTACGATCCCGTGGGTGGTCGGGTGGGGGCGCGGGGCGGCCTGGGCACTTCGGACGAAATCGGCAAGCGCCAACCTAACGGTGTCCGGCGACGACGCCGAGGCCGCGATAGTGGGGCCGGGTTTCGATCCGCCGGCCGCCGCAGGCGGTGCAACAGAGGCGGCGGGCAACGGCGCCGACCCGGGTACGGCCGTGCAGCCGCCGTAATAGCTCGGTCACCGGCAGCAGCCGATGGTGGCCGCAGGCCTGGCACCAGGCGGCCACCGGCACGCCCTGGACCGCCAATTCGGCCAGGCTGGGGCCGCCGCCGTCGCCGTCCGTGATCATCCGCTGACGCTTATCCGAGGAAAGAACATAACAGGAACATAACCCACCGGCGGCGACCGTGCCAGGATCGGCCGCGCTTGCACCGGCCCCCGGAGGTGCCTACATATCGTATGACGCGGTGCCGTCACGGGCCGCGCGCGGACGCCCGCCGGGGGTCCGCCAAGGACCGCAACGCCATGCCCGCGACGACAAGGAGGTGGCGCGATGAACCGGATGTCGGTTTTTGACAGCCCGTTGCTGTTGGGTTTCGACCATTTCGAGAGGCTGCTCGATCGAGTGGCGAAATCGGCCAACGACGGCTATCCCCCCTACAATATCGAACAGATCGACCAGGACGGCCTGCGCATCACCCTGGCGGTGGCCGGTTTCACCCGCGACGATCTGGACATCGCGGTCGAGGACAACCAGTTGACCGTGCGCGGCCACCAGGAGGACGAGGGCGAGCGGGTCTACCTGCACCGCGGCATCGCCGCCCGCCAGTTCCAGCGCAGTTTCGTATTGGCCGAGGGTATTCAGGTGGCCGGCGCCAGCCTGGACAACGGCCTGCTGCATGTTGATCTGGTGCGGCCACGGCCGGAAGCGGTCTCCCGCAGCATCGACATCGCCGCCGGGCCGCCGGCCGCGCGCATCGATCCGGGAGCGAGCAAGGACAGTCAGGAGTAACCGCCATGCAAGTGCAAAGAAACCTGGGCGAATTCACCGTCGAGGCCCTGGCCATGCTCGGCGCCGACGAGTTGGCGTATGTCAAGCAACAGCAGGCCGACGGCCAGGTGATCCACGTGATCCACGCCGCCAACGGCAAGGAACTGGGCGGCTTCGCCAGCCGCGAGGTGGCCTTCGCCGCCTGCCGCCAGCACGGCCTGGAACCCGTCAGCGTCCACTAAGACGCCGCGCGCCCGCGTCGTTCCGACTTTCGGAGAAAAAAGAAACCCTCAGGCCGCCGGCGTCGCCGTCGATACCGTGAGCAGGGCGTAGATCGCCGCCGGATCCTCCGAGCCGCGCAGCTTGGCGCAGACCGAATCGTCGCGCAGCAGGCGGGAAATCCGCGCCAGCGCCTTCAGGTGATCGGCGCCGGCCGATTCCGGGGCCAGCAACAGGAAGATCAGATCCACCGGCTGGCTGTCGATGGCGTCGAAGTCGATCGCCTTGGGCAGGCGGGCGAAGACGCCGTGCAGCCGCTCCAGTTGGTTCAATTTGCCGTGCGGAATGGCGATGCCGCGGCCGATGCCGGTGGTGCCCAGCTTCTCGCGTTGCAGCAGCACGTCGAAAATGGTCCGATCGGGCAGACCGGTCAATTCCGCCGCCTGCTGCGACAATTCCTGCAAGGCCTGTTTCTTGCTGCTGGCCTTGAGGTTGGCGACCACCCCTTCCTGGACCAGCAGTTCCGCCATTTCCATGGGCCGGGCGTCCCTACTCTCGCTCGCCGTCGGCGTTTTCCGCCACCAGGTCGATCCAGCCGATATGGCGGTCCGGGCGGCGATAGACGACGTTGAGATGGCCGTTGCCGCGATTGCGGAACATCAGCACCGGCAGATCCGCCAGATCCATCTGCATCACCGCCTCGCCGACGGTGCGGCTATGGATATCCGAGGTGGTCTCGGCCACGATCACCGGTTGGAACTCGGCGGAGGCCTCTTCGTGTTCAGGTTCCGGCGCCAGGATATAGCTCTGCGCCCGCAACTGCTCGGCGGCCGGACGTTCGCGGCCATGATGGCCGCGCAGCCGCCGCTTGTAGCGCCGCAATCGCTTGTCCAGGCGGTCGGCGGCCTGATCGAACACCGCGTATATCTCGGCCGCGCTGGCATGGGACTGGGCATGAATGCCGTGGCCGACATGCACCGAACAGTCGACGCGATAGCCCTGGCCCTCGCGGCTGAACACCACGTGGGCGTCGATCGGGTTGGTGAAATACTTGGCGATGCCGTTTTGCAGCCGTTCCTCGACGTGGCCTCGCAAGGCCTCGCCAACGTCGATCTGCTTACCTGACACGAGGATCTGCATGACGCGCTACATCGTATGTGTTGGCGGGTATGGTTCTACCGGCTTGGTTCCGCCACCAGGCTGTTTCTGGCAGCACCCTGGCGTCGAAGAGCGGGGAACATAGTGCCGGCCTTCGGCACTGTCAACCGGCCGCCCGGGCCTCCATGCGCTTGATCCGGCGGCGCTGAACCGAGGACGGAATACCCATGGCTTCGCGGTACTTGGCGACCGTCCGGCGGGCGATGTCGACACCGGCGCCGCGCAGAATATCGACCAGTTTGTCATCCGAAAGCACGTTGCTCAGTGTTTCCTCGTCGATCAGATCGCGCAGCCGTTCGCGCACCGATTCCGACGAGCGGTCGTCGCCGCCGTCCATCGCCGACAGGGCCGAGGTGAAGAAATACTTCAGTTCGAAGATGCCGCGCGGCGTGGCTATGTATTTGTTGTTGGTCACCCGCGAGACGGTGCTTTCGTGGATGTCCACCGCCTGGGCGATGGCGTGCAGGTTCAGGGGCCGCAATTCATGCACGCCGTTGGCCAGGAAGGCGTCCTGCTGGCGCACCAGTTCGCTGGCCACGGACAGGATGGTGCGGGCCCGCTGGTCCAGCGACTTGATCAGCCAGTTCGCCGATTGCAGGCATTCGGACAGATAGGTCTTGTCTTCCTTGCGCTGGGCGGCCCGGCTGATCTCGGCATAGTACTGGCGGTTGACCAGCAGCCGGGGCAGGGTGTCGCCGTTCAGCTCGACGCTCCAGCCGCCATCGGCCCGTTCCTCGACGAAGACGTCCGGCACCACCGGCGCCGCCACGTCGTGATCGAAGGCCAGGCCCGGTTTCGGGTCCAGGGCCTTCAATTCGGCGATCATCTCCTCGACCTCGTCGAACTCGACGCCGCAAATCTCGGTCAGCTGGGCGATATCCATTTCGGCCAGCAGGTTCAGGTTCTCGACCAGCGCCCGCATCGCCGGGTCGTAGCGGTCCTTTTCGCGCAATTGCAGGGCCAGGCATTCGCGCAGGTCATGGGCGAAGACGCCGGGCGGATCGAGGGACTGCAGCTTGGCCAAGACGGCGTCGACCAGTTCCTCCTCGCCGCCGAGACGGTCGGCGATGAAAGTGGTGTCCTCGGCCAGGTAGCCGGCCTCGTCGAGATGCTCGATCAGTTCGGCGCCGATCAGGCGTTCGGCCGGATCGCTGAGCAGCATGCTCATCTGTCCGCGCAGATGTTCCTTCAAGGTGACTTCGCTGGTCAGGACCTGCTCCAGGCTGACGCCGGCGCCATTGCCATTGCCGTTGCCCTGCCCGGCACTGGCCCAGTCGCCCAGTTCGTAGCCGTCCGTCGCCGCCGCGCCGTCATCGGTGGCGCCGCCGTCGGCGGCGCTGTCGTTGGTGTAGTCGTTTTCGTAGGCGGTATCCAAGGGCCCCTCGGCGGCGCCCAGGTCGCCGCCGTCGGGC
>JASLMH010000130.1 GCA_030746635.1 Alphaproteobacteria bacterium | reverse complement strand
TCCCGCCATCAAATGACCCAGAATATCCCGGACACGCTCTAGGATGTCCAGCCGCGCACGATCTCGGCCAGTCGGGCGACGTTCTCGGGCGGCGTTTCCGTGACGATGCCATGGCCCAGATTGAAGACGAACGGGCCGGATCCCAGGGTCGACAGGATCCGCCTGATTTCCGCTTCCATCGCCTCGCCACCGACGACCAGCAGCCGGGGGTCCAGATTGCCCTGCACCGCCGATTGACTTTGCAGCTTTTCGCGCGCCCACTCCAGCGGCACGGTCCAATCCAGGCCGACGGCATCGACCCCGGTCCGGCCGGCGAAGTTCAGATAGCCGGCGCCGGCGCCGCGGGGAAAGCCGATGATCGGCAGGTCCGGAAACTCGCCACGCAAAACTTCGACGATGCGTCGTACCGGTTCGACGCACCAGCGCTGGAAAGCCAATTCCGGCAAGGCGCCGGCCCAGGTGTCGAACAACTGGATCACCTCTGCCCCGGCGCGCACTTGCCGGCTCAGATAGCCGATGGTCGCCGTGACCAGCAGGTCGATCAATTCGGCGAAGCTGTCGGGGTCCGCCAAGGCCCATTGCTTGACGATGGCATGGTCACGGCTGCCGCCGCCTTCGACCATGTAGGTCGCCACCGTCCACGGCGCCCCGGCGAATCCGATCAGCGTCACCTCGGCCGGCAGTTCCCGCGACAGCCGGGCCACCGTTTCATAAACCGGCGCCAGATGGTCGTGCAGGCCATCCAGTTGCAACCGTGACAGCTCGGCCGGCGAGCGCACCGGCTCCAGGATCGGGCCCTCGCCTTCGCGATAATCGAGCGGCTGCCCCAAGGCGTCCGGTATCAGCAGGATATCGGCGAACAGGATCGCCGCATCCATGCCGTAGCGCCGGATCGGCTGCAGGGTAACTTCCGTCGCCAGATCGGGCGCATAACAAAGATCCAGGAAATTGCCCGCCTGTTCACGGACCGCGCGATATTCCGCCAGGTGTCGTCCCGCCTGCCGCATCAGCCAGAACGGCGGCCGGGACAGGGTTTCTCCCCGCAGAGCCCGGACCAGCAATTTGTCGTCTGTCCCCATGATCCGATCCGCGAGAAGGTCTGCCCGATCCCCAATGAAAGCTTCGCCAACATAATGTCTTTTTAAAAGAAAGATAGTAGTGGTTAGTGAATCCCTGTGAGTACCGGGGATTGGCGGAAGACCACCGATTCGTCCCGATAATCTTCCCCAGGTAACAACTGCCCGACCGGCTTGTGTAAAACCCCGGGCAAGGGCGTTTACCGGGGCCTGGGGAAAAGGTGATAAATCGGGATGACGCCGAAGGACCTGGGTTATGCCCGGTCATTCGATTCGTTCCGCCCGGCCCATCACCAGCCGCATGACGGCGGGCATGAGGTCGACAATTAGGTGCATGAAAATCCTTGTTTCTGCCGACGCGGCGGCTTATCCCCGTGATCAGCGGAATTTCACACATCGCGCGAAACATTTTGGGCCGGCCCGAGCATGACCAAGTTCCATCTGCATCTGGTATCCGACGCCACCGGCGAGACCCTGGTCTCCCTGGCGACGGCGGCCCTGGTCCAGTTCGAGAACGCCGAACCGCAGCGCCATATGTGGTCCATGGTGCGTTCGCCGGCGCAGCTTTCGCCGGTCATCGACGCCATCGCCGATCATCCCGGTCTGGTGATGTTCACCCTGGTCGATCATAACCTGCGGGAGCAGTTGCAGGATGAATGCCGGCGTCTGCAGGTGCCCTGCATCTCGGTGCTGGATCCGGTGCTCGGCGCCTTGGCGAACTTCCTCGGTTCGGAAAGCCGCGAACAGCCCGGCCGCCAGCATGTCATGGACGCCGAATACTTCGATCGCATCGATGCCATCCACTTCTGCATGAACCACGACGACGGCCAGGGCCTGGATGATCTCGACCGGGCCGACGTGGTGCTGGTCGGGGTGTCGCGAACATCGAAGACACCGACCTGCATTTACCTGGCCAACCGGGGCATCAAGGCCGCCAATGTGCCGCTGGTACCCGGCGTGCCGACGCCGGAACAGTTGGATGGCGTGCGGGAGGCGCTGGTGATCGGCCTGACCGCCAGTCCGGACCGAATCGTGCAGATCCGCCGCAACCGGCTGCTGTCGCTGCGCCAGGAGCCGGAGACCGATTACGTCGACTTCGCCGCCGTAAAGGACGAAGTGGCCTACGCCCGCAAACTGTTTTCCGCCAAGAAGTGGCCGGTGATCGACGTCACCCGCCGCTCGATCGAGGAAACCGCCGCCGCCATCCTCAATCTCCACAGCACCCGTATGGAGGAATAGAGCTTTCGACGGCTTTAGCTAGTCGTCGTCGGTTTCGGCCCAGGCGAAGGGGATCGCCGGACCGGCGATCCCGGGCCTTGGCAAGACCGCTTCCTCGGCGATCTCGAGCCAGGGCTTCAGCAAATCACGATCGCGCCGCCGGCCGCTGCCAGGTTGCGCCGCCTTGGTCCGGCGCAGACGCAGACGATAGAGCACGGGCAGCGGGCCATCGGCCATTCCGGTTACGGAATAATCCGCTGAATCCTTGCCGCCGTTAAGCGCGACGCTGTCCACGAAGGCCTCCAGATCGGCGTCGGCCAGGCGGATCAACAGGTACTGGGTGATGATTTCGCCTTCGTCCAATACGGTCAGCCGGCAATCCTCCTGACCGGCGACGAAGACGGAGAAGCGGCGGTCATGGCCCGAAAGCAGCTGTGCCGCCATTGCCGCGGCGCTCTTGCGGCCGGCGGCGTTGGCCGAAAACCCGAAATATTCGAAGAACTTGGCCTCCAGCGCCTCGACGTAATCCTCGCCGCGCTCGAACAGCCGGCGCTCGATATAGCCCAACTCCTTGCTCAACTCCTTGATCGCGTTGTCGGTCAGCCGTTCCAGCTTGACATGCATGTGGGTCAGGGCCGGGCCGGGGCCTTCCGGATCGGCGATGTCCTCGGCCACCAGGGCGTAGTCCAGCGACAGGAGCCGCGGCAGCAACTCGTCGAAACCGGGATGATCCAGGCGGCAATGGGCCGCCTTGAAGTTGGACAGGTCCAGATCCGGCGCCAGGCGCTGGATGTTCCGCCAACTGACCCGGTTCGAGGCGCGCAGGCGGAAATGTTTGTTCAGCGGTCGCGGCAGGGCGCCGTCGATCATGATCAGCAACGCCGTGTTGTGGTGGCGATGTTCGACCCAGCCGCGGCTGTCGCCGGGCAACAACTGATTGGCGCGGCCGAAGGGATAGGGTTTGCCGTCGGAGGTAAAGCGAAAGAAACTGTCGATCAGGCCGTGCCGGATCAGCAACGCGGTGACCCGTTCGCGGCCGGCGAGATAGGCATCGCGCGCGGCCGCCGTCGGCAGAGGGATCACATTGGTGTTGTCCGACATAAGAGCAACAATCAAAATGTTCGGTAGTATTTCACCTACGTTGGTTGATGTTAACACTGAATGATTGATAATAAAAGCGACTTATCAGCCCTACTTGTTCGCATGATTTGACGCATGAATACTATGGAAGATCGGAAGCCACCTCTGGTTCTTGCCTCGGCCAGCCAATCGCGCGCCGATATGTTGCGGGCGGCGGGCCTGAGTTTCGACACCGCGCCGGCCGATATCGACGAAGGCGCCATCAAGGCGGCGATGTCGGCGGATGATGCCGAGGCCGAGGACATCGCCATGGCCCTGGCCCGGGACAAGGCCGGCGAAATCTCCCGCCGGCGACCGGAGGCGGCGGTGATCGGGGCCGATCAGATCCTGCGTTGCGAGGGCGAATTGTTCGATAAGGCAACGGATGTTCCGGCGGCCCGCAGGATATTGCAGCACCTTAGGGGCCGGCGGCACGAACTGATCTGCGCCGCCTGCGTTTGTCGCAACGGTGCCCTGGCTTGGCGGTACCTGTCGGTGGCGCGACTGACCATGCGCGATTTTTCCGACGCCTACCTGGATTGGTATCTGGGGCAGGTGGGCGAAGCGGTGCTATGGTCGGTCGGTGGCTATCAAATCGAGGGCCTGGGTGCGCAACTGTTCGATCAGGTCGACGGCGATCATTTCACCATCCTCGGTCTGCCGCTATTGCCGCTTTTGGGGCGGCTGCGTGAACTGGGGGTGATCGAGGATTAGTGACGGTGGGTAAAGCATGATCAGTGGCCAGGCCCGGCTGGCCGGCGTCGCCGGCTGGCCGGTGGCGCATTCCCGTTCGCCGCGCCTGCACAATTACTGGCTGGCCGAATACGGCATCGACGGCGCTTATCTGCCCCTGGCGATCCGGCCGGAGGATTTCGCCGAGGCGGTGCGGGCCCTGCCCAAGCTCGGCTTTCGCGGCTGCAACGTCACCATGCCGCACAAGGAGGCGGCGCTGGCGCTGGTCGACGAGGTGGACCCGGCGGCCCGGCGCATCGGCGCCGTCAACACCATCGTCGCGAGCCCGGACGGTGGCTTATGGGGCGGCAACACCGATGCCTTCGGCTTCATGCAGGCATTGCGCGAGGGCGCTCCGGACCTGGATTTGGCGACCGGCGGGGTGGTGCTGATCGGCGCCGGCGGCGCCGCCCGGGCGATCGCCGTCGCCCTGCTGGAGGCCGGCGCCGGACGGGTCGTGGTGGCCAATCGCACCGAGGCCCGGGCCCGGTCCCTGGCCGAGGCCCTGGACGGCGCCGTCGACGTGGTCCCTTGGGCGGATCGACAAAGGGCCCTGGCCGGCGCCGGGCTGCTGGTCAACAGCACCACCCAGGGCATGCAGGGCCAGCCGCCGCTGGAGCTGTCGCTGGAGCCACTGCCCGCCGAGGCGGTGGTGTTCGACGCCGTCTATACGCCATTGCTGACGCCGTTGTTGGCCGAGGCCCGGGCCCGCGGCAACCTAGCCGTCGACGGCCTGGGCATGCTGCTGCATCAGGCCCGGCCCGGCTTCGCCGCCTGGTTCGAACATGAACCGGTGGTCAGCGAGGCGCTGCGGCAACATATCCTGGCCGACCTGGGGGCATAGGGCACGGATGTTCATTCTCGGCCTGACCGGCTCCATCGGCATGGGCAAATCGGAGACGGCGAAGATGTTCCGCCGGCTCGGCATACCGGTGTTCGATGCCGACGCCGAGGTGCACAAGCTTCTGGCGCCGGGCGGCCGCGCCGTGCCGCTGATCGAAAAGGCCTTTCCCGGCGTTACCAAGGACGGCGCCGTCGATCGCCCGGCCCTGGGCGCCAGGGTGTTCGGCAAGCCGGCCGAGCTGCGCCGGTTGGAAGCCATCATCCATCCCATGGTCGGCCGTGGGCAACGAGCCTTCCTGGCCGCTGCCCGGCGCCGGCGCCTGCCCCTGGTGGTGCTGGACATTCCCTTGCTGTTCGAGGGCCGGGGAGAGGACCGCTGCGATGCCACGGCGGTGGTCAGCGCGCCCTATCCGATCCAGCGGCAGCGGGTGCTGGCCCGGCCGAACATGAGCGAGGAGAAGTTCCGCGATATCCTGAAACAGCAGGTGCCCGACGTGGTCAAGCGGCAGCGGGCGGATTTCGTCCTGCCGACCGGCCAGGGCCGGCATCACACCTTGCGACACGTGCGGCGTCTGATCACAATGTTGCGGAACCGAATCGGTCACACTTGGCCGCCGTCGGGCCGGCCCCGGCGCCGACCTTCCCGCCACCCCTGCCGCAGGCCCGTACATGCGCGAAATCGTATTCGACACTGAAACCACCGGCCTCGACCCGGCCTCCGGCCATCGGGTGGTGGAGATCGGTTGCGTCGAACTGATCAACCACATCCCGACCGGCGAAACCCGCCAGTGGTACATAAACCCGGAACGGGACATGCCGGAAGAGGCCTACCAGGTACATGGCCTGTCGGAGGATTTCCTAGGCGATAAACCGGTCTTCGCCGAAGTGGCGGGCGACTTCATGGCGTATATCGACGGTGCCACCCTGGTGGCCCACAACGCCGGTTTCGACGCCCGTTTCATCAACGCCGAACTGGCCGCCCTGGACCGGCCGAACCTGCCGGCGGAGCGCCTGGTCGATACCATTGCCATGGCGCGGCAGAAGATCCCCGGCGCCCAATACAGCCTGGACGCCCTGTGCCGCCGCTTCGGCATCGATCTGTCGCGGCGGGACAAGCACGGCGCCCTGCTGGATGCCGAACTGCTGGCGGAGGTCTACCTGGAACTGATCGGCGGCCGGCAGCCGGGCCTGGTGCTGGCGGCGGACGCCGCCGCCGCCCGCGTCGTGGCGGCCGAACGCCCCATGCGGCCACCCCGCCCCCATGCCCCGACGGCCGAGGAAGGGGAGGCCCATCGCGCCTTCATCGCCACCCTGGACGATCCGATCTGGGACCGCTGAGCGGAGACCGGCGGTAACGCCGTGATCAGCCGGTTTCGCCGCCGCCGTTGCCGCCGCCGCCGTTGCCGCCGCCGGCCGGCGCCGCGGCCTCGCCCTGCTGCTGCTGCTCGGATTGGAAATAGAGCACCGCGAAATCGATCGGTTCCAACAACAAGGGCGGAAAACCGCCGTCGCGGGTAGCATCCGCGATCACCCGCCGGGCGAAGGGAAACAGGATACGCGGGCATTCGATCAGACAGACCGGCTTCATGGTGCTTTCGTCGACGTTGTGCAGGGTGAAGACACCGGCGTACAGCACCTCGACCACGAAAGCCTTGGTTTCCTCGTGATCCGCGTTGGCGGTAATGCGGAGCTCGACCTCGAACTGGTTGGGCCCAAGGTTGCGCGCGCCGACGTCGACGGACACCTCGATCTTCGGCGCGGCGCCCTGTTGCGACAGGCTGCGCGGCGCCTCCGGGTTCTCGAACGACAGATCCTTGACGTACTGGGCGTGGACTTGCACTTGCGGCATGTTGGGCTGCGGCCCGCCAATCGGCTGGCCGTCGCCGGCGCTGGTGTCGGTCATGATGGCTTGGTCTCGCGCTGGTGCTGGGGCGGCCGCTTGGCTACCACGGATAGTGTCGGCGAACAAGGCGACCAATCCGCCCGGTCCGTGCCTATTTGTTCTTTCGATCGATACCTTTCGGCTCTTCGTCGACGACCTCTTCATAGTCGGCATCGATGACGTCACCGTCAGCCTCCGGCCATTCGGCGTGCGGCGGCTCGCCGTGGCCCGGCATATGGACCCGGAAATCGCCGCCGGCGACCACATGCTTGGCGACGAACAGGCCCAGCAGGGTCCGCACCGTCGGCAGGAACAGCAAACCGCCGGCCAAATCGGTGACGAAACCAGGCGTCAGCAACAAGGCGCCGGCGATCAGCAGGCACAGGCCGTCGAACACTTCCCGCAACGGCATCCGCCCCTCGGCCATGGTTTCCTGGGCCCGGCGCAGGGTGGACAGACCCTGCCAGCGCAGCATGGCGGTGCCGGCCAGCGCCGTCAGCACAACCACCACCAGCGTCCAGCCGAGGCCGATAAAGCCGCCGACCTCGATGAACACCGCGATTTCGATCAACGGGACCGCGATGAATGCCAGTAAAAGCACAAAGGGCATGCTTGTTCCTCGTCCTTGCGGGCCCTATCTAATAGGGTGGAAGGTGTACCGACGACAGCCGTTCGGCGGGACCGCCGAGTTCGCTGGACTCTGCACCATCCGGACCGTAAGGTGTCATTTCGCGCCAAGAAACGGGTTGGCCGGGGGCCGAATCCTGGAAGCGCCGAATTGCCACCCGATAGGATAAACGACCCGGCAGGACTGATGTAATCTTATGGGCGAGGGAAGCTTTCTCGACATCATATTCCTGGCCATGGTCGCGGCCTTCATCTTTTTTCGCTTGCGCGGCGTCCTCGGTCGGCGCACCGGGCATGAACGGCAACATGATCGGCAGCGGCCGGACCCCTATCATGTAGGCGAAAGCGCCGCCGACGACAACGTGATATCGCTACCCGATCGTGGCGGTGCCGATGCAACCGAGGCCGCGACCGAGGATGAGGCCAAGCTGTGGGCCGAGGATTCGCCGGTCGGCTCCGGCCTGACCCAGATCAAGATCGCCGATCATCGGTTCGAACCGGCCGAATTCCTGGGCGGCGCCCGGGCCGCCTACGAAATGGTCGTCGGCGCCTTCGCCGAGGGCGACCGCGAGGCTTTGCGCGGCCTGCTGAACGACGAGGTCCATGACAATTTCGTCGCCGCCATCGAGGAACGCGAGGAACAGGGGCAGAGCCTGGAGACGACCATCGTGGCGATCAATTCGGCCGACATCGTCGAGGCGGAATTGCAGGGGAAAATGGCCAGCGTCACCGTCAAATTCGTCAGCGAGATGGTCTCGGTGCTGCGCGACGAAGATGGCGAGACCCTACCGGGGCAGCCCGGCGGCACCCGGGAAGTCACCGATATCTGGACCTTCGCCCGCGATACCTCGGCCCGCGATCCAAACTGGCTGTTGATCGAAACCCGCAGCGAAAACTGACGCGGTAGCCGCGCGATGCGGGGCCGTACCGCCATTCTGCTCGTCGGACCCGGATTGATCCTGGCCGGGTTGCTGCTGTGGTGGTGGAGCCGACCCCCGCCGCCGCCCGTCGTGTCCTATCGGGCCGTGGATTTCAGCGAATTGACCGGTTGGGAGCGGGACGATCTGGCCCGGGCCCTACCCCCGTTGCTGCGGAGTTGCCGCCGCCTGGCGCGGTGGCCGGCGGGTCGCCCGCTCGGTGGCGACGGCGTCGCCGGCACGGCGGGCGATTGGCAAGCCGTCTGTCAGGCGGCGGGCCAGCTGCCGAATGGCGATGCCGGCGCGGCGCGCGGGTTCTTCGAAGGCCGTTTTCGGCCGGTGGCGGTGCGTTTCGCCGGCCGGGCGGAGGGCCTGTTCACCGGCTATTACGAGCCGTCCCTGCGCGGCAGCCGTACCAGGGGCGGGGCCTATCAAGTGCCGCTGCATGGCCTGCCGCAGGACCTGATCCGGGTAAATCTGGGGGAATTCAGCGATGGCCTGAAGGGCCGGCGGATCGTCGGCCGCCTGGACGGCGGCCGGTTGCGACCCTATCCGGCGCGGGCCGGGATCGTCGATGGCGGCCTGGGAGGCAAGGCCCCCGTCGTCGTCTACGTCGACGATCCGGTGGACGCGTTTTTCCTGCAAATCCAGGGCTCCGGCCGGGTGACCCTGGCCGAGGGCGGGGAAATCCGCCTGGGCTATGCCGGTCGCAACGGCCGGCCGTATTTCGCCATTGGCCGCGAACTGATCAAACGCCGGGTCCTGACCGCCGAAACCGTTTCGATGCAAAGCATCCGCCGCTGGCTGGCCGACAACCCCGAACAGGCGGCGACGGTGATGAACCTGAACCGCTCGTACGTCTTTTTCCGCGAGCTGACGGGCGAGGGTCCCCTGGGCGCCCTCGGCGTGGCGCTGACGCCCGGCCGATCCCTGGCCGTGGATCGCCGGCTGATCCCGATGGCGGTGCCGATCTGGCTGCAGGCGACGCGGCCGGCAGCGACGGCGGGCCGACCCGATCGGCCGCTGCGGCGATTGCTGCTGGCGCAGGATACCGGCGGCGCCATCCGCGGCGGCGTGCGTGGCGACGTGTTCTGGGGCCACGGCGCCGAGGCCGCGGCCATTGCCGGCCGCATGAAACATCCCGGCCGCTGGTTTCTTTTGCTGCCGAAGCCGCTGGTGGATCGGCTGTAGCCGGGTCCAGCCATTGTCAGGTTTCCGGCGCTGGTATAAACCGGGTCCGGTCGTGATTGCTCAGCGATCCGCGTAGGCGAAGGATCAGAAATGCCGCCAGCCAGCGAGAAACCCGTCAATGTCGGCCTGTTCGTGACCTGCCTGGTCGACCTGTTTCGGCCGTCGGTCGGTTTCGCCGCCGTGAAACTGATGGAAGACGCCGGTTGCACCGTGCATGTCCCGGATCAGACCTGTTGCGGCCAGCCGGCCCATAATTCCGGCGATCGCGGCCATACCAAGGCCATCGCCCGCCAGGTCATCGCCGCCTTCGAAAGGTTCGACTACGTGGTGGCGCCGTCGGGGTCCTGTGCCGGCATGATCGCCGTGCATTACCCCGAATTGTTCACCGGCGAGCCGGACTGGACCAAACGGGCCCGCTCCCTGGCCGCCAAAACCCACGAACTGACCGCCTTCCTGACCGATGTCCTGGGCGTAGATACGGTGACCGCGGCATGGTCGGGCAGCGCCACCTATCACGATTCCTGCGCCGGATTGCGCGAGATGAAGGTGCGGGAGCAGCCGCGCAAGCTGCTCGGCTCGGTCGACGGCCTTGAGCTCGAGGAAATGGCCGACGCCGACGTCTGTTGCGGCTTCGGCGGCACCTTCTGCGTCAAATATGGCGAGATCTCCACCGATATCGTCAGTCGCAAGACCAACAACATCGCCGCCACCGGTGCCGAAATGCTCCTGGCCGGCGACATGGGCTGTTTGTTGAACATGGCCGGGCGGTTGCGGCGCGAGGGCTCGGCCGTGCAGGTCCGCCACGTCGCCGAGGTGCTGGCCGGCACCACCGACCAGGCGCCGCCGATCGGCGAAGCGAAGGACGGCTGACGTTATGGAGTTCATGAACCCCGGCGCCTTCAAGGCCAACGCCCGGGAGGCCTTGACCGACGAGAACCTGCGCAGCGCCATGGGTCAGCTCGCCGCCGGTTTCGTGCCCCTGCGCCAGGCGGCGGTGGATCGCCTGCCGGAATTCGATTTGTTGCGCGAACGGGCCAGGGAACTGAAGGACCACATCCTCGCCAATCTGGATTTCTACCTCGAACGGTTCGAGCGCAACTGCACCGCCGCCGGCGGCCAGGTGCACTGGTGCGCCACCGCCGAGGACGCGCGCCAGGCGGTGCTGGCGATCTGCCGCACGGTCGATGCCAAGACGGCCACCAAGGGCAAATCGATGATCGCCGAGGAAATCGGCCTCAACCCGTTCCTGGAGAACCACGGCATCGAGCCGGTGGAAACCGACCTGGGCGAATACATCATCCAGCTGGCGGACGAACCGCCCTCGCACATTATCGGTCCGGCAGTGCACAAGACCAAGGATCAGGTCTCGGACCTGTTTCTCCACCACCACCGCAAGCATGGTCGTACCGAGCGGCAGACCGAACCGGCGAAGATGGTCGCCGAGGCGCGGGAAATCCTGCGTCAGCGCTATCTCGATGCCGATGTCGGCATCACCGGCGCCAACTATCTGATCGCCGAGACCGGCAGCTCGGTGATCGTCACCAACGAGGGCAACGGCGATCTGACCCAAACCCTGCCGAAGATCCACATCGTCGTCACCTCGCTGGAAAAGGTGGTGCCGACCCTGGAGGACATGACCACCTTCCTGCGCCTGCTGGCGCGCTCGGCCACCGGCCAGGAATTCTCCGCCTACACCACCATTTCGACCGGGCCGCGCCGGCCGGACGATCCGGACGGGCCCGGCGAGTTTCACGTGGTGATCCTGGACAACGGCCGCTCGGCCATGCTGGGCGGCGAGGTCCAGGACATGCTGCGCTGCATCCGCTGCGGCGCCTGCATGAACCACTGCCCGGTCTATCACTCGGTCGGCGGTCACAGCTATGGCGCGGTCTATGTCGGGCCGATGGGGGCGGTGTTGACGCCGTCGCTGCTGGGCATCGCCGAAACCCGGCACCTGCCGTGCGCTTCGATGCTGTGCGGCCGTTGCGAGGAAGTCTGCCCGATGCAGATCCCGCTGCCGCGTCTGTTGCGGCATTGGCGGGAACGGGCCTTCGAGGGCGATGGCGTGCCGGCGGCCGAACGCTGGGGTTTGTCGATCTGGGCCTGGTTCGCCCGCCGGCCCTGGCTATATGGCCAAGGCGCCCGGCTGGCGGTGCGGTTGCTGCGCTATCTCGGCCGCGAGCGGGGCCGCCTGGGCAAGCTTTGGGGGGCCGGCGGCTGGACCGACGGCCGCGACCTGCCGGCGCCCGAGGGCCGCACCTTCCAGGAACTGTGGCGTCAGCGCCGCGGCAAGGGCGGGGCGGCCTGATGGCCCGCCGCGGCGATCCTGGGCGTGAGGCGATTTTCGCCGCCATTCGCCAATCCCTGGGCCGGCCGGCCCATTCGGCCGAGGCCCGGCGGGAACTCGACGATCATATCGGCAAGCACCGGGCCAACCTGATCCCCCAGCGCGGCAAGGGTGATGGGAAGGAGCTGGTGGACCGCTTTCGCGCCATGGCGGAAGCCGCCGCCTGCACCGTACGAACGGTGGCGGCGGAGGCGGAGGTGCCGGGCGCGGTGGCCGATTATCTGCGCGAAAACAACCTCTCGACGCGGATTACCCTGGCCCCGGATTCCTGGCTGAGCGGCCTGGACTGGGCCTCTCAGCCGATGCTGGAGACCCGCGGCGGCCCGGCCCGCAACGAAGATGAAGTCGCCGTCACGCCGGCCTTCGCCGCGGTGGCCGAAACCGGCACCCTGGTGGCCCTTTCGGGCCCCGACCATCCCACCACCCTGAACTTCATGCCGGCCAGCCATGTCGTCGCCCTGCGCGCCAGCCAAGTGGTCGGCGCCTACGAGGAGGTCTGGCAGCAATTGCGCAAGGCCACCAAGAAGGGCCGGGGTTTTGCCATGCCGCGCGCCGTCAACATGATCACCGGCCCCTCGCGCACCGCCGATATCGCCTTGACCATTCAATTGGGGGCACACGGGCCGCGGGACCTGCACATCGTGTTGATCGATGACCAAGCCGGGCAGGAATAAGGGCGCGCCGACCGACGACGCCTTGTTCAAGGCGGCGATGACCGACGCCCGGCCGCTACGGCGCAAACCGGCCCGCCGGGCCAATGATCCACCGGCACCGGAGACGCCGCCGGACCGCCAGACTGCGAGGGGAGAAACCAAGCCGCCACCGCCAGCCACGGCACCTCCGCCGCCGCCGCCTGCCGCCTCGCTGGCCGGTCTGGACCGGCGCAGCGCCGAACGGCTGCGTCGCGGCCAGATGAAGATCGAGGCGCGGCTGGATTTGCATGGCCATACCCAGGCCGACGCCCATCGCGCCCTGCATGCCTTCGTCGATGGCAGCCACCGGGCCGGCCGGCGCTGCCTGCTGGTGATCACCGGCAAGGGCGGCCCGCGGGAGAGCGAGGACGCCTCTTTCATGCCAGATCGGCAAAGCGGCGTGTTGCGGCGCAATCTGCCGCGCTGGCTGGCCGAACCGGCGGTGCGGCACATGGTGCTGGGCCTGCAGCCGGCCCAGCCAAAGCACGGCGGCGAGGGCGCCTATTATCTGTTGCTGCGCCGCCGCCGTTGAACGGCGGCCGGATTTGGGGAGGCAAGCATGCTCAAATTGACCGGCTCCTGCCACTGCGGTGCCGTCCGTTTCAGCGTCGACAGCCACAGCCCGCAGCCCTACATGCGCTGTTATTGCTCGATCTGCCGCAAGACCGCCGGCGCCGGCGGCTTCGCCATCAACATCATGGCGGTAAACGACACCCTGGAGGTGACGGGCAGGGACGCCGTGGCGGAATACCGCGCCCGGATTGATGGCGAACTGTCGGAGCACCGGCGCAGCTTCTGCCGCCATTGCGGCAGCGCGCTCTGGGCCTGGCATGCCGGCTGGCCCGATCTGCTGCATCCCTTTGCCGCCGTTATCGATACGCCGCTGCCCAGGCCGGAGCAGTTCGTCGACATCATGCTGGATAGTGCGGCGCCCAGGGTGGCGCTGCACGAAGGCGACCCTATCGCTCGCTTCGCAGGCTATCCGGCGGAGTCCATCGAGGCCTGGCACAGGGCTCGCGGCCTGTGGCTGGAATGAGGCGATGACCGACGGCCTGACCCCCTTCGGCGCGAAAATCCGCGAGCTGCGGCGGAGCAAGGCGATCAGTCAAAAAGACATGGCGCGTGATCTGCAGATTTCGGCCGCCTATCTCTCGGCCCTGGAGCGCGGCCGTCGCGGCCGGCCGTCGCCGATCCTGGTCGACCAGATCTGCGGCTATTTCAATATCATCTGGGACGACGCGGACGCCCTGCGCCGCCTAGGCCGGCTGAGCCATCCCCGGGTGGCGATCGATACCTCGGAATTGGGCGCCGAAGCCACGGAATTGGCCAATCGCCTGGCCGAGGGGATCGGCGAATTACCGCCCACGACCATCCGGGCGATGCTCGACCTGATCCGAGGCCGGGACTGATCGAGAGGGGACGATGGCGGACAAGGTGTTTCGCGGCTACGACCAGGCGGCACTGGACGCCGAATACGACAACCGCGCCAAGGTGGCCGATGCCGCCAGCCACATCGAACGCTATACCGCCGACAGCGCCGCCGCTCGGCAGAACCTGCCAGCACAATTGGATCTTGCCTATGGCCCGGGCGACGACGAAGGCCTGGATGTGTTTCCGGCCGGGCCGGGCGCGCCGGTGCAGGTTTTCTTCCACGGCGGTTATTGGCAGATGCTGTCGAAGGACGATTTTTCCTATGTCGCCCGGGCCTTCCAGCCCCGGGGCATCGCCACCGCGGTGGTCGAATACAGCCTGATCCCCACCGTCGACATGGACGAACTTGTGCGCCAATGCCGCGCCGCCGTGGCCTGGACCTGGCGTAACGCCCAATCGTTTGGTGGCGATCGGGAGCGGCTGTTCATCTCCGGTCACTCGGCCGGCGGTCATCTGGTGGCGATGCTGATGGCCACCGACTGGCCGGCTTTCGACGGCCTGCCGGTGGACACGATCAAGGGCGGCTGTGGCCTCAGCGGCCTGTACGACCTGGAACCCATCCGTTTGTGTTACCTGAACGAGGTTCTGCGATTGACCCCGGACCAGGTGGCCAGAAACAGCCCCCTGGCGCTACCGCCGGGCGGGTGCGGTGATTTGTCGCTGCTGCTGGGCGATCGGGAAGGACCCGAATACCAACGCCAAAGCGACGATTTGGCGGCCGCCTGGCGGCGCCAAGGCGCAACCGTGGCGACGGCGGCCTTGGCCGGTCAGGACCATTTTTCCATTGTTGCCCAGTTGAACGATCCCGAGGCCGAGGTCAGCCGCCACATTCAGGCACAGATGGGCGCCTGACCCGGGTGGCCCGGACCGGCGGCGCCGGTCCGATGGCCGGCCGGTCCGGGTCTTGGGTGTGTGAAAACACTCGGCGAGCCTCCTTCGAGGCCGCGGTTTGGTCTGCCGCGGCGTCTTGGCGGCC
>JASLMH010000012.1 GCA_030746635.1 Alphaproteobacteria bacterium | reverse complement strand
GAAGGATTACGGCCGCGCCAAGGTGGAGTTCGCACAGCTGATCAATATCCGTCCCGGCGTCGAATTCACCCTGCAACAGCCGGCAGAGATGGAGGGGATACCGGCGCTGCCGATGCCCATCTCGGAACTGGAAACCTTCGCCCTGCGGCAGCGCCCGGAACTGCGGGTCGAGGACTACAACGAGCGGATCAGCGGCTGGGAATCGCGCGAGGCCCTGTTGGGCATGTTTCCCAGCCTGGACCTCAATTTGACGCGCAATTTCAGCACCGACGCGGGCCTGGTGAACACCTCCTGGTCGACCGCCGGCGCGGCGCTGGGCATGGATCTGTTCCGCCTGTTCTCGGGGCCGTTTCGCATGCAGGCGGCCGAACAGCGCGGTGAACTGGCCCGGCGGATGAGATTGTCCATGTCGGTCGCGGTGCTGGCCCAGGTCCACATCGCCTATCATGAATATCGCGAGGCCAACTACCAGTTCCGCCTGGCCCGCCGCATCTCCCACGCCGATCGCGAGCTGAGCGACCTGGCGATCAAGGAACGATCGATCACCCAGGGCAATGTGCTGGATTCGGTGGACGGGGCGGCCCGGCAATTGCGCTCGGAGGTGGAGCAGCACCGGGCCTATGTCGAATTGCGTCGCACCCACGGCAACATGCTGCATTCCCTGGGCCTGGACGTAATCCCGGCGGAGATCCCGTTGCACGATGTCGACCGGTTGCGCACGGCGATCCGAACCACCGTGGCGAAATGGGAAACCCTGACCGAGGATGCGGATGCGGCCGGCGATGGTTCGATCGAGGAGTTGGTCGGACAGGTGCTGGCCGACCTGAGGCCCGGCGGGGCGGCCTCGACGGCCACGGAGAAGACCCACCAGATCGCCTCGCAGGCGGCCCCGGAGGCCCCGACGGTCCCGGATGTCATGGCGCTGGCGGCGATCAGTCCGGCCGCCGGAGCTGCCACGGACCCCTTTGGCGATCCGGTGTTGCCCAGCGAAGTCGACGCCGACACCTCGACGCCCGGGCCGGAATCGGGCGCCGTGAACACCGGATCATTCGATGCCGTCGAGCCACCCACGGCGACTTCCAGTGCAGTGGTGATGGCCATCTCGACGCCTCGGCCGCCGGACCTGGCGCTGGCGACGATCGACGGCCTGGCGCCGCCGCCAGCCTCCCGCGAGGCCAATGCTCCTCGAAAAAACCGGCGAGCGAGAACAGTCCTTCGCCGGCTGTTTCGTCTTTGTCGGCGCCGATGACGAAAAGATCGATCGGCGATTTCGAAGTGAGCGATCCGGCGCTGTCGATGGAAAAGACCAAGCGTTTGAATAGCTCTTCTCGAGACCGGCCGATCTCCGCCGCGTCACCGGGCGCTCCCAATTGTGAGATCAGCGCGGTGTGATAGCCGGCGATGCGGTCCATGGCCTCCGCCTGGTCGATGTCCACGCCCATCGCGGCCATTTGGGCAACGATCCGGTCGTTCCTTTCCGTTGCCGCCGATAACCGTGCCGCGAGCGCCGCGGGATCGAGGGCATTGATGAATTCGACGAACTCCGTGATCAACTCGTCGCGCCAGCCAAGCCGCGCGTTGTACCTGCCGACGCGCAGCCAGTCGCGCGCCTCGGCTTCGCCCAGGGCCATGACCAGGAGGCGTTTGACGTTCTCAAACAGGCCGGGGCGCGAAGCGTTTTCTGCGTATCTTGCATCCTGCTTGGACGTATTGATATTTGGATCGATTAGGATGAATACGCGGTCGCTCGAAAGCGATCCGCCGTCGAGTTCCGAGGCGAGGGCGATGGCCCGGCGGACCGGTTCATTGTTGAACATGCCGCCGTCGGAAATCGCATGACCGCCGGGCAGCAGGTCTGTTTCAAGGGAGCCCGGAAAGTCGGATATATCGCGGTCAACGTAGGACGGCGCGAAGGCGACAGGGAAGCCACCGCTGGCGATGCCGGCGTCTCGAATTCCGTCCCATAGCGCCTTGTCCGGCTCGGTGCCACGCTGCACCGTCGCCTCGAAGAAATCGGAGAAGAAGGTCCACAGGAATTCTCCCGAGGCGTCCGCCGCCGGCGCGTCTTGCAGGGAATTTGCCCATCGGTACGGAAATCCGTAGTCCACGCCAACCATGTTGCTTAGCGAAAAGGCGATGCGCAGCTTGTCCGGCGCAAATGACGCGGGACGCGGCTGATCGCCGTCGACGCCCAGGTATTTCTCACCGAGCTCCACCTGATAGCGGCTGGCGAACAACGAGCTGTCGCTTGGATACGCGAGCAGCTTCACGACGTCGGCGTCGGTCACCCAAAGATCATGGAGAATGGTCCGTAATTCGTCGTAGCCATGCATCATTACGCGCGCCGTCAACGCCCCGGTGATGCTGCCTGCCGATCCCCCGGTGATGACATCTATGACGTAAGTGTTTCCCTCGTTCCGGCGGTTGTATCGATCAAGCTGATACAGAGCTTCCGTCAGAACACCACCTTCATATGAACCGAGCGACACACCGCCCGCGATGATCAGAGCGATTTTGCGTTCCGGCATGATTATCTGCCTCCGAACGTATTGGCTGAATATTGCTGGATGCTACTATTAATCGCCTGGAGCGTAGCAGTCACCAAAGTCAAAAGCCAATTTAGTGTTGTATTCACGCGTGAACACTGAAACGAATTTTCAACTCTGTCTTTGGGAATAATAGGTTTTTCGGGGGTCATACGATCGGCGGCCGTATTGTTTCTTGTGTTTTGCGGACGGCCGCGAAGCCGCCTGTCCTCCGGCGATAGGTCCATGCTAGCGTTGGCTTGGGAAAACACCCGCCGGGAGATGGGCGATTGCGGTTCTGCCGAGCACAAAGCCTTGAGGGGGCGCTGGCATTGTTGGGCGAGTGGGGCGCCGACGGCTGCCTCCTGGCCGGCGGAACCGACGTGATGGTGCAGTACCGGCGCGGCGAGATCGCGCCGGGCGCGCTGATCCATATCGAGGGCATCGATGGGCTGTCGGCGATCTCGACGAACGGTCGGACGGCCGTCGGTGCGCTCGCCACCCACGCCAGGCTCGCGGCCGATGCGGACATCGCCCGCCGCCATCCGGCGGTGGCGAGCGCCGCCGGCCTGGTGGGCGGCTGGCAGACCCAGGCGGTCGGCACCGTCGGCGGCAACATCTGCAACGCCTCGCCGGCGGCGGACCTGGCGCCGCCGCTGCTGGTCGCGGACGCCCACCTAACCTTGGCATCGGCGAGCGGTGAGCGCCGGCTGCCGCTGGACCAGTTCCTGATCGATCGTCGCGTCACGGCCCGCCGGCCCGAGGAGTTGCTCACCGCCATCGACCTCGACCCACTGCCGCCCGGCAGCGCCGAGATCTACCTCAAAGTGGGCCGGCGCGGGGCGATGGACGTGGCCATCGTCGGTCTTGCCCTGCGGCTGGGTCTGCGCGACGACGGTACCATCCATTCGGCGCGGCTCGCGGTGTGCTCGGTGGCGGCCCGGCCGCGGCGGGTGCCCGAAGCCGAGGCCGCGCTGCTCGGCGCGCGGCTGGAGGCCGAGGCCCTGGCGGCCGCGGGCCAGGCGCTGGTCGCGGCGGCGTCGCCGATCGACGATGGCCGGGCCACGGCGTCCTATCGCCTACGGCTGCTGCCGGGATTGCTCGCGCGGGCGGCGATGCGATGCGGCGAGGCGGTCCGGCGATGACCGCCGATCAAGCCATTGCCATTCGCTGCACGGTGAACGGCGAAGAACACACGCTCGAGGTCGGACCGGGCGAGACCCTGCTACAGACATTGCGGGACCGGTTGTCGCTGACGGGCACCAAGGAAGGCTGCCTGGAAGGCGAATGCGGTGCCTGCACGGTGCTGGTCGACGACCTGCCGGTCGACGCCTGCATCCTGGCCGCCGCGGCAATGGACGGCCGGCGCATCCGCACCGTCGAGGGACTGTCGACAGGCGAGCGGCTTGCGCCGCTGCAGCAGGCGTTCCTCGATCACGCGGCGGTGCAATGCGGTTTCTGCACCCCGGGCGTGCTGATGACGCTGACCGCGTTGCTGGAGCAGCGACCCTCGCCGTCGCCCGAGGAGGTGGCGGCGGCGCT
Organism: Alphaproteobacteria bacterium; assembly: GCA_030746635.1. Lineage (GTDB taxonomy): Bacteria > Pseudomonadota > Alphaproteobacteria > JASLMH01. The sequence continues at coordinate 44,238 of JASLMH010000012.1, read as the reverse complement.
GGCCGGCAATCTCTGCCGCTGCACCGGCTACCGGCAGATGATCGACGCGCTGTTGGCGGTGGCGAAGGAGGCCCGGCCGTGACCGCCATCGGCGCCAACCTTCCGCGAAGCGATGGCGAGGCCAAGCTGCGCGGCGACGCGGTCTTCGGGGTCGACCTCGCCGTGCCGGGCATGCTGCATGCCCGATTGCTCCGGGCGCCGGTGCCGGCCGGGATCATCCGCCGCATCGACACCGCCGCGGCCGCGACCAGCCCCGGTGTCCGCGATGTGGTGATCGGGGCCGACGTTCCGAACCAGCGCACCGGGCTGTTCATTTTCGATACCCCATGCTTCGCCACCGACTACGTCGCCTACGAGGGCGAACCGATCGCGGCGGTGCTGGCCGATACGCCGGAGCAGGCCGAGGCGGCGATAGGCAAGATCGAGCTCGAGATCGACGAACAGACGCCGGTGGCGACACCCGAGCAGGCGCTGGCGCCTAACGCCAGGCCGGTGCACCCGTCCTGGGCCAAATTCGCCACCGCCGGCGGCATCGAGATCGCCCGGAAAGGCAACGTCGTGGCCGAGATCGTCTCGGACCCAGGCGATGTCGATGCCGCCTTTGCGCGGGCCGATCGCGTGGTCGAGGGTTTCTACCGGGCGCCGCGGCAGTACCAGGCGTATCTCGAGCCCAGGATGGCGTTGGCCACCTATCAGGCCGGGCGCTACACGATCCAGGTCTCGCACCAGTATCCGTTCCGCTTGCGCGATCGCATGGCCCAGGTTCTCGGCGTGCCGAAGTCGGCGCTGCGCATCGTCGGACACCATATCGGCGGCGGCTTCGGCGCCAAGCTCGACCTCGGCCTGGAGGCCTTCGCCGCCCTGCTGGCCCGGCGCGCCGGGCGGCCGGTCAGGATGGTCAACACGGCCGAGGAGGAACGCCTGACGGCGCCGTGCCGGGAAAACGCGACGGTGAGGATCCGCTCCGCCGTGCGGGACGACGGCACGATCCTGGCCCAGGACGTCGAGGTGCTGTTCGACAGCGGTGCCTATGCCAACAACGCCCCGGCGATGGCGAGCATTCCGATGTTCATGTTCGGCTCGATCTATCGCGTTGGCACGGCCCGGATCCGGGCCCGGACGGCGTATACCAACACGGCGCCGACCGGCGCCTTCCGCGGCGTCAGCGGTACCTACCTGGTGTTCGCGGCCGAACGCCACATGGACGACATCGCCAACGAACTGGGCCGGGACCGGCGGGAGTTCCGCTTGGCCTCGCTGGCCGATGACGGGCACAGGATGCTGAACGGTCAGGCCCTGGAGCAGCTGTCGATCCTGCGCCGGGCCTTCGACCTGGTCGAGCAGCGGGCGCCCTGGACCGAACAGGGCAGGGGCGCGCTGCGCGGCGTCGGCATCGCGGCCATCGTCTGGCTGACCAATCCGGCGCCGGGACAGGCGACGGTGAAGCTGAACGAGGACGGCGGTTTGATGGTCGTCACCGCCGCCACCGACAACGGTTCCGGCGCCGTCACCATCGGCCTGCGGCAGATCGCCGCCGAATGCCTGGGCTTGCCGGTCGAGCAGGTCGTCGTCACCATGCCCGACACCGACGTCGCCGGCTATGACGGCGGCTCGCAAGGTAGCCGCACCACCCACGTGACCGGTCGGGCGGTGCATGACGCCACCGCCGAGGTCAGGGAAACGGTCATCGACAAGGCGGCGGCGATGCTGGAGGCGGCGAAAGAAGACCTGGTGATCGAGGATGGCATCGTCCAGGTGGCGGGCGTGCCGGACATGCGCCTGAGCCTGGCCGAGGTCGCCATGGCCGCTACCTTCAGCAGCGGGCCAATCGCCGCCACGGCCTCGTACGCCACGCCGCCGCCGCCGCACGACCCCGAGCGTACCAAGGGCATGCTGTTCGCCACCTGGCCGACGCCGACCTACCACGTGCATCTCGCCGAGGTCACGGTGGACCCGGTCACCGGCCAGGTCACGGTCGACCGCTACGTGATCGCCCAGGAGGTCGGCCGGACCATCAACCCCGACGCGGTGATGGGGCAGATCCATGGCGGCCTCGCCCAGGGCCTCGGCTACGCGCTTTGGGAACGGGTCGACATCGACGGGGGCAGGTACGTGCAGCGCAGTTTCGAAACCCACGGGCTGCCGCTGGCCTGCGACATGCCGGCCGTCGAGGCCGTGCTGATGGAGCATCCGGAGCCGGCCGGGCCCTATGGCGCCAAGGGCACCGCCGAACCGCCGATCGTGCCGGTGGCCGCCGTCATCGCCAACGCGGTGTCCGACGCCGTCGGCGCCCCGATCGACGAAATTCCCATCACGCCCGAGGCCGTGCTCCGTGCCCTCGATTGACGACCGGCCGGTGCTTCGAGCTGCCGAACAAGGAGTCCGCCCATGACGACTGAACACGGCATTGGTCTGGTCCTGGGCAGCGCCATCGCGCCCGAGCACATCCAAGGGGCGTCAGCGACCGCCGAGGCCTGCGGCTTCGACGAGATCTGGCTGGCCGAGGACTATTTCTTCACCGGCGGCATCTCCGGCGCCGCCCTGGTGCTCGGCGCGACCTCGCGGATCACCGTCGGCCTGGGGATCGTTTCGGCCGTGGCCCGCCACCCGGCTCTGCTGGCCATGGAATTGTCCACCCTGAGCCGGGTGTACGACGGCCGTCTGATCGCCGGCATCGGCCTTGGCGTGCCGGCCTGGGTGCGCCAGATGGGCCTGCATCCCCCTTCGCCGCTGAGCGCGCTGCGCGAGTGCGTGACCGCCACCAAGGCTCTGTTGCGGGGCGAGACCGTGGATGTCCGGGGTCAGGTCTTTTCATTCAACGACGTCAGCCTGGTCTACCCGGAGATGGGTGCGCCGACGCCGGTTCGCATGGGCGGCTTGGGCCCGAAGATGCTGCAACTCTCCGGCGAGGTGGCGGACGGCTCGGTGCTGTCCGTCTCGGCCAGTCATGACTACGTGCGCTGGGCCAAACAGCGGATCGACGAGGGCCGGGAACGGGGCGAACGCGGCGATCGGCATCCGGTCACCCTGTACGCCATCTATGCCGTGGACGACGACGGCGATGCCGCACGGGCCTCGGCCCGGGCGACGCTGGCGTTCTACCGGCAGAACGGCTCGAACGGACTGACCGATGTCTACGGCATCTCCGAGGAGCTGAATGCCCTGGTCGAGCGGGGCGGCTACCAGGCGGTCCTGGAAGGCATGCCGGAGAAGTGGGTGGAGGACCTCACCATCGCCGGCACGCCCGAGGAGTGCGCGGCAAAGATATCCGCGTTCCACGCGGCGGGCGCCGACACGGTTGCCCTCTTTCCCGTCGCCACCGACCGCATCGACGACATCGTCCGGCTGACCGCCGACAGCGTCTTGCCGCGGCTATAGGCGCCGTGGCTTTGCGGTTTTTTGCCGCCGTGCCGTCAGCCGGGTGCCGACCTTGCCGGCCAGCATCGCGGTGGCGTCTTCGAGGTTGCCGATCAGCGCCGGGCGGCCGGTCGCCTCGGCGAAGCGCAGCGCCGCTTCCACCTTCGGCGCCATGGAGCCGGCCGCCAGGTCGAGGCTCGCGGCGGCGGCACGATCGAGGCTGGCCAGGGCACGCGGGGCCTCGCCGCCCCAACCTTCATAGACCGCATCGACATCGGTCAGCAGCAACAGGCAGGCGGCGTCGAGCCTGACCGCCAGCAGCGCCGAGGTCAGGTCCTTGTCGACGATGCCCTCGACGCCCGCCAGTTCGCCACTCGCCCCGTGCGCCACCGCGATGCCGCCGCCACCGGCGCAGATCGGCACGATGCCGGCCCGCACCAGCGCCTCGATCGCCGGCAGCTCCAGGATGTCGCGCGGTTCGGGGGAGGGGACGACGCGGCGGTATTGGCCGCCGTCCTCGATCGCCGACCAGCCGTTTGCCTCGGCCAGGGGCCGCCATTCGTGTGCTTCGTACCAGGGACCGACCGGCTTGCTGGGGGTCGTCATGGCCGGGTCCTCGGGGTCGACCACGACCAGGGTCAGCAGGGTCGCGATCTTGCGGTTCGGCAAACGGTCGTAGAGCTCCTGCTCCAGCACATAGCCGATCATGCCCTCGCTTTCCGCCGCCAGGACGTCGAGGGTCTGGTCGGGCAACACCGCCGCGGCCTGGCTTTGCAGCGCCAGCGCGCCGACCTGCGGGCCATTGCCGTGGGTGACGATGACATCATGGTCGCCGCACAGCCCGGCGATCGCGGCGGCGGCCCGGCCGGCGTTGCGCCGCTGGCCGGCCATGGTCAGCGGCTGGCCGGGCTGCATCAGGGCATTGCCGCCGAGCGCCACGACGATGGGCCGGCCCGTCTCGCCTGGCGGTTGGTCGGACATCGCCTAGGCCAGCCCCAGGTCCGGGAGCCTGGCATCGATCAGGTCACCCAGACGCGGTTTGTCGAGATCGGCGTAGCGGTAACGCGCCCGCACCACCGGATGCCGCACCTGGATCTGGGCCGCCAGGTCGATCGGCGTCGCCGCCACCACCACGTCGGCCGGGGCGGCGTCGATGGTTGCCTGCAGGGCGGCCAGTTGCCCGGCGCCATAGCCCATGGCCGGCAGTACCGGGCCGATGTGGGGATAGGCTTCGAACACCTTGCTGATTTCCGGGTGGGCATGGGCGCGGGGGTCGACCAGGGTCACCCCCGGCAGGCCGGCGACGACGTGATGTCCCGCACCCCAGGGCATCCCGCCATGGGTGATGGTCGGCCCGTCCTCGACGATCAGAACCCGCTTGCCGGTCACCGCTTCGGGGTCGTCCAGCACCACCGGCGAGGCGGCGCGAACGATCGGCCGGCTTGGCCGCAATGCGTCGAGGCGCCTTTCGAGCGCGGCGACATCCGCCGCCGCCGCCGCGTCCGCCTTGGCGATCACCAGGATGCCGGCCAGGCGCAGGGTTGTCTCGCCCGGATGGTGCGTGGTCAGTTGCGCCGGCCGCAAGGCGTCGACCAGGGTGATCATCAGGTCGGGCTTGATGAAGGAGAAATCGTTGTTGCCGCCATCCCACAGGATGACGTCGGCCTCGGCCTCGGCCCGGGCGAGGATCGCCGCGTAATCGACGCCGGCGAACACCACCGAGCCGTTGGCGATGTGCGGCTCGTACTCCTCGCGTTCCTCGATCGTACAATCCGCGGCATCCAGATCGGCCAGATTGGCGAACCGCTGGACCGCCTGGCGCGCCAGATCGCCGTAGGGCATCGGGTGGCGGATCGCCGCGACGCGCAGACCCTTATCCGTCAGATGGCGGGACAGATACCGCGCCGTCTGTGACTTGCCGCAGCCCGTGCGCACGGCGCAGATGGCGATCACCGGAATCCGTGTCGGCAACTCGGTTTGCCCCGGCCCGGCCAGATGGAAGCTGGCCCCGGCGGCCATGGCGCGGGAGGCCGCGTGCATGACCTTATCGTGCGGTACGTCGCTATAGGCGAAGTCGACCTGGTCGATGCTCTCGCACCGGCAGATCTCCTCCAACTCGGCTTCGTCGACGATGGCAATGCCGTGCGGATAGCGGGGACCGGCCAGCGACGCCGGATAACGGCGTCCGCCGATGCCGGGGATCTGCGCCGAGGTGAAGGCGACCACGCGGCTTGCCGGGTCGTCGCGATAGAGGACGTTGAAGTTGTGGAAGTCGCGGCCGGCGGCGCCCATGATCACGATCCGGCGTTCGTGGCTGTTGGCGGCCATGACATTCCCTTTGTTCCCGGCCGCCGCGACGGGGTGCGGCCGGGCGTGGCACCCACGTCATCATAGGGACAGCTCGGGGCGGCGAAAATCCATATCGGGCGCTGGGGACGACAACATCCGCGACTGGACAGGGCCGGGCCGACAGGGTTGATTGCCGGCCATGTTCGAACTGACCGGTCCGATCGGCCTGTTCCTGGCCGCCCTGCTGGCCGCCACCATATTCCCCTTCCAGTCGGAGGCGCTGTTGCTGGCTCTGCTGCTGGCGGGCGACCATCCCTGGTGGCTGCTGCTGGTTCTGGCAAGCCTCGGCAACACCCTCGGCGCGGTGATCAATTGGGGCCTCGGGCGGTTCATCGACCATTTCCACGACCGACCCTGGTTTCCGGTCAAGCCGGCCGCCTTCGCCCGGGCCAGGGGGCTGTTCCTGCGCTACGGCCTGTGGTCGCTGCCGTTCGCCTGGCTGCCCTTCATCGGCGATCCCTTGACCGTGGTCGCCGGCGCCTTCCGGGTCAACCTGCTGCTGTTCGTCGTCCTGGTGGGGCTGGGCAAGACCGCCCGCTACGCCGTCCTGGTGGCGGCCGGTCAGGCGGCGATCCCGGGGTGAGGGGCCGCCACCGTGACCAGGGTGAGAATGCGGATCATACCAGGCTGCAACAAACATGACTTATCCCGTTCGTCCTTCGAGACGAGCCTTCGGCTCTCCTCAGGACGAGGAAATTGTGTGTTTTCAATAGGTTATCCTCATGCTGAGGAGGGCGCGGAGCGCCCGTCTCGAAGCATGTCTATGGGCCGATCGTACGGCAATTTGGTGTTAGTGGACCTGGCGCTCGGCGTCGGCCCAGAATTGTTCCCGGACCGCTCGCTTCAGGACCTTGCCGTTGCTGCTTCGCGGCAATTCAGCCGTGAACTCCACCGACTTCGGCGCCTTGACGCTGCCGATGGCGTCCTTGCACAGGGCGATGATCTCCGCTTCCGTCGCCGTGTTGCCATCGCGCAGTTCGACGACGGCCTTGACCGCCTCGCCCCACTTGTCGTCGGGGACACCGATGACCGCGCAATCCTGAATGGCGGGATGGGCCATGACGGCCTTTTCGACCTCGGTGGAAAAGACGTTGAAGCCGCCGGTGATGATCATGTCTTTCTTGCGGTCGACGATGTAGAGGAAATTGTTCTCGTCGAGATAGCCGATATCGCCCGTATGGTGCCAGCCATGGGCCGAGACCTCCGCCGTCAACTCGGGGTTCTTGTGGTAGCCCTGCATGACCATCGGCGTATGCACGACGATCTCGCCGATTTCGCCGGCCGGCAGCCTGTTGCCATCGTCGTCCATGATGGCGACACGGGCGATCGGCGCGATCTTGCCGCAGCTCGACAACGGCTTCAGATTGTTCGATGCGACCGCCTTGGCGTGGTCGGCCGGCGAGAGGTAGGTGATCGGGAAAGCGCATTCGGACTGTCCGAACATCTGCGTCATCACCGGACCGAAGACCTCCATGGCTTCGATGAGCTTGTCCGGCGACATTGGCGCCGCCCCGTAGATGAAATGCCGGAGCGAGGAAAAATCCACCTCGCGGATGTTCGGCAGGCTCAGGAACATATAGATCACCGTCGGCGGCAGGAACAGCGTCGTGACGCCGTATTTGGGAATGGCGGCCAGGAACGGGCCCGGTTCGATCTTCGCCTGGACAATCACCGTTCCACCCCGGGCCAGGATCGTGAAACAGATATAGCCGCCGGCGTGGGTCATCGGCGCGGCCGCCAGATATACGGGGGGTTGGTCGTCGTAGGAGGTGACCGCCAGGTGCGCCATGATCAGGGCGGAGATGCTGCGGTTGGTATGCCGCGCGCCTTTCGAGCGCCCCGTCGTGCCGCCCGTGGGCTGCAGGGTGGCGAGGTCGTCCTGGTCGTCCTCGATCTCGATCTCATCGGCGGCAAAGCCCTGTACCCAGTCGTCGAAAGCCGGCGCATCGGCCCCCGGCCCATCGATGCAGACATACAGCTTGATGTCGGGCACCTGCTCCTTGATCGCCGGGATCGTCGGCTCGAAGACGCTGTGATAGAACAGCACCTGGCAGTCGAAATCCTGCAAGGCGTGGATGTTCTCTTCCAGCGCGTTGCCCGGATTGATCGGCACCCAGGCAAGGCCCGCCCGCAGGAACGACAGGGCGCAGGTAAAGGCGATCGGGTCGTTGATGCTGAGCACCGCGCCGCGGGCGCCACGCTCGAAGCCCGCCGACAGGAGGCCGTTGCCCGTGCGCAGGGTGAGTTCGCGAACTTCGGCGTAGCTGTATTCCCGCCCGGTATCGTCCTGAACCAGACAAACCGCGTCCGGGTCCTGGTCGTGACCATTGTCGAAATAGTCTATCGGCCTCATCTGGCTCGCCTCCCCAAATCAGTTCCAACCGGGCGCCGTTATTTTTTCCGCCTACCTCAGCGCGGAAATCCCCGTTAGCGAACGCGCGATGATGAGCTTTTGAATCTCGGTGGTGCCGTCGGGGATCGGTGCGATGATCCCCTCGCGCGCCAATCGTTCAACCATGAATTCGCGTGTCACCCCATTGCCGCCATGGATCTGCACGGCATTCCGTCCGGCCCGGGCCGCCAGTTCCGTGCCGTACCATTTGGCCATGGAACACTCCTTGTCGCAACGAACGCCGGCATCGATCAGTTCGGCGGCGCGCAGCGCCAACAGGCGCGCGGCGTCGACTTCCGTCGCCATGGTGGCGATCTTCTCGGCGATGAGCTGATGGCCGGCGATCGGCTTGCCGTGTTGGGTCCGTTGCTGGCTGTACTTGATCGACTCGTCCAGGGCCCGCCGCGCCAGGCCATAGCCCCAGGCCGCCATGTGAATGCGGGCCCGCTCGAAACCCTTGAGGTTCCTTCGCAGACCCTCGCCCTCGCCGCCCAGCATGTTCGAGGCCGGCACCCTGACGTCATTGAGGAAGATCTGCGACGTCGATTGGCTGTTCATGGCGATCTTCGGGATGCCGCGCACTTCGTAACCGTGCTCCTCCCGGTCGACCACGAACTGCGTCAGGCCGCCGGGGCCGTCGTCCGTGCGCGCGGTGCAGATCAAAACGTCGCTGTATTCGCCGTTGGAGATCCAGGTCTTTTCGCCGTTGATGACGTAATGATCGCCGTCCTTGCGGGCGCGGGTCTGGATGCTGGCGACGTCCGAGCCGACATTGGGCTCGGAAATGCCGGCGCTAATGATCAGTTCGCCCGTCAGCAGGCCCGGCAGGTAGCGGTTCTTGAGTTCTTCCGATGCCCGCAACAGAGCCATGGCGCCACCACCATTGATCAGGATCGGCACGGCCAGGTCGACCGAGGAATAGACGACCTCCTCGAAAAGCCGCAGATGTGTCGACCAGTCCAGACCCAGCCCGCCATACTCCTCGGGAAACGGCGCCCGGATCAGGCCGAATTCGGACAGGGCCGTGAGAAATTCCTTCATTTGTGGCTTGGGAATGAACCGCCCTTCATCGACATACTCGCGCACCTTCGGCTCGATCTCGTTATCCAGAAACCGGCGCAAGCCATCGACGGCAAGCTGCTGTTCTTCGGTCATTCGAAATGTCATTGTCGTTCCTCCCGTCGGGGTTCTCGTTCTTCCAGGGCCGCCCGAACGACGTCGTGACATTGCGATCGGAGCGCGCCCATGTCGACGGCGTCGGGCGCAACAAACAACTGCGCCGCCAGGCCATGCAGCAGCCCAAGCAGGATCGCGGCAAACGGTTCGGCCTTTACCCGCCGCGAGATCGAACCGTCGCGGTGCCCGGTCTCGATCCAGGAAACGAACACCTCTCTGGTCCGTTCATCCGCTTCGGCAATGGTCGGGGCCATGGACGCTTCCGGCAGGGCGGCGGCCCGCATGACCAGAAAAGCGCGGCCGTGAGGCGCTGGCGAAACAATCTGCGCCAGATAGGTATCGATGGTCGCCAGAATCCCCTCCAATCCGGTTTCGACATCGATCTCGGCGAAAGCCTTCCAGAACTGCTCCTGGCACTGCCGGGCCAGACGATCGATCAGGGCATCCTTGGTGCCGAAGTGGTGATTGACCAGTCCCCGACTGTAGCCGGCGCGCTGGCCGATCTGGGCCAGCGAGGTCTGGACGATTCCCTGCGCCGCAAACAGTTCGGCGGCCGCGTCGAGCAGCGCCTTTTCCCCCTGGGCGCGGCGTTCAACCTGGGTACGTCGCCTCGAAACCTTTGAAGGGATAACTTTTGGGTGGACATCCATGGCGGCAGCCTATTACACTTACTTGCTAATCGTCAAGCAACTATCAAGGAGCAGGCAATGAGAGTGGCGGCGGACCCGGGCCTTTACGATCCGGAAAATCCTTTACCAACCCTCCACGGCAGCCGTTGCGATGCCTGTGGTACGACATTCTTCCCGCCCTTGGGGATCGGCTGCGAGATCTGCGGCGCCGGCGCCGAGGGATTGCGCGCCGTCCCGCTCGCTGCCGCCGGCACCTTGCATTCCCTCGCCACCGTCTACGTCCATGCCGGCGAGGACATCGAGGCGCCGTTCACGGTCGCCGAAGTGCAGCTCGATGATGGGCCGCTGATCCGTGGCCTGATGAGCGAGCCAGCCACCATCGATGCCATCGGTTCGCGGGTGGCGGCCCAATGGGCGGAGCTGCGCACGGACGCTGACGGCAACGACGTGGTCGAGCCGCGCTTCCGGATTGAAGATCGCGGAGACGCCGGGGGAGGTGCTGCATGAGCCGGACACTTCGCGAAATGCGGCCGGTATCGGTCGTTGGGGTCGGCCTTCACCCCTACCAGCGGCCGGGCGACACGCCCTACACCGCGCTCGGCGTTCACGCCGTCCGCGCGGCCCTGGCCGACGCCGGACTGGACTGGCAGGCGGTGGAGACCGCCTATACCGGTACCGCGACCACCGCCATGGGCCTGTCCAGATTGATGTACCGCCATCTCGGCGCCTCCGGCATCCCGATGACCCAGGTCGAGAACGCCTCCGCCTCGGGTTCCACCGCCTTTCGTCAGGCCTGCATCGACGTGGCCTCGGGGCTGGTCGAGGTCGCCATCGCGGTCGGCGTCGACAAGCCGGCGGCTTTCCGGCGGCCCACCACCGCCGCCGGCGTGCGCGACCTGGCGGCCGGCCGCATCGTGCCGTTCACGCATTTCGCGCTGCTGGCCAACCGCTACATGTTCGACCACGGCGCGACGCCGGAACAGTTCGCCATGGTCGCGGTCAAGAACGCCAGGAACGGCGCCGGCAATCCGAATGCGCAACGCCAGAAGGAACGCACGCTGGAGGAGGTCCTGGCCCCGCCACAAATCAGCGGTCCGTTGACGCGGTTGCAATGCTGCCCGATCGGCGAAGGCGCGGCGGCGGCGATCGTCGCCTCCGAGGACGCGATCGCCAGGCTGGGACTCGATCCGGCGCGCGCGGTGCGCGTGCTGTCGTCCGCCGCGCGGTCCGAGACCGTCTACCAAGCCGAGAACTTCGATGCGGCATTGACCCGCGAGACCACCGAAATCGCGCTCGCGGACGCCGGCATCGCGGCGGATGCGCTCGACGTGATCGAGCTGCACGATGCATTCACGGTCGAAGAGCTGCTCTACATCGAGGCGATGGGGCTGGCGCCGGCGGGCGGCGCGGCCTCGCAATTGGCCGAGGGCCAGTTCGACATCGGTGGGCGGGTTGCCGTCAGTCCATCCGGCGGCCTGCTCGCCATGGGCCATCCGATCGGCCCGACCGGTGTCGGGCAGATCTGCGAGATCGCGGCCCAACTGCGCGGCGAAGCCGGCCTGCGACAGCATCCGGGCGCCCGCCTGGGCCTGGCCCACATGGTGGGTGTCGGCGCCGTTTGCCTCGTCCACGTGCTGGCCGCCGCCGCCTGAACATAGGGAGTTTCTCATGGGACCACTGGCTGGAGTTCGGATCGTGGAGTTTGCCGGCATCGGGCCCGGACCGTTTTGCGGCATGATGCTCTCGGACATGGGGGCGGAGGTGATCCGGGTCGACCGGCCGGGCACGCCGTCGGACGCACCGAAAGATGCCCTGTCGCGGGGCCGCAAATCCCTGGCGCTCAACTTGAAACATCCGGGCGCCGTGGACGTGGCGCTGCGGCTGCTTGCATCGGCGGACGGATTGATCGAAGGCTTCCGTCCAGGCGTCATGGAGCGCTTGGGGCTGGGGCCGGAGGTCTGCCTGGGGCGCAATCCGCGGCTGGTCTACGGCCGGATGACGGGTTGGGGCCAGGATGGCCCGCTGGCCGGGGCGGCGGGTCACGATACCAACTACATCGCGCTCGCGGGCGTGCTGCACACCATCGGGCCCAAGGGACGGCCGCCCGTGATGCCGTTGAACCTGATCGGCGATTTCGGCGGCGGCGGCCTGTTGTTGGCGTTCGGGATGGCCTGCGCGCTGTTCGAGGCGCGGGCATCGGGCCGGGGGCAGGTGGTCGATGCGGCCATGGTGGACGGCGCGGCCACATTGGCCTCGGTGATCTTCGCCCGGCACTCCCAGGGGGCCTATGTCGATGAACGGGAGTCCAATATCCTCGACGGCGGCAGTCACTTCGCCCGTGCCTATGAAACCAAGGACGGAAGACACATCTCCATCGTCTCGCTGGAGCCGCAGTTCTACGACCTGCTGCTCGAGAAACTCGGGCTGGACAAGGACCGCTTCGCCGAGCAGATGAGCCGGGAACGCTGGCCCGAGTACACAGAGGAGCTGGAGGCGATCTTCAAGTCGAAGAGCCGCGATGAGTGGTGCGAGATACTGGAGGGCACCGATGTCTGCTTCGCGCCGGTGTTGAGCCTGGCCGAAGCGCCCCGACACCCCCACAACCTGGCCCGGCGGACCTTCGTCGAACACGACGGCTTTCTGCAGGCAGCACCAAGCCCCCGTTTCAGCCGCACCGCCGCCGGCATTCAATCCGCGTCGCGCGCGGCCGGCGCCGACACCGAAGAGGTGCTCGACGGGCTGGGCTATGGCGGCGAGGAAATGGCCGCATTGAGCGACGCCGGCGCCATCGCGTTCGCCGACTAGTCGGTCTGAGCGGCCGGCCGCTAGTAACCATATGTGTATGGAAATCCTTAACGCCGATTCGGTTGAATGGTCGCCAGCGCAATTCCGGACAGTATCGTCAAGGGCCGCTTCATGCTGGAACAGCAGAGCGCAGGACCAGACCTGAATGTACTCGTCGTTGACGGGGATGCTGACCATGCCCTGATCATCGAACAGCTCCTGGGCGAAATCCCCTGTTTCGAGGCAACCGTCAAATGGGCGCCTGGTCCCGACGTCGCCCGGACCATGTTGATGGAGGGGCCATTCGACGTCTGTCTGGTCACCCATCGCCGCCATTTGCGTGAGTTGCTGGCATGAGCTCCGGATTTCTCCTGACCTCGTTCATCGTGGTGATCGCGCCGGGCACCGGCGTGCTCTATACCCAGGCCGCATTGGAATTCGCCGTGAAGTATTCAGAGGAGCGGCGGCAGTTCGGCCGACCGATCTGTGAGTTCCGGGGCCTGCAATGGACTATCGCCGACATGGCGACGCAACTGCATGCGGCGCGTCTGATGTCGTACCGGGCCGCCGGCAATGTGAACGAGCACCGCGTCCCCGACGCCTACGACACGGCCATGGCCAGGCTTTTCGCCAGCGAGATGGTTCAGAAATTCACCAACGAGGCGATGCAGATTTGCGGCCACTTCGGCTATGCCACCGGTGCGCCGCCGGAACGTATGTATCGCGGCTGGCGAAACTATGCCTCTGCGGCGGGCACGCTCGAGGTGTTGCGAAATGTGATCGCCGCCATGATGCGCGGGCGGTCGTTCAAGCATAGAAGAGACTAAGGCAGGCCGAATTTCCTCCGGCCGGGCGTCAGGGGAAACCGCGACAGCGGCAAAATGCCCTCCAAGCCGGCGTATCGCCCCGGGCCAGGCGGCGCGATACTTGAGGGACAAAGGCTGGGAAAGTGAAGATGATCCAGGATCAAGAGACCTTCGGTCTACTGCTCGACGGCGTTGGGCGGTTCGTCGACGATAGGTTGAACCCCGCGGAAGACTATCTCTCCAAACATGACGACCTGCCCGACCACGTCGTGCGGGAGATGCGGGAGTTGGGACTGTTCGGTCTTTCCATTCCGATGGTATTCGGAGGACTCGGACCAACGCTCGAGGAAACCGTTTTGGTTGTAGAGGCGCTGTACCGCGACGCGCGCATCCTGCGGATCTGCGAAGGCGCGTCGGATATCCAGCGCCTCGTCATCGCGAGGGAGACGCTTCGCGCCGACGGGGATCGCCCCATAGAATAGCCAGAACACCACTTCACATCGTCGGAATGGGCAGATCCACCGCGCCATTCCGGCAGAAAAGGAAAAGAGAGGAGATACCATGAGCGGCGACTACAAGGACATTCTGTTCGATATCAAGGACTACGTTTGCACCATCACCATCAATCGGCCCAAGTCGCTTAATTCCTTCACGGGCGACACCATCGCCGAGTTGGAAGACGCCGTTTTGCGCACCTACGACGACCAGAGCGTTGGCGTCGTGGTGCTGACCGGCACCGGCGATCGCGCCTTCAGTGCCGGTGGCGACGTCAAATGGGAGGCCGATGGCGGTCTCGAGGATAACGAATGGCGGTTGGGGCGGTATGTGGTCGATTGCCCCAAGCCGGTGATCGCCCGGGTGCCGGGCTATGCCATCGGCGGCGGCAACCATCTGGCTTATGTCTGTGACTTCACGATTGCCGCCGAGCATGCCCGCTTCGGCCAGACCGGGCCCCGTGTCGGCTCGCCAGCGAGTGGATATCCGGTTTCGCAGTCGGCCAACATCCTGGGTCATAAGCGGGCCCGCGAGATGTGGATGCTGACCCGCCAATACAGCGCCCAGCAGATGCTGGAATGGGGCCTGGTCAACGCCGTCGTGCCCATGGAACAACTCGACGACGAGGTCGCCAAATGGTGCGGAGAACTCCTGGCCTTGAGCCCCTCGTGCCTCAAGGTTCTGAAGGCTAGCTTCCGCATCCACATGGAGCCGATCATGGGTGACAGGATGGCGGACATCGTGGACCGGGTGGCGCCCGGCTACCATCAATCCGGCGAGCAGCAGGAAGGGGCGGCGGCTTTCCTGGAGAAGCGCGCACCGGACTTCAGCCGCTGGCGCTGACGGCCTTGCGCGGAACGCTGGAAGGTCCTTGGCTCGAACCTCGCAACAACGCTGGGGAGCCGATCCAGGGAGGTGTTGTCAAGAAAGCGTAGGCTCACCACTTAGTTTCTCGGCCACATCCGCGCGCAAGAGGTGCTTTTGCACCTTGCCGGTGGCGGTCATCGGCAGGGCGTCGACCAGCTCGATCCGTTCGGGAAGTTTTTGGATGGCGAAGTCGTGCTCGTCCCGTAGATAGGACACCAGATCTTCGAGGCGGGGCTGCATGCCCACGGCCGGAACGATATAGGCACAGGCCTTCTCGCCGAGCCGTTCGTCCGGCATTGCCACCACGGCCACGTTTTGCACCGCGGGATGGGTAAGCAGTAGGTTCTCAACTTCAACGGCACTGATATTCATGCCGCCGCGGATGATAATATCCTTGAGCCGGCCGGTAACACGCAGGTAGCCGGCTCCATTGATCGTGCCGAGATCCCCTGAGCGCGAGAAACCATCTTCGGTGAACAGCTCGGCGGTCAGGTCCGGCTGCCGGAAATACTCGATCATATGTCCGGGACCCTTGTAGCAAAGATCGCCTTCCTCACCTGGCCGGACCGGGTTTCCGTTTACGTCGACGGCGGCAATCTCCACACCAGCCGGCGCGCAACCGTCGGAGGTCGTCGACAATTCCGGGTCGCTGCCGGTATCGCACATGGTGGTGAGAAAGTTCTCGCTGCGCCCATAGAGGCTTAGCACCTCCAGGTTCGGCAAAACACTTCGGGAGCGTTCGAATACCGATGCTGGAATTGGCGCGCCCGCCGCCACCCAGAGCCGCATGCTGCTTACGTCGTGGATCTCCGGGTCATAGGCATCAAGCATCATTTGCAGGAACGGCGTTGCCGTCATCGTCGTGGTACAGCCGTATTTCGCGATCCGGGCCGGAGCTTCCGTCGGGTCCCAGGACTCCATGAAATGGCTCTGACTGCCATAGACCAGGGGCATAAGGACACCGGTCATATAGCCGGTGCCGTGGGTGATTGGAGAAGGGCCGAACGCCACGTCGCTGGCGCCGTAGGCAAGGCTCCGGGCGATCATACGCACCGAAAAGGCCAGGGTGTTCCAGGTGTGAAAACAACCCTTGGGGCGCGCCGTCGTGCCAGAGGTGTAGATGATGAGATGGCCGTCGTCGGCGCCGGGACCTTCGCCAAGCTCGCCAAGGATGTCATCGATTTCGCCGTCGACCAGCAGCGACGACATCGGCTGAGCGCCGCCATCGGGTTCGGCGACGCGGGCCAGGTAAACAGCGCCGACATCGGGGCAATCAGCGCACACTTCGCGATACAT
This sequence comes from Alphaproteobacteria bacterium, assembly GCA_030746635.1. Lineage (GTDB taxonomy): Bacteria > Pseudomonadota > Alphaproteobacteria > JASLMH01. The sequence continues at coordinate 28,087 of JASLMH010000012.1, read as the reverse complement.
GGCGGCGAAGTCGAAACCGCCGAACTCCTTGCAGGTGATCACGGCACGGGCGCCGGAATGCCGGAGGATGTAGCCGACTTCGTCGTGGCGATAGATCGGCATGATGGGCACCACGATGGCCCGACAGCGGGCCACGGCCACCACGGCGGCAACGAAATCGGTCCAGTTCGGGAGTTGGACGACAACGCGGTCGCCGGCCTTGATGCCGGAGCGCGCAAGACCGGCGGCCGTGCGATAGGCGCGATCGCGCAACTCGGCAAAGGCAAGCGCCGTGGAAGCGTCGGTAACGAAAATGTCGCTGGGCCGTTTGCTGGCCCAGTCGTCGACCATATCTATGAGAGTTTGGGTGGTCCAATAACCGGTCTGGTAGAAGGACTCGATGTCTTCGGCGCTGTAACGATCGGAGATTCTTGGCAAATCCTGCGACATCAGTTCTCCTTGGAGAAACAAGTACGGGTTTGCGGCAATTGCCTCGCTCGATTATTGCCTGGCAAGTGGCGACGAGAGACTAAAAGTAGGGAGTCTTACCATGGAAGATCCAAATCTCACATTCGACTTCACGGACGAACAGAAGCTGCTGCGCGAGAGCGTCCTTGGCACCCTGCAACGGGTATTGCCGCCCGAGAAAATCCGCGAGCTCGATAAAGCCGGCGAGTACCCCTATGAAGCCTGTGCGGCGCTGGCCGAAGCCGGCATCAACGGCATCGTCTATCCGGAAGAATACGGCGGTCAGGACGGTTCTTTCACTGACCTCGCCGTGTTGGGTGAGGCACTTGGCTATCATTACGGCGGCATCGCCCAGGCCTGGGGCATCACCTGCATCTACGCGGGCATGCATATTGCCCTGCACGGCAGTGACGAGATGAAACGCGAGGTCTTGCCGAAGGTGATATCGGGCGACATGCGCATGGCACTTTGCCTCAGCGAACCCGATCATGGCTCCGACGTTGCCAGCATCGAGACCTTGGCCGTGCGGGATGGCGGCGGCTACGTCCTGAACGGCCAGAAGATCTACAACAGCGCCGCCCACGTCGCGCACAACCTCGTGGTCGTCTGCAAGACCAAGCCGGGCCGTGGCTATGACGGCATCTCCATGTTTCTGGTCGACACCACGTTGCCCGGCGTCACGGTCCAGCGCCTGGACGCCCTTGGACGGCATACCACGGAGGCCAACCACTGCTTCTTCGAGGATGTCCACTTGCCCGCCGACCGCCTGATCGGGACGGAAAACGATGGCTGGGCGGGCCTGATGAAATGCCTCAACGTGGAGCGCCTGAACCTGGCGGCGAACGGTGTTGGCAACACCTTGAAAATCATGGAACATGCGCTGGCCTACGCCAAGGAACGGCAGCAGTTCGGCCGCCCGATCGGCAAGTTCCAGGCGGTCAGCCATAAATTCGCCGAGATGCAGATCATGTATCAGACCGCCCGGGCGCAGACCTTCCGGGTGGCCCGGATGCTGGATGCGGGCGCGGACCCGATCATGGAGAACGCCGTCGCCAAGGCCTATACGACCGAGGTCAATTGGAAGGTCGCGGACATGGCCATGCAGATCCTGGCCGGGGCCGGCTACATCCTCGATCAGGACATGCAGATGATGTTCCGTGACGCGCGCGTCGGGCCGATCGGCGGCGGCACCAGCGAAATTCAACGCAACGTCATCGCTCAACGGATGGGCCTTTAGAGCATGTCGCGGCTGGGGCGGAAAACCACTACACTCAGCCGTCACCCATCGCCGCCATTTGCGTGAGTTGCTGGCATGAGCCCCGAGTTTCTGCTGACTTCGTTCATCGTGGTGATCGCGCCGGGTACCGGCGTGCTCTATACCCTGGCCTGCGGCCTGGCGGGCGGCGCGCGCTCCGGCGTCGTCGGTGCCTTCGGCTGCACCATGGGGATCCTGCCGCACCTGACCGCCAGCATCTTCGGCCTGGCCGCCGTCCTGCATACCTCCGCCGTGGCGTTTCAGGTGCTGAAGTACGCCGGCGTCGCCTACCTGCTCTACATGGCCTGGAGCGCCCTGCGCGAGAGCGGCGTCTTGGCGGTGGAGAACGGATCGGCGCCGAGGAGCAGCCGCGGCATCATCGTCAAGGGCTTCCTGATCAACATCCTCAATCCCAAGCTGTCGATCTTCTTCCTGGCCTTCCTGCCGCAGTTCATCCCCACCGGGGCGAGCCATCCGACCCTGTCGATGATCTTCCTCGGCGGTATTTTCATGTTGATGACCTTCGTGGTGTTCGTCGGCTACGGCCTGTTCTCCGCCGGCGTCCGCCACCACCTGGTCAGCCGTCCGGGCATCATGACCGGCATGCGCTGGTTGTTCGCCGGCGCCTTCGCCGGCCTGGGCCTGAAACTGGCGCTGGCCGAGCGCTGAACGCAGCCCGCCTAATCTTCCATGCGGTCGCGGAGCATGGGCAGCCGTTCGCGGGTCTGCGCCAGCTTTTCGCGATCAATCTCGGCCACGGCGAGGCCCGGGCGGTCGGGGCCGGCATCGGCGAGGAGGCGGCCGTCCGGCCCGTGAATGGTGCTGCGGCCGGCGTAACGCAGGCCGCCGTGGCTGCCGACGTAGTTGGCGAAGGCCACATAGATGGTGTTTTCCAGGGCCCGAGCCGGGAAATAGACGCCGCGCCGATGCTCGGACTCGCCCCGAAAAAACGCTCCCGAGACCAGATAGGCCGCGGCCCCGCCCATCGCCAGTTCGCGGGCGTGCTCGGGGAACGAGGCGTCATAACAGATGCCCAGGCCGAGCCGCCAGCCATCGACCTCCAGCAGGGACGGCGCGGTGCCGGGAACGAAGTGGTCCCGTTCCGGGCCATCCAGATGGCGCTTGTCGTAGCTCGTGAGCAAGCCGCCGTCGCGGCCGAAGACCAGGGCGGATAGCCCCATGCCGCGCCGATTGGGCAGGCAGCCACCGGCGACGGCGATGACGCCGTGCCGCCGGCAGGCATCCCGAACCGGCGTCAGGGCCGGCCCGTCCGGATCGACGATGTAGCGTTCCGGGTCCCGAGCCAGTCCGTCCAGGTCGTAGCCGCCCAGCGACAGTTCCGGAAACACCAGGACATCGACGCCCCGGTCGCCGGCCTGCTCGATCAGTCGGGCATGGCTGGCGGCGTTGGCGGCGATATCGCCGGCTACGGCATCGAATTGCGCGGTGCCGAGGCGCAGAGGTTTCCGTTCGCCTTTTTCCACCATTACCCTGCCTTTCCCTGGCGCCATGGTGCCACGACGCGGCCGGCATGCAAAGCCGCGACCGTAGGTCGCTGGCGGCGGGCGCTGGGATGCGCCTATATTGGCCCGGCCGGCGTCATGGAGCGCCTGGTCAGCCAAACAACAGAGAAGACGCAAGATGGGTTTCGATTATCAGTCCGTGCTGCGCCCGGACCTGCCGCCGCCGGCCATGCCGTGGGGCGGCTTTCCCAAGTACAATTTCATCGGCGGCCACAACGATGCCGCCAATGTGCCGGTGGACGACTTGATCGCCGCCGCCAATGCCGTCCTGAAACGGGAAGGGGCGACGCTGGCCACTTACGGTCTGCAAAGCGGGCCGCAAGGCTATCGACCGTTGCGCGAGTTCGTCGCTGCCAAGTTGAACCAGCGGGCCGGCATCACCTGTGACGCCGATCAGGTGCTGATGACCTCGGGTTCGATGCAGTCGCTCGATCTGGTCAACGGCGTGCTGCTCGGCGCCGGCGACACGGTGATCGTCGAGGCGGAGACCTATGGCGGCGCCATGAAGCATCTGCAAGCCCTGGGTGTCGACTATGTCGGTGTTGCCCAGGACGGCGGCGGCATGCGCATGGACGCCCTGGCCGAGACCCTGCAGGCGCTGAAGGATCGGGGCGTGCGGCCGAAATACATCTACACCATCCCGACCGTGCAGAACCCGACCGGCGTCGTGGTGAGCCGCGAGCGCCGCCTGGAAATGCTCCGCCTGGCCGGTGAGTTCGGCGTGCCGATCTTCGAGGATGACTGCTATGCCGATCTGCTATGGGAGGGGGAGCGGCCACCGGCCATCCAGGCTCTGGACCAGAACAACGCCGTGGTCTATTGCGGCTCGTTCTCCAAATCGATCGCGCCGGCCCTCCGGGTCGGCTACGTGGTGGCCAATTGGGAGCTCCTATCCCGACTGTTGTCGATCAAGACCGACGGCGGCACCGGCGCCCTGGAGCAGATGGTGTTGGCGGAATATTGCCATGACCACTTCAACGCCCATGTCGGGGCGCTGCAGGGCGTCCTGCAAGCGAAGTGCGCGGCGATGATCGAGGCACTGGAGAGCAACTTCGGTACCGCCGCCAGTTTCAGCCGGCCCAAGGGTGGCATCTTCATCTGGATCACCCTGCCCGAGGCGGTGGACACCACGGCGCTGGCCCAGGCGGCGCTGGCCGAGGGCGTGGCCCTCAACCCCGGCGCGGAGTGGATGGCCGACGCGGCCGCCGGCCGCCACCGGCTGCGCCTGTGCTTCGGCCATCCGACCATCGAGACGATTCGCGACGGCGTCGCCAAACTGGCGGAGGTCTGCCATCGCGAATTCGGCTTGCCGGAGCGCAGCGCCAACGTCGAAAGGTGAGAAACACGGGCTAACGTAACGTCCAGGCCGCCAGGACGTAGAGCGCCAAGGCGATCGCGACCACCGCCGTGAAGCCGAGATGGATCGCCAGCAGGGTGGCCAGCACGGCGCTGATCACCGAGGCGCAGCCGTTGATCCCCCAGGCCCAGGGCACCAGCGCCGCCGCCTTGTCCGCGACCTGACGCAGGGCGAGGGGGAAGGGCAGTCCCATGCAGAAGGCCAGCGGCGCGATCAGGACGATGGCGGCCGGGATGCGAGCGCCCTGGGTCAGCGGCGACAGCCAGCCGAACAACGCCGGCAGCAGCAGCAGATAAATCCCGGCAATGCCCACGATGCCGCCGACGGCCAGCGGAATGGCGCCGATCCGCCGGCCCGCTAGCAGCGTCGGCAGCCGCCCGGCGAAACCGCTGCCGAACCCGGCGAACACCAGGAAGCTGCACAGCACCACCGAGACGGCGGTGAGCGGATGGCCGAGGAACAGCACGAAGCGTTGTATGAAGGCGATTTCGATGAACAGGAAGGCTAGGCCCAGGGCCAGGAAATAGACCGCCACGCGGGCGGCGTAGCCCACCGGGGCCGTCGCTCCTTCGCCACCCAGAGCGCGCAGCGGCAGCAGGATCAGCAGCACGCTGATCGCCACCGCCTGCCCCAGGGTGGCCCAAAGCACCATATAGCCCCAATCCAGCAACAGCACGCCGCCGGCCGGGCCGAGGCGCGACAATTCCGGCAGCAACCGCCATTTGAAGAAGTGGAAGAAGTAGGGCCGATCATCGCTGGCCGGCGTCAGATCGAAGCGATAGGCGTCAAGAAAAGCCTGCGGCGCCGGGCCCAGCAAGGCCCGGGTCCCCTCGAACAGATAGGGCTGCTCGAGGACGTTGTGGCGGTTCGCTTCGCCGGCCGGCATGCCGGGGTAATAGGCAAGATCGAACAGACGCTCGTCGGCGAACCGCCGCGCCGCCGCCAACTCGATCGGTGCGAAAGCGGCGGATTTGACGATCAGCGTGGCGGTGTCCCAACTGCGCATCAGCAAGAGCTGCCTCGATGGGTCATCGGCGCCGCGCCGGCGCAGCACCTCGACGGCGGTGGCGAACAGCTTCAGGCTGTCGCGCGGCGGCAGCCGCAGCCAACGGGTGATGGCCAGCATGCCACCCGGCGCCAGCCGGTCAAGGTAGGTCTCGAACGCTTCCAGGGTGTAGAGCGTGCTTTCGCTCAAGGCATGAAGGCCGGCGGCGGATGCGGCGAAGGAGTCGAGCAGGGTGATCTGGATAAGATCGTAGCGGCGATCGTTTCGGGCGGCGAAGGCGCGGGCTTCGGCGATATGCAGATGGCTACCCGGCTGCCTGAAAAGATGGCCGGCAAATTCCGCCTGCTCGCCATCCAGCAACTCCGCCATCTGGGGGTTGAGTTCGACGGCGTCGATGCGGCGCGCGCCGTGATATTGCGCCCGCAGGATCTCGCTGCCGCCGCCGGCGCCCAGCACCAGGACCCGGGGCCGGTGCGTCAGGTGGTAGGGCAGGGCGCCGGCCTGCCAGTCCAGGAAAGCCAGGCTGTCGCGATCGCCGTCGAACCGGGTGATCGCGGTCATGCCATCGCCGTCCGTGAACACGCCGAGCTGCGGCGGGATCGCGGCGGTGGCGTTGAGGCTCAATCCCGGCGCATGGCGGAGGGGCGCCGCCGGGCTCTCCACCACGTCAAGCCGGCCAAGCGGGCTGGAGCGGCGGGCGATGATCCTGGCATCGGGCAGGACAAGGGTCTGCATCAGGCTCTTGTATGGCGACAGCTGCGGCCGCAGCAGCCCTTCCGGCAACAGCGCCAGCGCCGCCAGAGCCAGGCCGGTCAGGCCGAGGACGGCCAGCCGGCGCCCAGGCAGATCGGCGAACACAAGCGCCGCCGCGATCACGCCGGCGCCGCCGACCAGCCGCAACATGGTGGTCGGCATCACAAGAAACAGCGTGCCGATGACGGCCAGCGCGCCCAGGCCGGCGCCAAGCAGGTCGGCCCGATAGAGGCTGGCGATGCGTTTGCCATGGGCGGCGAGGGCCAGCCCGATGGCCAGGGCGGCGCCGAAGAATGGCACCGCCAGCAACAGGAACAACAGTGCCAGGTAGAGTTGCTGACGCGGTTCCCAGATCACCTCCAAGGCATTGAAGGGGATGCGCTGGGCGATGGCGAAGCTGGCGACCGCGGTGAGGCCGAAGCCGGCGGCGCCGGTGGCGAAGGCGGCCCGGAAGTGGGGCAGCAGCCGGTGCCGGGCCAGGGCGATCACCGTGCCGCTGGCGCCAAAGCCGAGCAACGCCAGGCTGATCACCATGTAGGCGAAGTGATGCCATTGGATGATCGAGAACAGCCGCATGAGCAGGATCTCATGGGCGAGGACGGCGGCGGAGAGCAGCGAAATGGCGGCCGGCAGGGGCACCATTCAACGCCGCCGGCGCAGCGGCACGAAGGCGACCGGCAGCAGTTGCCGCGTCGATACGCCGCCGTCCGCCGCTTTCTGCACTAAAACCAGTTGCTGCACCGCGAAGCGGGCGCCGACCGGGATCACCATGCGGCCGCCGGGCTTCAACTGCGCCACCAATGGCGGCGGGATGTGGCTGGCCGCGGCGGTGACGATGATGGCATCGAACGGCGCCCGTTCCGGCCAGCCGTGGTAGCCGTCGGCCCAGCGGACCACCACCCCTGAATAGCCGGTTTCGGCCAGGTGAGCCCGCGCGCTGTTCGCCAACGCCTCGATGATCTCGATGCTGTGTACCCGGACGCCAAGCTCGGCCAGCACCGCCGTCTGGTAGCCCGAACCGGTGCCGATCTCCAACACCTGCTGGCCTGCCTGCAATTCCAGCAGGTCGGTCATCAGCGCCACGATATAGGGCTGCGAGATGGTCTGGCCGTGGCCGATCGGCAGGGGACGGTTGGCGTAGGCGGCCGGGCGCAACAGCATCGGCACGAATTGGTGGCGCGGCACGTTGCCGATGGCCGCCAGCACCCGGGCATCGAAGCCGCGGATGCCGGTCGACAGTGATACCCGCCGGCCGTCGCGGGTAATCTCATCCACCAGCTCCTTGCGGGCCGCGGCGTAGTCGCCCGCCGCCGCGCCGACGTTCAGGATCAGCACGGCGAGGAACGCCATGAATTCCGAGGGACGCAACCGACTCATGCTCGCCCATCTCATGCCTGAATCGTACCTTGCTTCCTTGCGCGATGCCGGCATTAATCGCACGGCGCCAGCAGACAGGCGCCGGCCACTTTGGAGCGAGAGGTGCTGAAAGGTCCGGCCAAGGGAACCACAACGGAGCGCCCGGACCGATCCGGTCCCCGGCGCCGGTGGCTGCGGACCCTGCCTCTCATCGGCGCCATCGTCCTGGCGGTGATCCTGGTCAATAGCCTGAACCTGCGTCTGCGGCAGGTGCCCGCTGGAATGTTGGGCCAACCGGTGCCGGCATTCGATCTACCGCCGGTGCCGGGGCGCGCGCTGGGCCTGTCCGACGCCGACCTGCGGGGCCGGGTCTCGGTGGTCAACGTCTTCGCCTCGTGGTGCCTGGAGTGTCGCAAGGAGCACGGGGTGCTGAGCCGCCTGGCCTTCGACAACGACCTGCCCGTCCACGGCCTCAACTACAAGGACCGCCCCGAGGCCGCCGCTGAATGGCTGGACGATCACGGCGATCCCTACAACCGGACCGGAGTCGACCATGGCGGCCGCGTCGGCGCCAAATTGGGGATCTATGGCGTGCCCGAAACCTTCGTGATCGATGCCGATGGTCGCATCATCCATCGCCATATCGGCGCCCTCAGCCCGCGCGCGGTCGAGGCCGAGATCCTGCCCCTGATCCGTCGTCTGCGGGAAACCGGGTCCTAGCCAACGAAAACTCAGAGCCTTGCCGTGCGCAGCCGCAGGGCGTTGGAGATCACCGAGACCGAGCTGAGGCTCATGGCGGCGGCGGCGATGATCGGGCTCAACAGGATACCAAAGAACGGGTACAGCACACCGGCCGCCAGCGGCACGCCCAGGGCGTTGTAGAAGAAGGCGAAGAACAGGTTCTGCCGGATGTTCCGCATGGTGCCCCGGCTCAGCCGCCGGGCCCGCACGATGCCGTTGAGGTCGCCCTTGACCAGGGTGACGCCGGCGCTTTCGATCGCCACGTCGGTGCCCGTCCCCATGGCGATGCCGATATCGGCCTGGGCCAGGGCCGGGGCGTCGTTGACGCCGTCGCCGGCCATCGCCACCACGTGGCCCTGTTCCTGCAGCCGGCGTACCGCGGCATTCTTCTCCTCCGGCAGAACTTCGGCGACCACCTCGTCGATGCCCAGACGCTCGGCCACGGCTTGGGCCGTGGTTTGGTTGTCGCCGGTCAGCATGACGATGCGCAGACCTTCGGCGTGCAGCGCCTGGATCGCCGCCGGCGTGCTTTCCTTGATCGGGTCCGCCACGGCGATCAGGCCGGCGTAGCGGCCATCCATGGCGGCGAACATGGCGGTGGCGCCGGCGCGGCGCAAATCGTCCGCCGCCTCGGTCGAGACCTCGATGCCCTGGTCCGCCATCAGCGCGGCGTTGCCGAAAGCAACAGAGCGGCCATCGACCGTGCCGACCACGCCCTTGCCGGTGATCCCCTGGAATTCCGCCGGCTCGACCAGTTCGGTGCCACGGGTGATCGCGCCGGCGACGATAGCCGCCGCCAGGGGATGTTCGCTGACCCGCTCCAGGCTGGCCACCAGGCGTAGCAACTCGTCCCCGGTGATGCCGTCGGCCGCGACGATCTCCCTCAGGGCCGGTTTGCCCATGGTCAGGGTGCCGGTCTTGTCCACCACCAGGGTGTCCACCGCTTCGAACCGCTCCAGGGCCTCGGCGTTGCGGATCAGCACGCCGGCCTGGGCGCCGCGTCCGGTGCCGACCATGATCGACATCGGCGTCGCCAGCCCCAGGGCGCAGGGACAGGCGATGATCAGCACCGAGACGGCGGCCACCAGGGCATGGGCCAACGGCGGCGTCGGCCCCCAGATCGCCCAGGCGACGAAGGCGAGGATGGCGGCGCCGACCACGGCCGGGACGAAATAGCCGGCCACCGTATCGGCGATGCGCTGGATCGGGGCGCGGCTGCGTTGCGCCTCGGCCACCATCTGGACGATCCGCGCCAGCATGGTCTCGGCGCCGACCTTGTCGGCCCGCATGACCAGGGCGCCGGTGCCGTTCAGGGTGCCGCCGATCAGCCGATCGCCGGTCGTCTTCTCCACCGGCAGCGGCTCGCCGGTGATCATCGATTCATCGACCGCGCTGTGCCCATCGACTACCGCCCCGTCCACCGGCACGCCTTCGCCGGGCCGTATCCGCAAACGATCGCCGGGCTGCACCTCGGTCAGGGGGATCTCCTCCTCCTCGCCGTCGTCACGCAGCCGCCGCGCCGTTTTCGGCGCCAGGTCCAGCAGGGCGCGCAGGGCGCCGCCAGTGCGCTCGCGGGCCCGCAGTTCCAATACCTGGCCCAGCAGCACCAGGGTGATGATCACCGCCGCCGCCTCCAGGTAGATCGCAACCCGCCCCCCGGCATCGCGGAAGCCGTCCGGAAAGGCGTCGGGCAGCAACACCGCGACGACGCTGTAGCCATAGGCGGCGCCGGTGCCGATGGCGATCAGGGTGAACATGTTCAGCTTCATGGTCAGCAGGGACCGCCAGCCGCGTTGGAAAAACGGCCAGCCGGCCCACAGCACCACCGGGCTGCCCAGGACCAACTGCGCCCAGGGGTTCCAGGTCCCGCCCACGAGGCGCGACAGCCCCGGCAGCATTTCCCCCATGGCCAGCACCAGCACGGGCAGGGTCAGGGCGCCGGCGACCCAAAACCGCCGCGTCATGTCGATCAGCTCGGGATTGGCCTCGACCTGGGGCGTTACCGTCACCGCTTCCAGGGCCATGCCGCAGACCGGGCAATCGCCCGGTTCGTCCTGAACGATCTCCGGGTGCATCGGGCAGGTGTACTTGGTCTGGCCCAGGCTCAACGGCATATTGGCTTCCAGCGCCATGCCGCACTCGGGACAGCTGGCCGGGCCGGCGCTCCACACCTCGGGGCACATCGGGCAGATATAGCCGCCACGATCGTCCGCCGGCCTCGACTCAGCGGCCTTCTTGGCCTCGCCGCTCAAGTAGCCCTCGGGGTCGTCGGCGAATTTCCCGGCGCAGCCGGCGCAACAGAAATAGAAGGTCGTGCCGCCATGTTCGACGCTGGGTTTGTCGGTCGGCAACTTCACCGTCATGCCGCAGACCGGATCAATGGCGGTTTCCGGTGCCTCCACCAGTTCTGATGGCATTTCCCACTCCCGAACGCACTACTCTCGACGCTCTGAACATGGGGTTTCCAGTTACTGGAAGGTCAAGGTGGAAATGGCCAACAGCGCGGATTTTCAGGACTGGAGAGGAAGGCTGTACTGGCAGGCATAACGCGCTATTCTGCCCGCCGTTGCGGGCGGATCATAACGGCGACCAGGGAGACGGGCATGGTGTGGCGTTGCTGCGGTTTTGTCGCCGGGATCGGCCTGTTGGCGGCGTCGCCCGGTCTGGCCGGAACCCGCGGCGGGCTGTACGACATGAAGGCGCTGCTCAACGAAGCCCATCCCTTCGCCGCGTCCGCCCAACGTCCGGCGCCCGTCGCCATGCCGCCGGCCCGCGCGATGCCGGCCCTGGCACCGCCGCCGCCGACCCTGCGCTACACGCCGCCGCCACCACCGCCGTCGACGCTGCCGGCGACCAGGCTGCCGGGCCCCAAGGTGTCGCCGCCTTCGACCGCCGGGCCGCCGGCCATCGCGCCACCATCGCCGCGCCTGGCCCAGACCCGGCAGAAGGGCAAGCTGTTGCCGTCGCCGCGCGTCGCGCCCGGGGGCTCGGCGCCGCCGCCTCGCCTGGCGGCGGCAACGGCGGAGCCTGCCCCGGACGGCTGGTTCGACCGCATCTATTTGAGTGCCGGCGGCGGCGCCCACTTCCCCGACGACATCGGCGGCAATACGCCCGCCGGGGCGACCTACAGCGCCGATATGGAGACCGGCTTTTTGCTACGGGCGGCGGCCGGCGCCCGCGTCGCCGAGATGCTGCGGGCCGAGGTGGAAATCGCCTATCGCGCGGCCGATTCCGATTCGATCAACAGCGGCGGTACCCGGACCAGCGGCAGCGGCGATACCAAGATCACCACGCTGATGGCCAACGCCTATTACGATTGGCCTCTGGGCCAGTCCTTCACACCCTACGTGGGTGGCGGCCTGGGCCTGGCCCTGGTGCAGGAAGACGACATCACCCTGGCCGGTCAGGTGATCCAGGGCCGCGACGACGTCGAAATTGCCTATCAGGCGATTTTGGGCCTCTGGTACCAATACAGGGCCGACTGGGCCTTCGGTCCCAGCCTGCGCTACCTCGGCACCGGCGACGAGGACATCAACGCCCTCGGCCTGTCCTTCAACGCCCGCCTCGACCTGTAGTCGGCGCCTTATTCCCCAACAACGCCCGCGCCCGCCTTTCGAAGGCGGCGACGATGCGGTCCTCGGCCTGTTCGGCGAACAGCGGCGCCAGGCGGTTGGCCAGGAACCAGCGCAGTTCGTGGGCGATGCTCAATTCCACCTGACAGCCACCGTCGGGCAGGTCCTCGAAACGCCAGACAATGCGCAAATGGCGAAACGGCCGATCGCTGGAGACGATTTCGATCCGACCGGGTGGCTCGAAAGTGGCCCGGGTTCGGAACCGCAGCCGGAACAACGCCGCGCCGAACACGTTGTCGACGCCCAGGCGCTCGCCCCGCCGCTGGCGGATGCGGGTGGCGAGGCACCAGGGCACATAGTCGGGATAGCTTTCGATGTCGCCGGCGATGGCGAACAGATCGGCGGCCGTGAAGGGCGATCGAAAGCGGCGTCGATAGGCCGGCTCGGCTTGCGAGGGCTGGTTCATCGGTGTCGCCACGACCCGGCCGGTGGTCCAATTTCCATCGTTGTCGCGGCGATCATAGGCGGTTTTCGAAAGGCGCGGAATTGCCACGGCGAGGTATCGGCGCATCCGGACTTGCCTTGGCGCCGGCCTTGGCGAAAACTGCCGATAACGGCCACGGGGAGGGCGACGGCATGACGGACTTCGATCTGGTGATCCGCAACGGCACGGTGGCCACGGCCGCCGATACCTTCGCATGTGACGTCGGGGTCCGTGATGGCCGTATCGCCGCCCTGGGCGAGGGACTGGCGGCCGGCGGCCGGGAGATCGACGCCACCGGGATGCTGGTGCTGCCCGGCGGGGTCGAGGGCCATTGCCACATCGAGCAGCTCTCGTCCTTCGGGGTAATGAGCGCCGACGATTTCCACAGCGGCAGCGTTTCCGCCGTGTTTGGCGGCACAACCACGATCATTCCCTTCGCCGCCCAGCAGAAAGGCGAATCGTTGCGGCGCACGGTGGAGGACTATCACGCCTGCGCCGGGCCCAAGGCGGTGATCGACTACGGCTATCACCTGATCATCTCGGACCCCAGCGAGCAGGTGATGGGCCAGGAACTGCCGGCCCTGATCCGTGATGGTTTCACCTCGTTCAAGGTCTACATGACCTACGACGCCATGCGCCTGGACGATTACCAAATGCTGGAGGTGTTGGCGGCGGCGCGGCGCGAAGGCGCCCTGGTGATGGTGCACGCGGAAAACCACGACATGATCCGCTGGCTGAGCGAGAAGCTGATCGACGGTGGCAACTGGCAGCCGAAATACCACGCCGTCAGCCATTCCCGCGCCGGCGAGGGGGAGGCGGCGCATCGGGCCATCCAACTGTCGCGGCTGATGGACCAGCCGATGCTGATCGTGCATGTCTCGACCGAGCAGGCGATGGATGAAATCCGCCGGGCCCAGGACCAGGGCCTGAAGATCTATGCCGAGACCTGTCCGCAGTACCTCTTCCTCACCGCCCAGGACCTCGATCGCGACGGCATGGACGGTGCGATGTTCTGTTGCAGCCCGCCGCCAAGGGACGCCGCGGCTCAGGAGGCCATGTGGCGTGGCCTTGCCAACGGGACCTTCGCGATCTTCTCCTCGGACCATGCGCCTTATCGTTTCGATGATTCCGGCAAGCTGCACGCCGGGCCGGAGCCGACCTTCAAGCAGATCGCCAACGGCGTGCCCGGCATCGAGTTGCGCCTGCCGCTGTTGTTTTCGGAAGGCGTCGGCAAGGGCCGCATCGACCTCAACCGCTTCGTCGCCCTGACCGCCACCAATGCCGCCAAGCTGTACGGCCTGCATCCCCGCAAGGGCACCATCGCCATCGGTAGCGACGCCGATATCGCGATCTGGGATCCCGAACGTGAGGTCACCGTCAGCCACAGTATGCTGCATGACAACGTCGGCTACACGCCGTACGAGGGACGTACCGTCAAGGGCTGGCCGGTGACCGTGATCAGCCGTGGCCGGGTGGCGGTGATGGAGGGCGAATTGCAGGTGGCGGCGGGCAGCGGCGAATTCCTCGGCCGGGATTTCCCGGAAGCGGCCCGGCCGTTGGGCCGGCTGGAACCGGAAATGGACCCGGCGCGCAATTTCGGGGCGGAGATCCTGCCGCGATGAAGGACAGCGTCAGCGTCAACGACCGCGGCTACCGCTGGCCGGACCGGCCGGTGGTGGCGGTCTGCATCGACGGCTCGGCGCCGGGCTATATCGAGGCGGCGGTCGAGGCCGGGGTGGCGCCGTTTTTCGCCGGCCTGCTGGCCGACGGCACCAACCGCCTGGCCGACTGCGTGGTGCCCAGCTTCACCAATCCCAACAACCTGTCCATCGTCACCGGCGTGCCGCCGGCGGTGCACGGCATCTGCGGCAACTATTTCCTCGATCCCGACAGCGGCGAGGAAGTGATGATGAACGATCCGCGGTTCCTGCGGGCGCCGACGATTTTTCAGGCCTTCCAGGCGGCCGGCGCCACCATCGCCACGATCACCGCCAAGGACAAGTTGCGCCGCCTGTTGGGTCATGGCCTGACGCCGGGCGCCAGGGGGATTTGCTTCTCCGCCGAACAGGCGGACCAGGCCAACACCGAGGAGCACGGCATCGACGGCGTGCCCGCCCTGGTCGGGTTGCCGGTGCCGGATGTCTACAGCGCCGAACTCAGCGGTTTCGTGCTGGCCGCCGGGGTGCAGATCATGGCCCGGCGGCAGCCCGACCTGATGTATCTGTCGACCACCGACTACATCCAGCACAAGTGTGCGCCCGGCACCGCCGCGGCCAACGACTTCTATGCCCTGATGGACGGCTATCTGGGGCAGCTCCAGGCCATGGACTGCACCATCGTGTTGACCGCTGACCACGGCATGAACGCCAAACACGACGGCGACGGCGCGCCGAAGGTGATCTACCTGCAAAGCCTGCTGGACGGTTGGCTGGGGGCCGGCGCGGCGCGGGTTATCCTGCCGATCACCGATCCTTATGTGGTGCATCACGGCGCCCTGGGCTCCTACGCCACGGTCTATCTGGCGGACCCGGAGGGGGCCGATGCCCTGGCGGACCGGCTGCGCCCGATGGCCGGCCTGGAACTGGTGCTGTCACGGCGGGCGGCGGCCGAGCGGTTCGACCTGCCGGCCGACCGATTGGGGCATTTGGTGTTGGTATCGGTGTCCGACACCGTGTTAGGCACCAGCGTCGAGCGGCATGACCTGTCGGCCCTCACCGAGCCCCTGCGCTCCCACGGTGGTTTGTCGGAACAACGGGTGCCGTTGTTGATGAACCGCCCGACCGACCTGCCCGAAGGCCATGCCCTGCGCAACTTCGACGCCTTCGATCTGGCCCTGAACCGGGCCCACTAGAAGGGAAGATCAAAGGGCGGCCAGCCAGGCCTTGATGCGTTGTCGGTTCACGCCGAGGTCGGAATGGCCGTAATGGGAGCGGCTGTAGACGGCCAGGGTCGATCGGCCGTCGTCGAGGTCGATGAAGCGGACAGTGATGGTGTCGGGAAAGCGCAACAGCCATGAACGCTGAACGAAATCGAACTGCATGCCATCGGCGCTGATGCGGGTCCGTTCGACCCGCGGCTGGCGGGAGATCATCCCGAGCCAACGGTCCCGCAGCGCCGCCGCCGGCGTCTTGTAGATGGGACTGGGCAGATCCGCGCTGGCCCGGCAATAGTCGTCCGGGCAGACCAGGAACCGGTTCGGCCGCTGGCTGGGGACCAGGGTGGCGAAGCTGACCGCCGTCGTGTCGATCGGCCCGAACAGCAGCACCAACGTCTGCTCCCGTCCGATCGCGGCTACCGCGACGGCGAGCACCACCACCAGGCCCGCCAGGCCGCCGGCGATCCTTGTCAGGCGCCTGCCCATCCCTCACTCCTCGTCCAGCACCGCCCGCACCCGATGGCCCAGGTCGGATGGGGTGAACGGTTTCGCCAGCAGTCGGCCATCGGGATTCATCCGGCCCTGCTCGACGATCACCTCTCGGTCGTAGCCCGACATGAACAGCACCTTGAGCCCCGGGTCCCTGGTGCGGGCCCTGTTGGCCAGTTCCCGGCCACCGATCCCGCCGGGCAGCATCACGTCGGTCAACAGCAAATCGATCTTCCGATGGTCCGACAGCCGCTCCAGGCCGGCCCGGCCGTCGCTCGCCTCCAGCACCAGGTAGCCGCGCCGCCCAAGGACCGTCGCCACCATCTCGCGGACGTCGGGGTCGTCCTCCACCAGCAGGATGGTCTCGCCGGTGCCTGTTCGGTCCGGCGTGGCGACGATCGGTCTGTCCTCGCGTTCCTCCCCGTCTTCGGCACACGGCAGGTAGATCCGAAAGGTCGTGCCGGCGCCGATATCGGATTCGACGGTAATGTCGCCGTGCGACTGCCGAACGAAGCCGAAAACCATGCTCAGGCCGAGGCCCGATCCGGCGCCGACATCCTTGGTGGTGAAGAAGGGATCGAAGATGCGTGGCTGAATATCCGGCGCGATGCCATCGCCATCATCGTTGACGGTGATCATCAGATAGGGGCCGGGCGGCAGATCGGGACCGGACTCGCCGCCGTTTCCCGACAACTGCACGTTAGCGGTTTCGATGTGCAACCGGCCGCCCTTCGGCATCGCGTCGCGGGCGTTGATGGCGAGGTTCAGGATCGCCTGTTCGAGCTGCACCGGATCGGCCACGCAGTCGTACAGGTCTTCCGCCAGTGCGGTGGTGAATTCGATGTCCTCGGTCAGGCTGCTTCGCAACAGATCCTCGGCGTTGCCAAGGACATCGTTGACGTCCAGCCGTCTCAGTTCCAGCGGCTGCTGTCGGGCGAAGGCGAGCATGCGATGGGTCAGGGTGGCGGCGTGGTCGGCGGCCCGCATGGTCGGCGCCGTCAGTTCCCGCAGCGAATGGTCCGGGCCGAGTTTATCCTCCAGCATGGCGATGTTGCCGATGATCACCGACAGCAGATTGTTGAAATCGTGGGCGATACCGCCGGTCAGCTGACCCACCGCCTCCATCTTCTGGCTTTGCCGCAGACGCGCCTCCAGGGCCTGACGCTCGGTGACGTCGATGGTCAGCACGAAATAGCCCTGCAGTTCGCCGTCGTCCCCTAAATGGGGCACGGTGGTGATCTCGACCTGGCGGTCGACGCCATCGGGATAGGTCAAGGAGACTTCGAGGTTGTCGGACCTGCTGGCGGACGGGAAGTCCGGCTGGTCAAGAAGCTGGTCGAAAGCGTTATCGCCGAGCACCTCCCGCGCGTGCTTGCCGACAATCTCGGCCGCCGGGCGGGCGTACCATTGCTCCGCCACGCGATTGACGAAACGATAATGGAGGGATGCATCCAAATAGGTGATCGACGCCGGCACGGCGTCGGTGATCAAGCGGAGTTGCCGCTCGCGTTGGCGCAGGGTTTCTTCGCTCGCGGCAAGGGCCTGTTCGGCGCGCCGGCGGTCGGTGATGTCGGCGATGATCGCCTGGCTGGCTGGTTGGCCATGCCAGCGCATCCGCCGGTTATGGCTGGACAGCCAAATCGACGCGCCGTCCTTCCGCAGACCCTCGTATTCGAGCCGTACGGGCTGTTCCTCGTCCTGGAAGCGGCCGTCGCGGATGAACTTCAGCCGCGCCACTTCCGGCGCTGCCAGAAGCGGCGGCACCGTCCCCAACGCCATCACTTCGTTGGCCGACGCGTAGCCGAAGATATCCGCCACGGCCTGGTTGGCGAACAGGATGTTCCAATCCGGGTCGTGGATCATGATGCCCACCACCGCCCGCTCGATCAGGTCGCGGTACTGCTCCTCGCTTCTCCGCATCGCCGCCTCGGCCAGGCGCCGCTCGGTCAGGTCACGCAATCGGGTCACGCGCATGCGCTTGCCTTTGTAAACGGTCGGCATGCCCTTGATCTCGATGTCGATGCGCGAGCCATCCTTGCGAAAGCTGGTGCTTTCATAGGTGTCGGGCTGGTTGCGTGACATATGATCGACCACGCTCTCCTGCTCCTCGGGCACCGCGAGGTCGAGCACATGCATGCCGATCAGGTCCGAGATCTCGTATCCATACATATCCGCGAAGGCCTGATTTGCTTCCATGATGATGCCGTCGTCGTGGATCGCCACGCCCTCGCTGGTCAGATCCGACAGCGTCCGGTATCTGTCCTCGCCCTCGCGGATGCGGCGGATCATGGCATTGCTGGCGGTGATGAAGAACGCCGCGCCGAAGGTGACGATCAGGGCCGCCAGAGCGGCCACGATCAGGCCGGCCTTGACGAAGGGGGCGCGGATTTCGGCCAGATCGATCTTGGCGACGATGCCGAGATCGAGCAGCGCCACCGGTTCATGGGCCGCCAGCACGGTGACGCCCCGGTAGTCTGGACCGACGACGGAGCCCGACTTGCCCGACAACGCCCGGCGCATGGGCTCGGCCAGCGGCGAGGCGAAGGGCACCGGCTTCGGCCGGTCGAGATCGGCATGACGGTGGCGGAGAATGAACACCATTTTGTCGTCGTCCCGCCGGGCCACGGTGAATTCGCCGGTCTCGCCGAACCCCTGATAGCGTTCGTGGGCGTCGACGATCTGGGAAATTGTCGCCGCCGCCGCCCCACCCGGATAGTCGCGGCTCTCGCGCCGGTCAAACCGGGCCACCGCCTCCATCAGCCGGGCTTGGCTCTGCGCCGTTTCCATCAGCCGGGCGCGCGCTTCCTCGAAGGCGGTGTCGTACAGCACGCCGATGGCCAGCGCACCGAGGATCAGGGCGAACGTCGCCAAGATCAGGATCGGAACGGCGTATCTCCTGACAGCGCCCATCGTCGCCACGTCCCACCGTTGGCATCCGAACGGCCGGGTGGCCGTTCGAATGCCGATGATTGTAACGGCGGACCGGGCCGCTTGACAGCGATGCCGGGGGCTTTAGGCGGCGCGTACGTCCTTCAGGAAGCGATCGATGACCGCCCCCAGGGTGTTCGATTGCTCGCCCAGGTTGTCGGCGGATCGCAGCACCTCGCCGGCCGCCTTGCCGGTTTCGGCGGCGTCGGCCGAGACGGCCGAGATGTTCGAGGAGACATCGTCGGTACCGGACGCGGCCTGCTGCACGTTGCGGCTGATCTCGCCGGTCGCGGCCCCTTGTTCTTCCACCGCCGCGGCGATGGCGGCGGCGATTTCATCGATTTTGGCGATGGTCTCGCCGATGCCGTCGATGCCTTGTACGGCCGAACCGGTGGCGTCCTGTATGCCGGCGATCTGGGTGGCGATTTCATCGGTCGCCTTGGCCGTCTGGGTGGCCAGGTTCTTGACTTCCGAAGCGACCACCGCGAAGCCCTTGCCTGCTTCCCCGGCGCGGGCGGCCTCGATGGTGGCGTTCAGGGCGAGCAGGTTGGTCTGGGACGCGATGTCGTTGATCAAATCGACCACCTCGCCGATCTTCTGCGAGGCGTCGGCCAGGCCCTGGACCTGGCCGTTGACCCGTTCGGCCTCGACCACGGCGGAACGGGCGATTTCGGCCGAATGGGCGACCTGACCGCTGACTTCCTGCACCGAGGCGGACAACTCCTCGGTCGCCGAGGCGACCGTCTGCACGTTGGCGGACGCCTGCTCGGAGGCCGAGGCGACGGTGGCCGAACGGCTGTTGGTGCGTTCGGCGGTGTCGGCCATGCCGCGGGCACTGCCACGCATCACTTCGGCGGCGTCGGATACCGTGGCGACGATTCCGGAGATTTCCTGATCGAAGGCCTCGGTCACCTGTTCCATGCGCTGGGTGCGTTCGGCCTTGCGTTCCTGCTCCGCCTTTTGCTCCGCCTCCAGTTTTTCGCGCTCGATGGCGTTGCGCCGGAACACCTCGACGGTCTTGGCCATGCCGCCGACCTCGTTGTCGCTGTCGCCATAGGGGACCTCAACGGTGCTGTTGCCCTCCGCCAGCGCCTCCATGACGCCGCCCAGCGCCGCCAACGGCCGGATCAGCCGGCCCCGGCTGAACCAGGTGAAGCCGGCGATGGCGAGCACCAGCAGCAGGGTCAGGACGCCGCCGGCGGCCAAGGCCACCGCGATATCCAGCAGGCGGGCTTGCACCTTGACGATGCGGGGGCGGTCGCCACGCAGCACGAAATTCTTGAACTGGTGGATGACACCGCCGAAACCGACGGCGTCGCGCAGGTTGACCAGGATGGCCGTCTTGGCGGCCGGGCCGGATTCGAACTCCTGCCAGGTCCGGTCGATGCGGTTGCCTTCCTTGACGGTCAGCGCCGAGGAGGCGACGACGACTGCGCCGACCAGGCACAGCACCACCGTCAAGGCCAGGCTGATCGATTTGATGGTGAGATTCTTCATGGCGTTTTCCCCCATGCCGACGGACGGCGTTGGCCGCCGCCGGCAGCAACTTCAGATAAGTGGCAGGATCAGGTCGAGGCGGCGGACCGCCAGGTCGACCATGGCGAAGGCGTGGCTGGGCGTTTTGCCGCTGAAGGCATGCCGTCGGTAATATTGGCTGACCAGTTGGTCGCGCTCGGTATTCCGGATCAGCCAATCGACCGTGGCATTCAGCACCCGGCCGGAGTTCAGGAATACGACGCTTGGCGTGATCTTGCCGTCGCCTTCGCCGTAGCGCGAGGTGGCCGGCAGGCCGCCGCGCGCACGCAGTTTGTCCAACCTGTCGCGGAACTCGGCTACCCGTCCCAACACGTCCGACGGTTTCTTGCCCTTGAACTGGCCGGGCGTAAGCGCCTTCATCTGGCCTTGCAGGCCCGGGTCCTTGGCGATGGCCGCGGCGCTGTCCAGCAGCGCGGCGTTGATATTGGTCCAGAGCGAAACCACCTGGTTGGGCGTCAGGCCCAATTCGGTGGCGAGGGCGCCCTTCGGCGCCAGCGCGAGAAAAACGGTCGCCAGGATAGCGGCGGCAAAACGGCGTGACATGATATTTCCCCATTTGAACGTCGCCCGACGCGGACGTCGAGCCTTCCCTAATCGGTGCGCGATTCCGGTTGTCTCGACCACGGAAACGAATACCGACGGCGATACATCAGCAGGAATTTGACAAGATTCTATTAACTCGTGTCACGAGACCTTGGGTTTCTATTTGTTCGCTGATGGTATTATTGAGATTATTCTTTGGTAATATTATCCAATATCGGTATATATTAAGAAAAATGGGGTATGTAGCTCTTATGTCTTTTGGCATAAATTGCCGGGCCGCGCCGACACGCCGCATGGCCGGTCCCCTTGCGAGCCGATATGATCCGGCGGCAACGAGGGGAGGAGTGTCATGCCGAATGAGCCGCTTTATCAGGGCTGCAGCTATGCCGATCTGATCATCCGGGCGATCCAGCGCTCGCCGGAGCGCCAAGCCCTGATCGACCGGCGTGAGACGGTCAGCTACCGGCAACTGGCGGATCGCATCAGCCGGGTCGGCCAGGCCCTGACCGACTTGGGCATGCGCAAGGGCGACGGCCTGTCGCAACTGGCGGCCAACCGGATCGATGCCGTCGTCGTCTACCTGGCCTGCGCCACCTTCGGCATTCGCTATACGCCGCTGCATCCCATGGGCGCGGTGGAGGACCAGGCCTTCATCCTGGCCGACGCCGAGATTTCCACGCTGGTGGTGGACGCCGACGGGTTCGCCGAGAAAGGCCGGGAACTGGCCGAACGGGTGCCGGAACTCGGTCATGTACTGACCCTGGGACCGGCCGACTTTGGCCAGGATCTTCTGGCCCTGGCGGCGGACCATGAGCCGCTGCCCCTGGTGGCGGTGCCTTCGGAATCGGATCTGGCCTGGGTCGCCTATACCGGCGGCACCACCGGCCGGCCGAAAGGCGTCATGCTGCCCCATCGCGCCATGGTGATGAACGTCCTGATCACCCTGGCGGAATGGCGCTGGCCGGCCGACATCCGCCTGCTGGTGGCGACCCCGGTGACCCATGCGGCCGGCGCCCTGATCGTGCCGACCATGCTGCGCGGCGGCACCGTGGTGATCCAGCCGGGTTTCGAGCCAACGGCCTTCCTGGCCGCCGTGGAGGAATACCGGATCACCGCCAGCTTCCTGGTGCCGACGATGATCTATGTGCTGCTGGATCATCCTGACAGCAAGACCAAGGACCTCTCGAGCCTGCAATTGATCATCTACGGCGCGGCGCCGATGTCGCCGACCCGGCTGTTGGAGGGCATGCAGGCGTTCGGGCCGATCTTCCAGCAGATCTACGCCCAGACCGAGGCGCCCAACACGGTCACCGGGCTGCCGCCGCAGGACCACGACCCGGCCCGGCCGGAGCGCCTGGCCTCCTGCGGCTCGCCCCTGGCGGGGCTGCAGGTGGCGGTGCTGGACGATGGCGGCGGCGAGGCGCCGATCGGCGAGGTCGGTGAGATCTGCGTCCGCGGCCCGTTGGTCATGGACGGCTACTGGCGGCGGCCCGAGGCCACGGCCGAGGCCCTGCGTGGCGATTGGCTGCACACCGGCGACATGGCCCGGCGTGACGAGGAGGGCTACTTCTACATCGTCGACCGCTCCAAGGACATGATCATCTCCGGCGGTTTCAACGTCTTTCCGCGCGAGGTGGAGGACGTGCTGACCAGCCATCCGGACGTCGCCACGGCGGCGGTGATCGGCGTCCCCGACGAGAAATGGGGCGAGGCGGTAAAGGCCGTGGTGGTCGCCAGGCCGGGCAGCGAACCAACGGCGGCGGAATTGACCGCCTTGGTGCGCGAAAAGAAGGGCCCGGTCTACGCCCCCAAGACGGTGGAGTTCGTCGACGAGTTGCCGCTCACCGCCCTGGGCAAGCCCGACAAGAAGGCGATCCGGGAGATCTACTGGCGGGACCAGGACCGCCAGGTCGGCTAGCTGGCGCTAGCCCTCGAAGACTAGGTAGGTGCGGGTCTCGATGCTCTCCCGCGGCGGCGCCTCCGGGTCCTTGTTGGCGAGTCGGCAGGCGCCGTGCGGGGTGAATTGGGCGCGGCCGTCGTCGCGGCTGTCCCAGCCCTTGATCAGCAGGACTTCATCCCGCTCCATGTCCGGCGCCCAGTACCAGCGCTGCCCGGGACCATGGGCCAACTGGTAGATCTCGCCGACCCGGTCCGGGAACACCTGATCGGTGGCGACGAGTTCCTCGGGCTCGATGCTGGCGGCGTCGGCCAGCGCCAGCGGCGAGCGTCGCACCGGCCCGCTGATCGGCCGCCAGACGTTGACCTGGACGATGTGCCCGCCCGAGCCGAGGATGCGGTCGACCTCGGCGGCGCCCATGGCGTCGCGAGCGCGTTGCGGGCCCGACTTCGGCGTGTAGTCCACGTGCACCCGGCTGGCCGGCCCGCGCAGGCCGTCGGGGTTGGCGGCGCCCGTCGGCCCGTCCGACCGCCGGGTGTGATCGAAGATCGCCACCCGATCGGCTGCCGTCGCCGCTTTCAGCAGCACCTCGATCTCGCCGTCGTAGGCATCCGCGACGGCCTGGTCGTCGTACAGATCGTCCACCGTGGTTTCGTGGCGCAGCAGCTCGAAACCTTCGCGGTCGAGAGACAAATCCCCGGCCAGGGGCCGCATGTCATGGATCACGACCGTACGGTCCTCGGTCTTGAAGTGGACCTTGGGTTCGCCGCCGGTCAATGCGGAACTTTCGAAATACGGCTTGCTGTCCTGCGGCACGATGAAGGTCAGGGCGCCCCGGACCTCATCGCTTGGAATAGAATTTCTAACGGCCTGGTTCAACGATCTTGCCCCCATCATCATGAACGGTTCGACAAACCTGCACAGATGCAAGGGAACAAATGTGTCATATCATGCCCCCAAACAACCGGATTTTTCTAAGGATCGTATTAGATTTTCTTAAATGCAGAGTCGTCGACCGTCAGTCGCCACCGAAACGCGGGAGCAATTCCCTCAACGCGTCCAGTTTGGCGGAACGGTAGTCGACGCGCCAGGCTAGCAGCGTCTTGATCCGCGACAGTTTGCCCGGTAGCGGGTGACGCAGGAACTGTCCCTTGGCGGCGACGATGTCGAGAACCGTTTGCGGCACCACGGCATAGCCCGTGCCGGCGGCGACGCAGGCCAGGATGGCCAGGTAGGAACTCACCGCCATCACATTGCCCGGGACGATCCCCGCATCCAACAGCCAATCTTCCAGATAGCGCCGGTAGGCGCAGCCGGCCTCGAACGCAATAACCGTCTTGCCGCTGATCTGGTCCGTGTTTTCGAGTGGCGGAAAGGACTTCGGCGCGACGAGGATCAGTCTCTCCTCGAACACCGGCAGCGTATGAATGCGTTCGAAGGCCACCGGCTCGGCGACGAAGGCGACTTCGATTTCACGATTCAACAGGCACTCCAGCAGGCCACCGGCGGTGTCGGTCTGCAACTCGACCCGCACGTCCGGGTGACGGTCGTGGAACCGCGAGAGGATGTCGGGCAGCCGCGCCGCCGCGGTGCTTTCCATGGCGCCGATGCGAAATTCGCCGCTGGGCCGGCCTTCGCTCAAGGCTTCCGATGCCTCTTGCGACAGTTGCAGCATGCGGTCGGCATAGGGCAACAGCATCTCACCGTCGGGCGTCAACGTCAGGCCCCGGTTCCGCCGGACGAACAACTGCTTCTGCAGTTGTTCCTCGAGTTGTTTGACGCGGGTGCTGATGTTCGATTGCACCCGGTTCAGCTTCACGGCCGCCTTGGACACGCTGCCCTCCATGGCGACGGTGCGGAATATCTCCAGCGCCCGCAGATCCAAGCCTTGCATTTGATATCTCCTAATAAGATATCGCAATTCATACTAATTCATTTTTCTTGATACTAAATCGACCCTATCTTGTCCGCAAGCGTTGCCGGGACCAGCCCCACTTAGGAGAACCTCATGACATCCACCATCGAAAGTCTCTGCGACATCCAGGTCCCCGTGTATCAAGCCGGCATGGGCGGTGTCGGCGGGCCGAAACTGGCCGCTGCCGTCAGCAATGCCGGCGGCCTGGGGCACCTGGGCTGTATCCGCCGTGGCGCGGCGCAGATCCGCGACTGGATCCGCCAAACCCGCGATCTGACCGACCGGCCGTTCGGCGTCAATCTGGTGCCCAAGGGGCCGGGGCCGGACGGGTTCGAAGCGCAGCTATCGGCAGTGCTGGAGGAGCGGCCGAAGGTGTTGTCGCTGTTTTGGGGCGATTTCGGGACGGTGATCCCGCGCGCCAAGGCGGCTGGTATCGTCACCATGGCGCAGATCGGCTCGGTGGCCGAGGCGGAGCGGGCCGCCGCGGCCGGTGCCGACGCCATTATCGCCCAGGGCTTCGAGGCCGGCGGTCACGTCGGCGGCACCGTCGGCCTGATGGCCTTGCTGCCGGCGGTGCTGCGTGCCGTCGCCCCCCTGCCCGTCCTGGCCGCCGGTGGCATCGCCGACCGCGACGGCGTGGCGGCGGCGCTGCATCTGGGTGCCGCGGGCGCCTGGGTTGGCACTCGGTTCGTGGCCACCGCCGAATCCCTGGCTCACGATATCTATAAACGGCGCCTGGTCGCGGCCGGAGCGGACGACACCGTCCATGGTCACGGCTATTCCTACGGCTGGCCGCTGGGCAGCGCCTACCGGGTGATCCCGCCGCGCCGGCGCAGCCCCTATCGCTTCATCGCCGGCGGCGCCCGGCGTGGCGATCGGGATGCCTATGCCGAGGGCCTCAGCCTATACGCCGGACAAGGCGTTGGCCTGATCGACGACGTGCCGCCGGCGGCCCGGGTTCTGGCCGATCTGGCCGGTATCGATCCAGGCACGGACCGATATCCAGACGCGCTAGTCGTCGGCGGTGGCGATGTGCAGGCCCAGGGTGACCAGCGCGGCTCCGGTCAGCCCCTCCACCGTCCGGCGAACCCTCGGTCGGCGTAGGAAATCCCCCGCCGTGGCGATGGCCATGGCATAGCCGGTCAGCCAAACGAAGGTCATGGTGCAGAAGATCAGGCCGAGCAGGGCCAGGCCGGCGAAGGTGGCCTCGCCGCCCGGCGCGAACTGCGGCAACAGACTGGCGAAGAACACCGCCATCTTCGGGTTGCCGAGGTTGCTGATCACCCCCTGGCGCAGGGCGGCCAGCGGTACCAGCCCCGACGGCACCGCCTGGCCCTGGAGATCGACCACCGGACGGACCGGGCGCACGGCGGCGTACAGGGACTGGGCGCCGAGGAAGATGATGTAGCCGGCGCCGGCCAGCTTCACCGCGGCGAACACCGGTTCCGAGGCCACCAGGAACGCCACCACGCCGATGGCGGTGGCCAGCGCCCAGACCGCCTGTCCGGTGGCGACGCCGAAGGCGGTCAGGACGCCGCCCCGCTGACCGCCCACCAAAGTGTTGCGGATGGTCAGCGCCGTGTCCTGTCCCGGCGTCACGATGACCACCACCGAGATCGCCAGGAAGGTCAGGAACGATTCTGTCATGCTGCGTACTTCAACGGGGTCATTCCGGCAATCCCGCCTTGCGCAAGGCGCCGAGCAGGCGTTCCATGTCATCTTCATTCTTGATCGGAAGATGCTCTCTGGTGGCGTCGATCGTCACCGAGGGTATGCGGCGTTGCAGTTGCTCGATCGCCGCCTTTGCCTCGTCCATTTTGTCGAGCATGGCGTAGGCCGCCGCCATCGGGCGATGCACGCCGGGCGGTGCATTGGGGTGTTCCTGCAAATTGCGCTCGCACCATTCAATGCATTCCTCGTAGCGAGCGGCCAGGAATGTCGCCACGGACATGACGGCGTAGCAGGTGGCGTTAAGGGGATCGCGGGGACTCAGTCGAATGGCCTTTTGCAAGGCCGGGATGGCCTTTTCCCACTCGCAGGCGAAGGTCAATGCCGAGGCATACCAGCTGTACGCTTCCGCCGAGTTTGGGGCCAGCTCAACGGCTTTTCCTGCCCGACGTATGCCATCTTCATACTTGCGGTTGAACATATCCACCGTCGCCATTGCGAGGCGTGCCGCGACGTTGTTGTCGTTGAGCACCAGTGCCCTCTCGGCATTCTCCGCCGCCGCCGCCAGGGATCGCGGCCGCGAGTCGCTCCAGCCCCAAAACATGCCTTGCATATGGCTGAGGGCGAGGTCGCCCAGCGCGAGATCGCCGCGCGGGTCGAGATCAATCGCCTTCTGCAGGAGTTGCTGCGCCTCGACATTGCTCTCCCGGTCGAGTCGATTGCGATACCAGCGCGCGCGCATGTAGAGGTCCCACGCATCCAGGCTTTGTTGATCCTTGTTCCGCGCCCGGTGCATTTCCGCCGCAAGGAATTCAGGCGCCACGGCACCGACGATCTTCTCGGTGATCTCGTCCTGCACGGCGAAGATGTCGGTGAGGTCCCGGTCGTAGCGCTCGGCCCAGAGATGACGGTCGTTGCGGGCGTCGATCAGCTGCGCCGTGATGCGGACGCGGTCGCCGGCCTTGCGCACGCTGCCCTCGAGGACGTATTGCACGCCGAGTTCCCGCGCCAGCTGCCTGACATCGACGGCCTGGCCCTTGAAGGCGAAGGACGAGTTGCGGGCGATGACGAAGAACCAGGGCAGCCGGGACAGCGCGGCGATGATGTCCTCGGCCATGCCGTCGGCAAAATACTCCTGCTCCGGATCGCCGGACATGTTGTCGAACGGCAGCACCGCGATGGACGGCTTGTCGGGCAACGGCAACGGTTCGGCATGATCCGCATTTGCCGACCGACCCATCTCCAGGCCGTCCGCGACCCACTGCCAGACCCGGACCGGTCGGTTGATGTTCTTCACCTCGCGCTCGCCCAGATCCTGGAATGGCAAATCGATGCGATCCCGCACCTGCTCGTGCACGCTGCCCGAGATGCAGACGCCGCCCGGCTCGGCCAGGGCTTCCAGACGCGCGGCCACATTGACGCCATCGCCGTGGATATCGTCGCCGTCGATCACCACATCACCCAGGTTGATGCCGACGCGAAACGCGATCCGCAGATCTTCCGGCAGGTCGGCGTTGTGTCCGGCCACCGCCTGTTGCGATTCCACGGCGGCACGCACGGCGTCGACGACACTCGGGAACTCGGCCAGCATGCCGTCGCCGACCAGCTTGACGATCCGGCCGTTGTGCTGGCTGAGTTTCGGGTCGATCAGATCGGCGCGCAGGGCCTTGAGGGCCGCGATTGTGCCCTCTTCGTCGGCCCTGATCAGCCGCGCGTAGCCGACGACGTCGGCCGCCATGATC